>JALFIV010000023.1 GCA_022775385.1 Clostridiales bacterium
TCGGGTCAGCTCGGATTCATCCTGGCTGCAGCCGGAAGTGCTGTCGGACTGGGAAACATCTGGCGTTTCCCGTACTTAGCGGCAAAGGACGGCGGCGGCGTCTTCCTGTTCTGCTATCTGATTCTGGCGCTCACCTTCGGTTTTGCTCTGCTGACAACCGAAATCGCCATCGGACGCAAGACAAGACAGAGTCCGCTCACCGCGTACAAGAAAATCCACCCGCGCTGGGGCTTTATCGGCATTCTGGCGTGTCTGGTGCCGACCATCATCCTGCCGTACTATTCGGTCATCGGCGGCTGGGTCTTTAAGTACCTGACGGTCTATCTGACCGGACAGGGCACGGCGGCGGCAGAGAGCGGCTACTTCACCGGCTACATCACGAGCCAGTTTGGACCGCTGTTCTGGATGCTGGTATTCTTCATTTTGACGGCGGTTGTCGTATTCTCCGGTGTAGAGAAGGGCATTGAGAAATTCAGCAAGGTTCTGATGCCGATTCTGGTTGTCATGGTCATCGGCATTTCGATTTTCTCCCTGACGCTCAGCCACACGGATGCAGATGGTGTCACCCGCACCGGTCTGGAAGGTCTCAAGATCTATCTGATTCCGGATTTCTCCGGCATGAGCTTTTCGGATATCCTGATCGTTGTCATGGATGCGCTCGGCCAGCTGTTCTTCTCGATCAGCGTCGCGATGGGCATCATGGTCGCATACGGTTCGTATGCCAAGAAGGACACCAATCTGATGTCCTCCATCAATCAGATTGAGATTTTCGACACGGCGATCGCGATGCTCGCCGGTCTGATGATCATTCCGGCTGTCTTCACCTTCATGGGTATTGAAGGTATGTCTGCAGGCCCGGGCCTGATGTTTGTCTCCCTGCCGATGGTATTCCAGGCAATGGGACCGATCGGAAACGCAGTCGGCCTGGCATTCTTCATCATCGTCGCATTCGCGGCGGTAACCTCCTCGGTTTCCATCATGGAGGCGATTGTCTCGTCCATCATGGACTTCACCGGCTGGAACCGCAAGAGAAGTTCGATTCTCGTTACGATCTATGCCGTCATCACGGGTTCGATTGTCTGTCTGGGCTACAATGTGTTCTACTTCGAGCTGCCGCTTCCGAACGGCTCGGTCGGTCAGATTCTCGACATTCTGGACTACATCAGCAACAACTGCCTGATGCCGCTGGTAGCGCTGTTTACCTGCATCCTGATCGGATGGGTTGTCAAGCCGAAAACCATCATCGACGAGGTCACGCAGGACAAGTATCCGTTCCACAGAAAGAGACTGTATGCCCTGATGATCAAGGTGGTCGCACCGATCATGCTGGTCGTTCTGCTGCTGCAGTCGGTCGGTCTGTTCCGTTAACCAAACCTTCACAGACAAAGAGCGGTATCCGGTTCATCCGGATACCGCTTTTTTTGCTGTCTGCGTGGATTTGTGGTACAATAGAGCGAGTCTGAATACAAAGGAGAACCACAGATGGATTCGATGATATATACACTTGCACAGGAACTCGGTCAGCCGGAGCACTGTGTGGAAAACGTTGTCCGGCTGATCGACGAGGGAAACACCATTCCGTTTATCGCGCGGTACCGCAAGGAGCTGCACGGCGGGATGGACGACACGGCGCTGCGCACGCTGGCTGACCGGCTGAACTATCTGCGGGGTCTGGAGGCGCGCCGGCAGGAGGTCAAAAAGGCGATCGGAGACAAGCTCACGCCCGATCTGTCACAGGCGATTGACGGGGCGCAGACGCTCGCGGCGGTGGAGGATCTGTACCGTCCGTACAAACAGAAGCGGCGGACCCGCGCGTCGATTGCGAAGGAAAAGGGACTCGAGCCGCTCGCGATGAAAATTCTGCTTCAGGTGCCGTCGGCAGATCCGGACAAGATCGCAAAGGAATTTCTCACGGATGAGGTTCCCGCGGCGGCGGACGCGCTCGCCGGTGCATCCGATATCCTGGCGGAGATGATCTCGGACAATGCGGAGATCCGCCGTGATCTGCGTGAGCAGCTGCAGAAAACCGCTCAGATGACGGTGACGGCAGCAGGTGGGGAGGACTCGGTCTATCGGCTGTACTACGACTTTTGCCAACCGGTGCGGCGTCTGCAGGGACATCAGGTGCTCGCCATCAACCGCGGCGAGAAGGAGGGATTCCTCAAGGTATCCATCGAAGCGGACAGCGAGCGCGCGCTCGCGGCGATCCGCCGGCACATGGTGCGCGGGAGAACCGTCTGCGGGGAAATCGTGATGCAGGCGGCGGAGGATAGCTGGAACCGCCTGCTGTTTCCGTCTCTGGAGCGTGAGATCCGTGCGATGCTGACCGAGGACGCCGCGGAGGGGGCGATTCACAATTTTGCGCTCAACCTGCGTCCGCTGCTCATGCAGCCGCCGGTGCGCGGCAAGGTGATCATGGGACTCGACCCGGGCTATGCGCACGGATGCAAGGTCGCCGTGATCGACGGGACCGGCAAGGTGCTGGATACGATGGTGGTCTACCCGACTTTTGGCGAGCGCAAGCGGAAGGAGTGCATCGAACAGCTCAAGCGCAGTATCCTGAAGCACAGGGTTCAGCATCTCGCGATCGGCAACGGCACCGCGAGCCGGGAGACCGAGGCGATGGCGGTGGATCTGATCCGCGAATGCGGCGCGGCGGGACAGCATGTGACCTATATGGTGGTCAACGAGTCGGGCGCGTCGGTCTACTCGGCATCCAAGCTCGCGGCGGAGGAGTTCCCGCAGTACGATGTCAATCTGCGCTCGGCGGTCTCCATCGCGCGCCGCCTGCAGGACCCGCTTGCTGAGCTGGTCAAGATCGACCCGAAGGCGATCGGTGTCGGACAGTACCAGCACGATATGCCGCAGAAGCGGCTGGACGAAGCACTCGGCGGTGTGGTTGAGGACTGCGTCAACGGTGTCGGCGTGGATGTCAACACGGCGTCTCCGTCTTTGCTGCGCTATGTTGCGGGACTGACGGCGGTTACCGCAAAGAATATCGTTGCGTACCGCGAGGAGCACGGCGCGTTCACCTCGAGAAAACAGCTGCTGAAGGTGCCCAAGCTCGGACCCAAGGCGTTCCAGCAGTGCGCCGGATTCCTGCGTGTGCCGGAGAGCCGGAATGTGCTGGACAACACCGGTGTACATCCGGAGTCGTACGAGGCGGCGGACAAACTGCTCAAGCTGTGCGGAATGACCCTGCAGGATGCCGCAGACGGCAGACTCAGCGCACTGCCGCTCAAGCTCAAGACCATGAATGCCGATCAGACCGCGGCGCAGTGCGGCGTCGGACGCGCGACGCTCGACGACATTGTGACCGAACTGCGCAAGCCCGGACGCGACCCGCGCGATGAACTGCCGCAGCCGATTCTGCGATCGAATGAGGTGATGGAGCTGAAGGATCTCAAGCCGGGGATGCAGATGACCGGCACGGTGCGCAACGTGATCGATTTCGGCGCGTTTGTGGATATCGGCGTGCATCAGGACGGTCTGGTCCACATCTCGGAGATTGCGGATCGGTTTATCCGTCACCCGTCGGAGGTTGTGCGCGTCGGCGATATTGTGGACGTCGTGGTATTGAACGTGGACGAAAAGAAAAAGCGGATCAGCCTGTCGATCAAACAGGCGGGAAAGACCAAGAGATAAAAAAAAGCTCCCCGAATCGATGATTCGGGGAGCTGGCTTTTGTGTATGGAACTGCCGCCGTCAGGATGCCGCCGGTTCAGCAGTTACCTTGCGGATGACCAGCAGGACGACAACCATGAGCACCAGCGTGATCGGCGTTGCGATCAGAGCGATCGAGCTGTCAAATGCATAGCCCAGAATGCCTGCGATGATGTAGCCCACAAAGGAGACAGCCGCGGCGGTCAGCGCATAGGGCAGCTGGGTGGATACGTGGTTGACGTGGTCGGAATGCGCACCGGCGGATGCCATGATGGTGGTGTCCGAGATCGGAGAACAGTGGTCGCCGCAGACCGCGCCGGAGAGGCAGGCCGCGATCGAGATGACGAGCATCTGATAGGTATCGCCGCTGCCGAATACGTGGCAGACGACCGGAATCAGGATGGCGAAGGTGCCCCAGCTCGTACCGGTGGAGAACGCCAGGAACAGAGCAACGAGGAAGATGATTGCCGGCAGGAACAGCTTGAGTGCGCCTGCGGAAGTGGCAACCAGATCGTGGACGTAGTACTTGGCGCCCAGCAGACCGGTCATGCCGGACAGCGTCCATGCCATCGTCAGGATCAGGATCGGGGCAACCATTGCCTTGAATCCCTCCGGGATGCAGCCGGTGAATTCCTTGAACGACATGACGCCGCGGATCATGTAGAAGCAGAACGTAATGATCAGCGTCACGATGCTGCCGAGTACCAGACCCATGGAGGCATCGGCGTTGGCGAATGCGTTGACAAAGCTCTCGCCGGAGAAGAATCCGCCGGTGTAGACCATGCCGACGATGCAGCAGAAGATGAGAACCGCGATCGGGAATACCAGATCGATGACCTGACCATTTGGATTGACCGGCTCGTCGTCGGCGTTGCCGTACGGACGGGCATCGGTGGTGAACAGATCGCCCTTGCGCGCGTTGATCTCATGCAGGCGCATCGGACCGTAATCCAGATTGAGCACGGTGATCAGGATGACCATCAGCAGGGTAGTCAGCGCGTAGAAGTTGAACGGAATCGTGCTGAGGAACATCGCAAAGCCGTTGATGTCCGAGCCCTCCGGAACGGAGGAGGTGACAGCGGCGGCCCAGCTCGAGACCGGTGCGATGATGCACACCGGTGCGGCGGTCGCGTCGATCAGGTACGCCAGCTTGGCGCGCGAGACCTGATGGCGGTCGGTGACCGGACGCATGACCGACCCGACGGTCAGGCAGTTGAAGTAGTCATCGACAAAGATCAGGACACCCAGAACCATCGTAGCGAGCTGTGCGCCGACGCGGGTCTTGATGTGGGTGGATGCCCACTGACCAAAGGCAGCGGAGCCGCCGACCAGATTCATCAGGGCGACCATGATGCCCAGAATGACCAGGAACACCAGAATGCCGACATTCCAGCTGTCAGCCAGCTTGTAGACCATGCCGCCGTCCTCGTTGAACAGCATGGTGTTGAGCATGAGCTCCAGATTGCCGTTGGCATACAACAATGCGCCAGCGACGATGCCGACAAACAGGGAAGAATAGACCTCCTTGGTGATGAGTGCCAGTGCGATGGCGATGACCGGCGGGAGCAGTGCGCCGAGCGTCGAGTAGACGGCCGGCTGGTAGGTCTCCGGATCGACCGTTCCGGGTGTGTTTACTGAGATGCCGATGAGAACCGCCGCAATGACGATTACCGCAGCCAGAAACACGTAGTTTTTCTTTTTCATTGTCATGACTTTTGGTTTCCTCTTTTCTTTTGCGAAATTTCGTCCGAAAAACAACAAAGCATGGACACCAAAGCGCCCATGCTTTTCTGTAAAATCAGACAGCGCTCCGCCCGTTTCGGCGACAGTACGGCACATATTTTATGCCGTCCCAGAACAACCGGATCAGACCGTCCGCCGTCCTTCGGCAGACCTCCCTTTCGCCGTATCCCGGGGTCTGCCGTGTCGGATACAGGTACTGATGAGGTCCGCACCTCTGTACTATCCACTATACATGAATCGACCGTATTCGTCAAGAATATTTGCGGAATCAACCGTATTTTTGGCAAAATGATTGACATAAAAAACCAAACAGCTGTGCCGCTCAGTCCGGAGGCGGCGGGTTCATCGCGTTGGCGAGTTTGCACACGGCGCGCTTTTCCAGACGGGAGACATAGGAACGAGAGATGCCGCGCCGGGAGGCCACCTCGCGCTGGGTGAGCGGAGGACTGCCCGAGAGTCCGTAGCGCAGGGTCAGAATGTCGCGCTCCCGCGCATCGAGCGCGGTGTGCAGACAACGGAACAGCATCTCACAGCGGTCGCTGTTTTCCACCCGCTCGAGCGCGTGGTCCTCGTAGCGAAGGACGTCCATCAGCGACAGCGTTCCGCTCTCGCTGCTCTGTTCGATGGGCTCCTCCAGTGAGACCTCCCGCGACAGCTTTTTGATCGAGCGGAAGTACATCAGGATTTCATTTTCGATACAGCGGGAGGCGTAGGTGGTCAACCTGACCTGCTTGGAGGCATCGAAGGTCGAGATCCCCTTGATCAGGCCGATTGTGCCGATGGAGATCAAATCGTCGGGGTCCTCGCCGGAGGAGTAGTATTTCTTGATGATGTGGGCAACCAGCCGGAGATTGTGCTCGACGAGCTTGTTGCGCGCCTCCAAATCGCCGTTTCTGGTCCGCTCCAGCAGCTCGGCCTCCTGCGCGGAGGAGAGCGGGAGGGGAAAGGAGCCGGTGGACGAGGTGACGCGGAGAACACAGAATGCCGCACCGAAGAGCAGTGCGGCAGCAGCGGAAAACAGCATGACGGAATCCTCCTGTCGGGATGGGAAATGCGGTCGATCCTCCTATTACTGTATTACCGGACGGAAGAGAAAATGCCGGACGGAGGGAAAATGCCCGCCGGATAGGAGGCGGAAACCAAACGGCTCGGTTGTATGGTGCTGTTTGATGTAACAAGAGAATACCAAGAGTTGCTCAAAACAACTCAAACAACGGAAATGAGGTGAAAAACCACACAATATTCCAAAAGAAAAATGAAAAAAATCCAAAGATCGTCCCCTGTCTTGCAAAGATTGACTGTTTGAGAAGAGACAAATTTTTGATAAAATGAAGAAAAATGTTGGGAGATTCCGCAGAGAAAACAGTCAAATTGACGAAGAATGCGGGGCGGATCCCGAAAGAATAATGGTGAGGAGGGAGGACAAACATGGAGTATGTACTGGAAATGAAGGATATCAGCAAGACATTTCCCGGTGTCAAGGCACTGGATCGTGTACAGCTTCAGGTAAAGCCCGGAGAAGTCCACGCACTCATGGGAGAAAACGGCGCGGGAAAATCCACGCTGATGAAAATCCTGATGGGTATCTATACAAAGGACGACGGCGGAGAGATCCTGTTTGACGGAAAACCGTATCATGTGTCCAACCCGAAGGAGGCGATGGACACCGGCGTTGCCATGATCCATCAGGAGCTTAATCCGATCCTCGATATGACAGTCTATGAGAATATCTTTGTCGGACGTGAGCTCCGCAAGAATGGTCTGGTAGACAAAAAGGCAATGATTGAGGAGTCCGAGAAGCTGATCGCTGAGTGCGGACTTCATGTATCGCCGACCGACACGCTGAGAAACCTCACGGTGGCACAGTGTCAGCTGATTGAAATTATCAAGGCGATTTCCGTCAACGCAAAGGTCATCGTCATGGATGAGCCGACGGCGGCGATCACTGAACGCGAGGTCGAGCTGTTGTTCGGGCATATCCGCAGACTCAAGGCGCAGGGCGTCGCAATTATTTATATTTCCCACCGTATGGATGAGATTTTCACCATCTGTGACCGCGTCAGCGTGTACCGCGACGGTCAGTACATCGGATCGGGAGAGACCAAGGATCTGGATGAGGCACAGCTCATCAAGATGATGGTCGGACGCGAGATCACCGACGTGTTCCCCAAGCTGGAGGCGGAGATCGGCGAGGTTGTGTTTGAGGCAAAGCACATCGTCCGTGCGGACAACAAGGTCAAGGACGTCAGCATCTCGGTGCGCAGAGGTGAGATTCTCGGCATAGGCGGTCTGGTCGGCGCCGGACGCAGCGAGCTGGTCGAGGGCATCTTCGGTATGCATAAGCTCTCCGGCGGAGAGATCTATGTCAAGGGAGAAAAAGTTACGGTTCACTCGCCGAAGGATATCATCCAAAAGGGCGTGGCGCTGGTCACGGAGGACCGCAAGGTCACCGGTCTGAACCTGAGCGGAACAGTCAACGACAATATCGCAATGGTTGCCATCCGCAAGCTGCTCAGCAACGGTCTGTACAGCAAGACGAAGGCACGCAAGGCGGCGCAGGAGTACATTGGAAAGCTGAAAATCAAGACACCTTCCGGGGATCAGATTGTCGGAAATCTCTCGGGCGGCAATCAGCAGAAAGTGGTCATTGCAAAGTGGCTGCTGAACGATCCGGATATTATCATTCTGGACGAGCCGACACGCGGCATTGACGTCGGTGCAAAGCGGGATATCTATCTGCTCATCGGCAGTCTGGTACAGCAGGGAAAAGCGGTCATCATGATCTCGTCGGAGATTCCGGAGCTCATGGGTGTCTGCGACAGAATTGCAGTGATGTCGGAGGGCAATCTCTCCGGCGAGGTACAGCGCGGGGAGTTCTCGCAGGAACGCATCATGACGCTTGCCTCCGCGATTGAGGTGTAAGTATGGAAGGTGGAACTATGAAACAGAAAAGAAATGTGAAAGCGCTGCTGAGCGAATATTTTATCTTTGTCATTTTTCTGGTGCTTGTCATTGCGCTGACGTGCCTCAAGCCCAGCTTTATTCAGCCGAGCAACCTGGTCAACATCCTGAAACAGGCGTCGATCAACGG
>JALFIV010000027.1 GCA_022775385.1 Clostridiales bacterium
ATTCGAGCTGTCGACGCCGCGCAGCTGTTCGATATACGCCCGCGTGACCGGCTGTCGGTACGCGATGATGGACAGCACCTCGAGCGCCGCGGCGGACAGGGTCGGCGGACGCCGGACCTCCAGCACACGGCGGATGCTCTCCGCATATTTCGGTCGAGATACCATCTGGTACCGCCGATCCAGCCGGACAATCATCATGCCGCGCTGTCCGGCGTCGTACTCGTCCGACAGCGCCGCAATCATCCGCTCCAGCTGCTGCTGTTCCACACCGAGCACCTGCATGAGCTTGTCCTCATGCACCGGCTCTCCGGAGGCAAACAGGATGCCTTCCAGTTCACAGAGCTGCTCCATCATCTGCTGTCTCCTCCTCCGGTTTTTCTGTGCGCAGACGAAGTTCGAGCTCGTCGCCCTCGCCCTCAATCAGCAGGCGGCGCGTCTTGGAAAGCTCCAGCACCGCCAGAAAAGTTGCTACAATCTCCGAGCGCGATTTTGCATGGTCAAACAGTCCGCGGAAGCGAACACTCGCATTCCGGCGGAAACGGATCAAAATGGACGTGATCTTGGTATGTACCGGCACGCGCTCACGGCCGACAATCCCCTGAAACGACTCCGCAGACGGCGGGAGCGAACGCTCCACGCGGTCAAACATCCGCTGGGACACACCGATCAGGCGGCTCAGCGGCACCTTTCCCTCAAATTTCCGTTTGCGCTCGAGCGGCTCGGGTGGACGGGTCAGCACATCGCGCCCGACCTCACTGCGGCAGCGGAAATACGGCTGAACCTCGCGGATGCGCTGGTATTCGAGCAGCTGCTCGACCAGCTGCGCGCGCGGGTCGTCCTCGTCCTCCTCCTGCTCCTTGGGGAGCAGCATGCGCGACTTGATCAGCATGAGCTGCGCCGCCATCGCGATAAAATCCCCCGCGACATCCATGTCCGCCGTCTGCATCTCATGCAGAACCGCCATGTACTGATCCAGAATGTCCGCAATCGGGATGTCATAGATGCTGACCTTGTTTTTGTGAATCAGCTGCAGCAGCAGGTCGAGCGGTCCGTCAAACTGCTCCAGATGAAACTGTACCGGCTGTGCCATTATATCACCGTAACCAGTGCGGACAGCCACGAATAGATGTGCGAAATGCAGAAATCCAGCGGAACGTCCAGCACGCCGACAAACAGCAGAACCAGCAGTCCGAACTGAATATACTGCTCATACTTAGCGTATTTCGCCGCCTGCTGCCATGGCAGGAAGGAAAACAGGATCTTGGATCCGTCCAGCGGCGGCACCGGAATCAGGTTGAACACACCCAGACCGATGCTCATAATCGCGGCGTAGTGCACCATCAATCCCAGTACATAGACCGGCATCACCGAGCTGAAAATCAGGAACTGACGTATAAACAGCAGAACCGCCGCGAGAAGGAAGTTGGAAACCGGTCCGGCGAGCGAAACCAGCGCGGTGTCGCGGCGCGGATTCTTAAAATACCGGGTGTTGACCGGCACCGGCTTTGCCCATCCGACATGGAAAAACAGCAGGCAGATTGTGCCGACCGGATCCAGATGCTTGAGCGGATCAAGCGTCAGCCGTCCGGCGTTTTTTGCGGTCGGATCGCCGAGACGGTATGCGGTATAGCCGTGCGCCGCCTCGTGCAGGCTCAGGCAGAGCAGCAGTCCCGGTACGCTGACCAGCAGACTGAGCAGCTCTTGCATCAAAAAAGATTGTGTCATATTATACTCCATTCTTCCGCAGTACAGATGGATTGCGGAACGATTCACTTTATTATAGCCAGAACAGCGGAAAAATTCAAGCAATGCGCAGAGTTTTACAATTTCTCCATATCTTTCCCGCGGAATACCGCCTTCTCGCGCGGCCGGTACTCCGAGATCAGCAGTCCCGCCAGTGTCAGCACGGTTCCCGCCGCGGACATCGGTGTGATGCGCTCGTGAAGCAGGATGGCGGAGGCGATGACGGTGATCGCCGGCGAGAGATAGATATACACGCTCGTCTTGACCGCGCCCAGCTGTTTTACCGCGAAATTCCAGATCACAAAGCACAGCGCGGAGGCGCCGAAGCCGAGAAACAGCAGATTCGCCCAGTTTTCCGGCTGTGCAAAGCGCGCGAGATCCAGACGGACATCAAAAAACGGCAGGGACGGAATCAGAAAGAGAATACCGTAGAAGAAAATATGCCGTGTGACGGCGGCGTTCGGCAGGTTGTACCGGCCGATTTCGCGCAGGAACAGCGAATAAAACGCCCACGCCAGTGCCGCCGCGGCCGCCAGCACATCGCCGAGCGGATTGAACTGCAGCTGACTGCCGTTAAAGCTGATGAGACAGACGCCGGTGAGCGCGGTCAGAAAGCCGAGCAGGAAATTCCACTGGAACCGCTCGTCCTCTTTGGCAAAGAAGTGAATGACAATCGCCGTGAAAAACGGCGCGACCGACAGGACGACACCCACGTTGGACGCCATGGTATAGGTCAGCGCGACGTTCTCCAGCAGGTAGTACAGCGTCAGCCCGCACAGCCCCGCCCCTGCAAACTGCAGTTCCTGCCGCATTGTCAGTTTGTGCAGACGCCGCGGATAAAACGCAAGCAGGGCGAAATAGCCCATGACAAACCGGATGACCAGAATCTCAACCGGGGAAAACGAGCGCAGGAGCACCTTGGTCGCCAGAAACGTCGTGCTCCAGATGGATATGGTAAACAGCGCCGCCAGATGTGCGGCACGGGCGTTCTGCTGCATGGTCTGCCTCCAATACACAAAGAATACAAAAAGTCCGAATCCCTTCGGACGGGATTCGGACTCTGATCTGTTATGTTTTCGGGAAACCACGCCCCTCCGCCGGATCGTTTCCGCCCCAGTAGCTGTCGGCGGAATGGCGGTCGAGATAGGCATATGCATCCAAAATTTCTTCAATCGAATACTCCGAATCCTCTTCCAACAGCTCCAGTATATCAAACAAAACATGATATGCATAGAACCTGGCGAGATTTCTCGCATTCAGATGCGGGATTCCGTCCACATGTGTGAATCCGCTCTGCGTCAGCTCCTGCTCCAGCAGCTCGCTGATATGCAGACAGACGCTCTCGGCAAACCCGTTGGTTCCCCGGATCTTGGCAGCTTTTTGGTAAAACGGCAGATCGGCGCGAACACCACACAGCATCGCGCGCAGCGCCTCCATCATCCGGTGCTCCCGAAGCCCTTTCTCCGCCGGTGTGATGATCTCCTCGACAATCAGCCAGTCCAGCAGGTCATACTTGTCTTTGAAATGGTGATAGAAGGTGGAGCGCATAATTCCCGCCCGATCCGCGATCATCTGAATGGTCAGTTTCTCAAACGGGTGCTCCTGCATCAGCTGCTTG
>JALFIV010000076.1 GCA_022775385.1 Clostridiales bacterium
TTTTGAGTCAGAGATTATCATGAAGCTCTCTGATGAAGACGCACAAGGCTTTCTGGATGTAGCTGAGCCTATCTATCAGGCAGTGTTAAGTAATTCTATCGAGAATTTGCGGCTTGCTGCGCTAAGAGATTCCTTGCTGCCCAAGCTGATGTCTGGTGAGATTGATGTCTCTGACATCCAGCTCTAAGCCGCTAAATTATCGTTTATCTTCTTGTTGATAAGCGTTTTGTGGTCTATGCTTTCAAGCATCAGCACAATCTCTTCTTGCTCAGAAAAAGACTCTGGATAGCAAATTTTGATCTCGTCAAGCAATCTTTCTCTGTTTAACTCGGTTTGTCCGGTAGAGCCTTCATCTAACTGTAAAACTTCCCGTTGATGGGCTTTGAGGGCATATCCGAGATACCGTTGCATAACCTTTTCGTTTGCACGGAGAATAATCATGTGACCATCAACGGTTGTATCGCAAGGGACGGCCCCAATCTGCGCGATGCGCCCGGCTGTTCCTGCTCCGGTTGAGTTAATGAGAATGTCATCTCTTTTAACATATCGTTCAGCAGGAACTCTCTTTTTTGCTGTGTCATGTAGCCTTGACTCAGAATAACTTATCTGATAATTTCTATTGCACTTTTGATTGAGGACTCTAATGGTTGTATCTGTTTCATCATCAGCATACGAAGGAGCAATGCCTTTAGAAATATATCCCACTAAATCTCGAAGAGGAACTTCATGCCATTTAGATGTCATACCCTATCGCCCCCAGTTTCTCTTTGATCTCAGCCTCTAGCTCGTGAGACTTTGCAAATAGTTCAGACAGTTCCGATGTTAAACGGGTCATCTTTTTATCAAACGGTTCGCCATCATCTTCCTGCTCCTCGATACCAACATACCGACCCGGCGTGAGAATGTAGTCCTGCTTGGCGATTTCTTCGGTATCTACCACAGCGCAGAAGCCCTTCTGATCCTCCAGCGTACCATCGCAATACGCTTTGTATGTGTCTGCAATCTTTGCAATGTCTGTATCGGTCAGCTCACGCAGCTTACGACTCACCATTGTTCCCAGTTTCCGCGCGTCAATAAACAAAGTCTTACCCGGCTGCTTTTTCTGTTTGTTGAGGAACCATAACGAAACCGGAATCTGGGTGGTGTAAAACAACTGTGTAGGCATTGCAACAATACATTCCACTAGGTCTGCATTGATGATATTCTTTCTAATCTCACCCTCTCCGCCAGATTGGGAGGAAAGAGAACCATTGGCAAGTACCATACCAATCTTTCCAGCAGGAGCAAGATGATAAATCATGTGCTGAAGCCATGCGAAATTGGCATTTCCCGCCGGAGGCATACCATACTGCCAACGAACATCATCTTTTAATCTATCTGCACCCCAGTCCGAGAGATTAAACGGTGGGTTCGCCATAATATAATCCGCGCGCATAGTCGGATGCTGATCCTCTAAAAATGTATCCGCCGCATATGCGCCAAGAGCCGGTTCAATTCCGCGAATCGCCAGATTCATTTGCGCCATCTTCCAAGTAGTCGGATTGGAATCCTGTCCATAGATGGAAATGTTACTGATGTTTCCGCTATGGTTCTCTACAAATCTTGCAGACTGTACAAACATACCACCACTGCCGCAGCAGGGATCATATACACGTCCCTTAAATGGCTGCAAAACTTCTACCAAAGTTCTGACAACACAAGACGGAGTAAAAAACTCACCGCCACGCTTGCCTTCCTGCTCCGCAAACATAGACAAACAGTATTCATAGGTGCGTCCAAGGATATCTTTTTCACTTCCGTGTTCAATCATCTGAATATTGGTAAACAAATCTACCACTTCACCCAGTCGGCGCTTATCCAATTCGGGACGCGCAAAATTCTTCGGGAGAATATCCTTCAGACGTTTATTCTCCTTTTCAATTGCCCTCATGGCATCATCAATGACAGTACCAATTTCCGGAGTATGTGCCTTGGCTGCAATGATGTTCCAGCGCGCTTCTGGTGGCACAAAAAAGATACCTTCCGAAATATATTCATCAACATCTTCCTCAAATCCGTCGCCTTCTTCTATCAATTCTTGGTATTTTTCTTCGAAACGATCAGAAATATATTTCAGAAAAATCAGTCCAAGGACAACGTTTTTATATTCAGAGGCATCCATATTGCCGCGTAACACGCACGCCGCATCCCATATCTGCTTTTCAAAGCCAATATTAGCTGTAGATTTCGCTTTTGCCATGACTTAATCTCCTATTATTCAAAAAATGCAATGTTTATTAAAGTATTTTGTTGAAACAAGTCAAAAAAAGTATATCATTTCCTCCTGTGTTTTGTAAATAGTAGTACAATACTTATAATGGTATTTTCATTTAGAAATCATATTTGATCATTTCCAACAAAAATGCTTTTAAAACATTCTAACGCTGAGATACATCAACATTCAAATAGATAGATAAGATTTATCTCATAATCATGTAATCTATCCCCCCCTGTCACTGATTTCTCCCGCAAAAAGGGAACAGCATACGCCATTCCCTCATCCTTTTCTGTGATGTCATTCTTCGTATTGATGTACCAATTTGTAAAAAGAATTCTTCTTTAATTTCAGTTCTTCCATTGCTTTCACTGCAGTTATCGTTCCCGCCTTCCATGTTGTATAAACTTCCTTCCAATTTTCTGGATAGTTTACGCACGGTCTTCCAACTACACGTCCCGTTCTTTTACTTTTGCGCTTTCCTGTTTTTTCATCAATCGGCATAACTGCAACACCTTCAGCTTGTCGTTTTCTGATTGTCTCACGTTCGTTCTGTGCAATGGATGATAAGACTTCCACCAAAATATTATTTAACATATCAAGCACCCATTCTTGCCCTTCCGGTATCTCCATCATTGTTGTGGGCACATCCAATATTTTGACGCGAACGCCGCTGTCTGTAAAATACTTTAATTCTCTCTTTGCATCCTCTTTGTTGCGGCTTAGTCTGTCAATACTCTTAATGTACAATGTATCGCCCTTAACCAACTTACCAATGCCAACTTTGAGTGATTGATAACCGGCACGGTTTAAATCCTTTCCACTTGATTTATCCGTGACTATCATATCATCAGAAACATATTCTCTCAGTGCTGCTATCTGTCTGTCTAAGTTCTGTTCACGGGTACTCACTCGCGCATAACCTACTGTTTTACTCATTGTGTGTCCTCCTCTCGCTATGTGTTTGTAAACCCTGTTTGTATCTGCAAACGTCTGTTTATTGTCCAAACAGTATTTTTCAAACACTTTTTCAAACTCAATCTTACTGTTTGTAATTCTAATCTTTTTCAAACAGATAACTATACTAAGAATTGATGCCGATTGATTAGCTCGTCCTATTTACAATTTTACACTAAAAATAGTGTATTTTCAAGCATCAAATCAAATAATTTGAAAAACGCAAAGAGTCAGCAAATGATATGCACCCCGAAAGTTAGACACTATCAGAGGTGCATAGCAAATTGCTGACTCCATTCGACATATTGTTCAGTTGGTGCTTTTTCTTAATCTAATCAGATTCTTTTATATGTTCTATAATATCTCCAATGTCACAATTCAATACGTTACACACAAAATCATACGCCTCAAGCGAAACGATTTCTCCCCTGCGTAGTTTTTGCACAGTCGCTTCGCCAAGCTTTCCTTCTTTTCGAATGCGGCCGGTATTCCATCCACAACTCTTTAGCTTTTTCAATATCACAGACTCTCCTGCAAACTCTGGCTTGTACTTCCAACAAGCATTCAGTGCCTTTCTGCTTTTCCGCTCCGACATATCAAAAGCCACCTTTCTTATTCGGCAATTATATCTTATTCTTAGCACTATTTCAAGTGTAAATCCGAATAATCCTTTTCTAGTTGCTGTGTAATGCTAACGGTATTGACTCTGAAATCGAAGCATGTTTTAAAGCTACAATGGACTTTTTAAAACAAGTGTTTCATATCCAGAGGTGTATATGCTGGAAAATGGCATCGATTATCAACCAAAACGGAACTGGTAACAGCAAACGGAACGGTTTAAAAATGAGAATCGTGATAACCATAATCAGCAGAGCACGTGCCGACTCAGGTTTAAGGTACATACGAATAAAATCGAGTAAGCCTTTTAACGGTACGGACTCCCAACGACTACCCAACCTCTAAGCCATTCCGACCTTACAGGAATGACTTATAATGTATAGTCTAAATGTGATACGAGTTTGCTGTCTCGATAAAACAGTAGTTTTAGATGTATTCCGCTTATTCAGGAAGCGGATACGGAGACGCCGGAAGGTTTTTGCATTGAGCCTGTCCTGAATAGGTGTGATCCGAAAACAAAAATGCTTTATTCTGAACAATATGAGTTTTAATAAACCAGAATATCTGAAAACCGGAGGTATTCAATTACCTCCGGTTTGACTTTATTCATATGTTTGTTGGAATCACAAAGTTCTCACCATTTATTCCCACAGTGTTTGCACTCCCACTGTGAACGAGCTGTTTTGCTGAATATACCAAATGCCGCACCATGCATCACTCTCTTCCCTGCTCCGATCTTCTGAATTTCAGGAGAACGACATACAGGACAACGAGGAATATTTGGGTCTACTGGTTTTGGTTGTTGAGGATGTTCTTTCCAGTATTCTTGAGCAAATTTCACCATCTCTTCCCATTCTTCGTCTGATTTTTTATGTTGATCTGCATTCCATCCATTCATAAAAGATTTAATTATTCCCATAGTGATTCTCCTTCCTATATATTATATAAATTATATCACATTTGAAGCTAAAAAATCTAGGAGAAGCTATTGAACTATATGAAAATTTTGATAATACAGCGGAATCCCTGAATAGACTCAAAGACGCTTATGAGAAGCTTGGCAAAACCGGAAAAAGAGCATTTCATAATGCTACTGGAAAATCTGCAGCAGATATGCAGAAAATGTTTGAAAGCTCAGAAAATTCTGCAAATACTGCCGCCGCAGATGCCAATGCTACTGCAAACGAGAATCTTGCCGCATCTGAACAAGCCGTCGCATCCGGAGCAAACGCAAGCGCAAGCGCATTGGCAAACGACACTGCCGCAAAACAAGCCAATGCAGCCGCAAGCAGAGAAGCTGCTGCCGCGAATGAAACTTACCAAGCTTCTCAACGTTCTGCCGCAAGAACAAATGCTGCAACCTCTGTTTCTTCTGCACAGAATGTAGCAAATAACGCACTATCTCAAAATCAAAACACTCATATGCTTGCCCAATCTGTTCCACAAGTTGATCCAAACAATTTCTTGCAGAA
The DNA here is from genome assembly GCA_022775385.1 of Clostridiales bacterium. Classification (GTDB taxonomy): domain Bacteria; phylum Bacillota; class Clostridia; order Oscillospirales; family Butyricicoccaceae; genus Butyricicoccus_A. Next base: position 5,302 of record JALFIV010000076.1, read on the forward strand.
CAACAGATTAGGTAAGACAATTGATAATGTTTCAAGTGCTGCGCTAGGTGCAAGCGCATTGAAGCGATTAGGTAAGAGCGTAGATGATGTCGATGATAAGACAAGGAAAGCATCACAATCTGCAAATAGTTTACGAAAAGCTATTGTAGATGGTTCTGATGCAGCAAAAACCGGTTCAAGTACATTTGATGATTTTGCTTCTACTGCTGATAAAGTAGTTACAAATGCAGACTTGTTAGATGATATGATCGAAGATGTAAGCAAGTCTAATACAAAAAAAGCAGCCAAAAATACTAGTTCATTGACCAGTGCTTTGATCGGACTTGGTACAGTAATAAAATCTATTCCGGTTGGCGCGATTGCATTGTTTGGTGCTTCTATTGCTGGTGCTTTTGCATTACGAAATTACCAACAGAATATGTTCAGCAATGCAGTAGAGAGTGCTTCTGAATCTGCATCTGCATATCAAAATACAGCGGATGAGCTTTCAAATGTAAACGATCAGCTTTCTACTCAAAAGCAACGCATCAAAGAGATTAGACAACTACAGAAATCCGGAAAAGCAACTTTTGAAGACAATGTTGAACTAGAACAATTACAGGCTTCTAATGAAGAATTAAAGCGCAAGCAAATTCTAACAGAGTCTTATCAAAAAGAACAAGCAAAAACAGCAGCTTCTGACGCATATAAAGCTCTCAATGCCCCATTGACTCAATCGTTAACAAAAAAGAACAACCCATCTGTGATTGTATCTGGCGCAGGAGCTTATGTTGACCATGGACAATATACAAGTGTATTAAATGCAACTAGAACAGACATGCAGACGCTGCGCGATTTACAAGACCAGCGTGATCAGTTATATCAAGATCTTGATAAAACCAAAGGTCTCAATCTGCCTTGGAGCACAGATAAGACACGAAAAGATATTGAAGATATCGAATCTCAAATTTCAGATTATAATTCTACAATTGCTGATAATATTGCTGCCATTCAAGACCAAGCAAATACACTATCTGCTATAGACCCAAAGTATATCACCGCTGAACAAAAAGCGTCTCTCAGAGAAGCTAATGATATTTTAGCGGAATACACATATGGACAAGAACAGTCATACGCAAAAAGTTCTGCGTTGATGAACGGATTATTCAATCAAGTCACAGGGTCAGATACCGGAATCAAAGATTTTATTTTAGATGAGATTATAGATAGTGGAAAATCTGCTACTGATGTAATCAAATCTTTAGGTATTGAATTGAGTGATCTTGGAGATATTTCCCCTACTCATTTTAATCAGTATTTTAATCAGTTGGCAAAGAATGCAGATAAAGCATCTAAATCAATCAACTACATTGATGGTTCAATGGAAGGCGTTACCGCCTCTCTTGAAACTGCAAATGATGGTGCTACTCTTGATACATTCTCAGAAGCACTAACTAACGCAGAAAGTCTTTATAAGAAAGGGCTAGTTGGAACTGACGATTTTCGTACCGTAGCAAAACTAATCAACTCAGGAAATGACGGAAGTAACCGACGTGAAGCTTATACAAAGAATTTTGAAACAAATCTTAAAAAGCTAAAAGAATACATTTCTGTTGATGAAGAAACCGGAGATGTTAAGAAATCTGGTATTTCTAAATTTGTAGATGATTTGGCTGCAAGCGCGAAAAGCCAAGGAAAAGGCTTTAAGAACACGGCACAAGCAGCAAAAGCTTTAGGAATTCCAACTGAAGTATTTGAAATGTTGGTTGGTAAGGCTTCCGAGTTCGGTATGTACAAGTACGGAGATTATTCATTTAAAAAGATGGATAAATCTGCTCAATCTCTTTCAGACGCAAAATCTCAGCTAGAAGAGATGAAAGCCCTCCGCGACAGTATGGATTCCGGAGAAGATAGACAAGCGTTATCTGACAAAATCAAAGCTTATTCTAAAGAAATTAAGGCTGGAAATAAGGATCTTACTAAGTTTGATACGAATCTTTCAGATAAAATGCAGAAAGATTTAGACCTCGTAAATAAAAAGCAAGCATTCAAAGATGCGAATCGGTTTGCTTCTGACTCTGGAGAAGCGACAGATGAAGCGAATGCTCTTGCTTCCGGAAGAGATTACTTAGATACTCTGAAAGAACGCCTTGGATTAAATAAAAAAAATGCAAAGATGAGCGACAAGCTTGCGCAAGCAGACCAAAAGGTTGCAGATGCAGAAAAGGCACTGAAAAATGCAGATACAACTGAAGAGAAAGCAAATGCAAGAAAATCCCTATTAAAGTCAATAGAAGACGAATTATCTTTGTTAGAAGATCTTCAGAAACAGCAAGATAAAGAAGACAAGCAGAACAAAAAAAATAAAAAAAATAAAAACAAAAATAAGAATTCTGACGACAGTGAATCAGGAGGAAAATCGAAACGTTCTTCCAAGAAGAATAAGAATTCTGTCGATAATTCAGTAAACCGCGAAGGAATTGTTGATAATCCTGTATCAATTAAAAGTGTGGAGGATGGAGCTGCGGCAATTTCTACACTTAAAGAAAAATTGGCTACACTTGATGACTCAACGCAATCATACGAAGTACGTGTTCAAGCAAATGCTGATATCGATAATCTAACTCAAGAATTAGCAAATCTTGATCCGGAGATTAAGGCATCTCTTGGAATTGACCCAAATTGGACAGCCGAAGAGATTGAAGCATATTTCAACGGAAACGAGATTGGTATTCCTGGAAGTCTTGAAGTAAATCCGCAATCAATCGATTCAACCGAAGAACAGCTTCAAGCTAACCCACTAGCTTTAAAAACTGAGATCAATTCAGATGGAGTAGATTGGGATGGAGAAGAATATTTAGGAAATGCATCTATTGAAGATTTGTCATTTTTAGTAGAAGCTGATGCCGATGATGCTGTTCAAACAGTTCAGGATGTAAAGAATAGTCTGGAAGATATCCCAACAGAAAAAGATACAGAGTTAAATGCAGATGGAAACATGGGAGATATGGCGCTGGAAGTCATATCTTCCCTCACTGGAATTCCAACAGAAGTATTGACGATGCTTTCTGCAAGTGGAAATGCTTCTTCTGTAGTTGCTGCTGTTCTTGCTCAAATTCTTGGAATTCCTGCAACTAAAATGACTCAGATCTTAGCTTCTGGAAATGCTGGTCAAATTGCTGCGGCTGCATTTACCGCTCTCGGATTAATTCCATCTTCTAAAAACGTTAATATTACCGCTTCTGGAAATGCTGAATCTAATGCACAGAATGCTGAAGATGCAGTTCAAAATGTTGCAACTTCTCACAATACTGTATTATCTGCTTCAGGAAACGCGATTTCTCAGGCGAGAGCTGCGGCTGCCGCTATATATGCTATTCCACGTAGCAGGTCAAGCGTTATTACTGTAACAAGACATAATATAACCATTAATGAGACAAAATCAAAGTCAGTTAATGGAACAGCCCATTATTTTGGAACAGCTCATAGCTTTGGTACTGCGTTTGCAGATGGAAGTATTACAAAGCGAAACTTCTTAAATAAATCAAATTCTATTGGTTCAAAAATATCAAGAGATATTAATAAACAGTTTGGAATATCAGATCAAGATAATAAACGAAAGAATTCCGGCGCAGCAAAAGCAAGTGGAGACTGGAGTGTTAAGAAAGATCAGACTTCTCTCATAAATGAAGTCGGTCGTAATTATTTTGCGACACTATATGGAAACATGTAGTTAAAATTTATCTAATTGCTGGAAACCCCTAAAGCTATTCAAACCACAACGCAAGGATGAAATAAGCCTAAACGTGACGGTAGCGAAAGCAGAAAAAATTGAATAGATGTCACAAGGTTAAATCCTAAATGTATTGCACGTAGTCTACAGACTTACGTGCTTTTTAATGAGCAATCAGCAGCCAAGCCGCGAATAGCGGAAGGTTCAACGACCATCCCGTATCGGGAGTAGGCCGCAAGCGTTTGGCGGTCGAAATGGTAGACATGTAAGTTGAATTATTAACGAAAGAAAATGAGATGTGTTATATTTAATTCATTACTGTTTCTACAATTGCTTTTTTTATAATTTCCCCCATATTTACAACTTTTTCAGTCTTTGCTTTTCGAGTTCCCCACAAAACATGTCATTTTTTTATTTAATCCAAACATGTTTTTCCAGAAAGCAGGACAAAGTATTTAGAATTCGTTTTTTATGCTTTCAATAGCAATACAAATCGATGAAAATCATAATAAAATCACAGTTTTATCATCAAAACAAATCCTTAAATGCAGAACTTCCGCTTGCAAAGCATTCCTCGTTCAGTGTGTCAATATCATTGCTAAATAAGTAATGGTCTGCTGCATCTTCTGACAAAGGAATAAGTATTCTGTACGCTCCCTGCTGGCTTTTCGTTTTTTTATTCCAGCTTTTACGCTGACCCTCTTTTGCTTGCTTCTCGATAAAACGATATTCCTTTAATGTATTGATGTGTTCGTACAGACTGGAACTCGAACAGTGTAACCAATTTGCCAAACCACTGATAGAGATATTGAAATTTCCGTCCTTATCTCCCGCCGCTTTCGCATAACAAAGGATTGCAAGCGCAATACGGCGTGTCTTTTTTTTATTAAATCGTAGAATGATTTGACGCAATTCTGCATCCGATATACCTAGTATCGGTTTCTCTCGCAGTGGGGTTTTATCCTGTTGTGCTTTATAGATGATTTGATTCACATTGATTTCATCTGTATTTAAGTAGAGTTTATTCTTTGCTGCCCATCCAAAAATCTTTTTACGGGTATCAAGTTCGTTTAATCCCTCTACCCGCAAATAGTATTTTGCAAGCAGATAACAGTGTCCATAGATACAGTTTTTGTTGATACCGACACCATCCAGTAAATCTAATACAACTAATCGTTCATCAATCATGTTTCATTTTCCTTTCTTTTTGCGTCATCTTGTGCCTGTTTCCAATCATCTGCATTGTAGTAGAATGTTTCTTTCAGCCACCCTCGCGCGATTATATACCGTATCGGAACGAGCAGTGCGGTGCATTTGTTTCCATCTTCGTTTCTGTACTGATACCGTTTGCATCGTTTGTCATCTAAAGCTAGTTCAGATTTCATCTTATAGAAATCAATAAAATAGATAGGCTTGCTTTTCTGGCGGGAGTTTGCCGGTGTTGCGTCTACAACTGCAAGGTTTGTGTAATCGTAGTGATACCAGCCTTGCGCTGTTCCGCTGCCGCGCTGAATCTCCAACTCAACAAATACGTTTCCTGTTTTCCCAATTATCGTATCTTTTTTGATCTCTACATAGAATGAATCATTTGCCAGTTCATCATGTACAAGCAAATCTCCTTTGTGCTGGTCTTCAAGTCCTGTCAACTCGGCTGTGTATGCGTATGCGGTCAAACAATTCCTAACGAGATATTCTGCTGGTTTTGCATTCTCATATTGTTGTTTAAAAGTATTGTCCCACATCGAGAGTAAACGCAAGACTTTCCTTGCGCCCTCCCGAAAGATATTGTACAAACATTGTCTTATCCTCCTGTAAACCGTCATTATTGATTCCTTTCGTATTAAATTTGAATAAAAGAAAAGACGCACAATAAAGCGCGTCCGTAAAAACATGTATTCAATTCTCTGTTGTTTCCAGTAAATCCAACTCATACTTGAGCACCGCCATATCTGCAATCACCTCCAACAACACTTTGTCTAGCCGCTCGTATTCCGCTTGTAACCGGTCTAGTTGAATTCTTTTTGCTGAATTAGTCAAGTTAAACACTCCATTCAAAAGTAACTGTGAGAGCGTTTTTTGCGCCTATATAAATACATAAGAAAAGACACGCCAGCCGAAACTAGCGTGTCTATTTTTCATGATTCAATCATTCCTTCATCATTAAAATACTTAATCAAATTTACTCCCCATGCTACGAGCTGACGCACTGACTTTACATAGGCGTCTTTCTCGTTTTGAGGCAGTAAATCAATATGATCGGGGATATACGCATATCCGCCAACATCAACTAAAAATCCGCTAACTTTCGAACAAAACAGAACTGCATCGCGTTCTAGCTTCTGATTAAAGTCTTTAATTCCTTCCTGTTCTTCATACAAAGAAATCCTTTTAAGTGATTCTGCGTAATCATCAAAGAGCTTTCGATACTCGTTATGTTGTGATTGAAGCTTTTTTTCGTAGTTTTCAACTTTTGCTTTTAAGGTGTCGTAATCATCCGGAATAACAGTTCTTTTCTCTACACGAACTTCCTGATTATCAAGCTGCTTATGCAAATCTTCGTTTTCGTCATGTGCATTTGCAAGTTCCTGATCTTTTACATTAAGCTGTTGCTTGAGGTCTCGAATCTGTTCAATGTATTCTGCAATTTGCTTCTGTGTAAACTTTTCAGCAGCAGGAAGCATTTGAACAAGCTGTTCCTGTTCTTCCGGAGATAGTCGCGCAATCAGACGAGAAGCGGTAGACGCGGAGATATTTCCAGCTTCTACAAGGTCTTTGATTTCTTGGGGCAGAGATTCAAGCTTCTTAGCTTGACGGTATGACTCCATATTGTCAATGCCCATCATCTTGGCGAGTTCTTCTTGAGTGTGTGGGATGTCCGAATCAAACCCAACAATGTTGGGTTTGATTTCTGCGCTCTTACGATCTCCACCATGTTGAATCCCATATAGTTCTTCCAGCTTCTTAATCCGTCTGCCTATCTTAATTTCATCATCACCAATCGTGCCGCGCTGACGGATGTTGGTTTCAATAAGATCCTGTACAACTTCATCTTCATTGTCGTAAATTCGAACTTCAGCAATGACAGATTCAATACCAAGCTCCTTGCACGCTCGTACTCTTTGATGTCCTGAAACAATGACCTTATCCTGTGTGATTACAATCGGTTCAATAATTCCGCTCTGTCCGCGTTCCATACGAACAGTAATAGAACTCAGGAACTTTTTCCACTTCTGACCTTCCATATCGTCAAAGTAGTAATCATTCATCGGATGAGGTTTCAGTTCTGAAACCAAAATTTCTTGCAATTAAATTCCTCCATTATTCTGATAATATTTGCCGTACAATATCTGTACGGTCTGCGTGTTATTTGTGTTCATCTATCTTCTCTTAAACTTCTCTGCCGCAGGGGGGCTTACTGGCAAAGCTAAAAATTATGAGTATATGTTCGTTGATTATGAGAATGCGGATTGTGCCGATAATATACCGCTCCCGCCAGAACCAAAACAAAAAGTTTATTTTAAAATTTCCCGTACACATAACTCTGAGAAGAACAGAGTAACCGTTACAACCTCAAAAAGAAATCAAAAAAATCTTTGAAATCTTCCTGTACATGTAAATCTCAGCTATCTATGCTGCCGATACAAGAAACTGAAATCCATTATAAATAAATCTTTATAAATGAAAATCACAGCTATCAATTTTTACCTTTACTAGAAACCCAATTCAACATCTAGAAGATGAAATAGAAATTGGATTGATAGCAACAGTTACCTTTACAACCAAGATGGGGATATACATCACAGTTACAAGTTACCGCTTACGCGGTTTTTATTTTTGTATTTTTTGATTGTGTGATATACATCTATCCGTCTGAGGTGCAGATGAACTGTCCCATTTACTTTTTTATGTGTACGGTATTCCATTTCAGGTAACGGAAATGGATACCGAACACGAATTCTCAACCCACAATCATCAATCTTTCGCAAGAAAGTTGATATAAACCTTGGGTCAAATTTGGCGTATTACTATATTATAGTATCTCGCCGTTTTTAACCCAACTTTCGCAGTTTCCACGCCTGTTGATGACGCACCCCTAAATTGTCGTAGTAGTCTACCACATCAATTACAAAAGGAGTTGGCAATTGCTGCAAATATTGATTTATTGCCTTTCGGCTTTTCTTCGGTTTTCCATTTCGACGGACATTAACAAGTTCTATCAGTGATTTTCTATCTGTCTTATCTGGAATTAAATCAAATCCGTCTGAATTCAATCTGCTTTTTAGTTTTTCAACCAAAAAGAATTCTTCAAAATTCAAAATAATGTCCGCACTGACCGCTGGACGCAAACAGTACAGCACTCCATCCGCATAACTTCTATCCTGCATGTACTTGATGCGATTAATTAAAGAAGTGGCGTAATGATGCCGATGTTTGTTCACGATCCAGTCAAACTGATTCCTATTAGCTGTTGGAACAAGAATCCCTCCAGCAGTATACTCAGCGCGTCCATGCGATGCGATAAATCCATACCTGTCTTGCTGATATTCTCTAACCTCTTCAACATTTCGCGTTAAAGCTCGTTTTTTTCCATTCAACGTACTGCCACTATAGGAGTAGATGAACAACTCTGCTTTATCATTTGCATCGTTCATTCGTTTGCGTCCTGCGCACTGAGTTACGCTTATCGGGTCAAACACTTTGATGATAATTCTTTTTAGCTGAACATCTCTTAGTGTGACTCCAACTTCCATTTTAGTTGTAGTTATTAGAATGAGACTGTCAAAACGCTTCGTGCGTTGAGTTTTTAATTCTGCATTGAGATTTCGATACTTATTAAATTCAGTTGCAGATGTAACAAATTGCGCACACTCTTGATATTTTTTGTATAATTCAAACGCTTCTGTTGCTTTTTGGATGAATACGATTGTTTTGATATGATTCTCAACTGAATCCTGTAGCAGTTTATCAATGGTTTCATCCTCGTTAAAGAATGCAATTTGGTTCGCAGTTCGATATGTAGTATCAAATAGGTATTCCTTGCAATTGATTGAATCATGATTCAAATATGAAACAACATCATGCGGCGTAGCGGATAGTAAAACTTTTTGCACACCTGCTGTTTCATGCATGATTGCATTATATGAATATTCTGTTTTTTTGTTAAAAATCGAATCTTGAATCCAGTAATGGAATTCATCACAAACAATACAAGCATACTGTTTGAGTTGTGCAATCATCGTATCATGTGAACGCGATTCCTCGAACTCGTTTTCAATGTGTTGATATGATGTCGTGTCAAGATTACCAACATCGTATTTCCATCGTTCATGATTTGTTTCCTGCCGAATCGGTATGCGTGGGAAAACCATCAACACTTTCTGATTTCGCTGCGCGTAGTAAGAACATACCGTGTGCAGCACCCAATATGTTTTGCCTATTCCCATTCCACCGTGAATTAAAACAGCTTCATCCGGCTTCCATGTGTTGATAACTTCATGCGTCAGCACATCAGTGACACGTTGTGCGTGTGTGCAGTCGATTACTGTACGGAGATTCGTAATAATGATGAATTCCTCCAAAATATAAAAATTAAAGGGATAATCCGCAGATCATCCCTTTTAGACTGACTATACAATAATGCTTCAAACTAACAAATGACCAGTCCGGTGACAGAGTCACCCGATGTCTACGATCTTGATTCTGACATTAGTATAAACCAATCTGCATGTCGTGTCAACCCTTTTTGAATTGAAATTTTTTGCAATTCAAAAAGAGTTGTTTCTGTTCCATGTCATAACGGAAGGTCGTAACCGTTCCGAAAACCGTCCTGCCATACTTGTAACATCTTTCTAACCTCGTCAACGTCGCTTTCCAACAATCCTTTTTCGACGATTTCTTTGATTAAATACTTTTGGAATTCTGGGCATGATAAGTCATTTAATACGTCAAGATATGCATTACGGTCATACCATGAAATTATATCTAGTAAATGAGACAACTTGATGTTGTCATCATCATAGGATAAGTTTTCTAGTTCAAGAAGGTAGTTGAATGCTTTGATACGATTGTTCTTATCGGTCGACGTATCCCTGATTGCCTGAACGCCTCGAATTGCCGCTTCTGATAATCCGGTGTCCATATTAACTTGCCGGTATTCCGGATGTTTATAATCCACACGGCCCAGAAGATAATCTAATGTTACATCGTGATAGTTCGCTATACGAATAAGGGTTTCGACGTTTGGTTCCTTACCGTTCTCCCATCCGTTGTAATTATTAGGCTTAACTCCTAATAGTTCAGCCATTTGGATTTGGGTACGATTTCCGCGTAATTCTCTCAATCTGTCTCTGAGCAACATTTCCATCACCTCAACAGAATTGTATCACGCTTTTGGGGTTGTGTCAATTTTTTTAATTTCAGGGGTTGCGAAATCCTTTGTGATAGTGTATAATTCTTTTGGAGTTGCTAAACTATGTAACTCCAAAAGAATTATTCAAATTATACGAAGGGACTGTCTAAAATAAATCATCATACTTTGTTTTCAGAATATCCGGATATGCTCACAGTGGCACAGATGCAAAAGGCACTGGGCATTGGTAAGAATACCGCATATAAACTCATCAACTCCGGTGCAATCAAGAGCTTTCGTCTAGAAGGTAAAAGCATTCGAGTTCCCAAGCCGTGGCTCATTGATTATGTCATGGCAAGCGGATATAATAATGACAACAAAGCAAGTCTTGTACCCGTAACAGAAGCAAAGGAGGCTACGTTATGAACGTTACGGGCAACTTGATTAAGAGTAACGGGTATTACCATACTCGTATTTTCACTCCGTTTGGCACGAAGCAGAAAACCACAAAAATTCCTGTTCTCGGCAAGAATCAGCGTGAAACAAATGCAAACCGCAAGGCGGCAGAAAAAATACTTATAGAACGCATTGTTGAGTGGGAGTCAAAATCAACAATTGATTCCAACCGGCTGTTTTTGGACTGTGTTGCAGATACAGTCGAACGCGATAAGGCAATGCACAAAGTTCAACTCAATACATGGGAAGCATACGATTCTTATTTGCGCAATCACATTCGTCCTTATTTTTCTCAGAAGAAATTCTCCAAGCTGTCTATCTCAGAAATTACACCACTGCATATCCAAAGCTTTGTCGATAACCTATATCGTACAGGTTATGCAGTCGACAGCATAAGAAAATATCTTGTTCCCATCAATAAAACTTTTCAAATGGCACTCCGGTATAATTGGATTTCATACAATCCCCTTGACCGCATTGAATTCCCGGGTGGAAGAAACGACCATCCCCAAAGCAAAGGCAGAGCTTATACAGTAGAAGAAGCGAAACGCCTGCTGGAAGCTGCAGAAGGCAAGCCAATCAAGCAGGCCATTATGATTGCGTTGTATTTGGGTCTTCGCCGTTCGGAAATCGCTGGACTGCGGTGGAAGGATATTGATTTCGACCGGAATGTGATTCTCATTTCCAACACTCAGGTACGTCAGAATACTTTACTTGAGCACGAAAGAACAAAGAATAAAGCAAGCCATGACTATATCGCTATTCCGGAAGGACTGAGACGCTATCTTTTGGAACTGCGGGAGAAACAGAAGGAAATGGAAGCCTTGATGGGAAACTGTTATGTGAAAGACGATCACGTATGCCGACGAGAAGACGGCAGGCATATGACCTGTGATTACATCTCATATGCATTCAGAAAACTGCGTGATGAGAATCACCTTCCCTATATTCGTCTGCATGACCTGCGTCACACTGCCGGAAGCTGGGTTTATCAGGAGACAAAAGATATGAAACTGACGCAACGATTTCTGCGGCATGGAGATATGGCAACGACTGCGCGTACCTACACGCATTTACAGGATGACGCCGTACAAACAGCCGCCAATGCGATTGATTTCATGATGCAGAAATAAGCGCTTGTGAAGTTTTTTGTGAAGATCATCCTCCCGCCCGAGCATTCGGATTCTTTACCCACCAAAAAAGTTCGCAGAAAAAGAAAAAACGCCCAAACCAAACGGTTCAGACGTTTTCGCAATTGGTGGAGATAAGCGGGATCGAACCGCTGACCTCTTGAATGCCATTCAAGCGCTCTCCCAGCTGAGCTATACCCCCAACTTGTCCTTATTTACTATACCATACGGATGCAAACACTGTCAATCTTTTTCTTTGACCGTGCAGAGAACGCATCAATTGCAGTTCAGCTTCTCTCGATCCTCCGGCAGCGGACGCTTTTTCGCGGTGTATTCCGATACCTCGATACGGATTACACTGACAATGCCAACCAGACGCTCTGCAAAGGTGAATTCTTTACCGGTCTGTGTCCGCATCAAAATGGTCATTGCTCTCTGCTTTTCGGCGACATCGTCCACAATGACCGCTGTGCCGCGTCCCATCAGCGACTGATACGCCGTACCGTACTGGCAGGCTACCGCGCCTTCAAACGGCTGAACGCCGCATTCCATCTCAAAACAACAGGTCGGATTTTTGCGGATCACATCCAGCTTATATCCTTCGGCCGCGCCGTGGATATAAATCGTCAGCTTGCCGTCCTCCATCGTATATCCGTAATTCATCGGCACAACATACGGCATTCCGTCATCCACCAATCCCAGATGCAGAACCTTGCTCTGATCCAGAATCTCCAGAATTTCCTTCTGATCGGTAATTTCCAGTTCTCTTCGGGTCATCTTGTCTTCCTCCTGTCCCGACGAATCTATATCTGATAACGCGTAAAAAAAATTCACCATGAACCAATATCGTTCATGGTGAGATGGTCGAGGTGGCGGGACTTGAACCCACGGCCTCTGCGTCCCGAACGCAGCGCTCTACCAAACTGAGCCACACCTCGAAGTAATTTGCGGTATTCTTTTCTTGCAACGAAAACTATTATATCAGGCAAAGTGCGTTCTGTCAACAGAATTCTCAATCTTTTCTCATATTTTTTATTACTCCGAACAGTGCAAAGCAGCCCCGACCGCAATGTGTCAGGGCTGCCCGCGTTATTTCTCATTTTTGCCTATTTCACAGCGATTCCATTCGATTGCAGTCATATGACGCAATCGCTCAGCCGCTGAAGCTCACATCCATGCCGATGTCAAACTATTCGTTTGTTACCGCGCCATCGTGTAGATGGCGGCCATGTCCGCCTCGTGCAGGACCTTGACCTTGCCGAGGTTGTCCTTTGCCGCGATACTGCACTTTCTCGCCAGCTCCGCAATCTGTTCGTCGGTCACATCAATGCCCAGCTCCTTGATGGAGGTCGGCATGTGGATTGAACGGTAGAAGTCCTCGACCGCACAGATGCCCTTCTCGACGATCTCCGCATCCGTGCCGTTCGGCTCGACGCCCATGACATTGACCGCGAACTTGACAAAGCGGTCCGGACGATCCTTCCAGACATAGCGCGCCCAGCTTCCCCAGACCGCCGCAAGACCGGCGCCGTGCGCCACATCAAACAGACCGCCCAGCTCATGCTCCAGCCGATGGGTGGACCAGTCGCCTCCCTCGCTGCCGCATCCGGTCAGTCCGTTGTGCGACAGACTGCCTGCCCACATGATCTCCGCGCGCGCGTCGTAATTCTTCGGGTCGTCGCGCAGAATGACCGCGTTCTTCATGACGGTTTTCATCAGCGCCTCCGCGATGCCGTCGGTCAGCTCCATCGTCCGGCTCTGGTCGAAATAGCGCTCCATCGTGTGCATCATGATGTCCGTGCATCCGCTCGCCGTCTGATAGTCCGGGAGCGTCATGGTCAGCTCCGGATTCATGACCGCAAACTTACAGCGGCAGTAGTTGCTGCCGTAGCCGCGCTTGATCCATCCCTCCTCCTTGGTGATGACGGAGGAATCACTCATCTCACTGCCGGCCGCCGCGATGGTGAGCACCGCGCCGATGGGCAGGCACGCGGTCGCCTGACGCTTCTTGTCGTAGAAATCCCAGACATCGCCTTCGTTGGTCATGCCATAGCCGATCGCCTTGGACGAATCGATGACACTGCCGCCGCCGACCGCCAGAATAAAGTCGACGGATTCCTTTTTGCACAGCTCGATGCCCTCGTAAACCAGCGACAGGCGCGGATTGGGCACAACGCCGCCCAGCTCAACATAATCGATGTGCTCCGCCTCCAGCGATGCCTTAATCCGGTCGAGCAGACCCGAGCGCTTGGCACTCTGTCCGCCGTAGTGGATGAGTACCTTTTTACAGTTCTGTTCCTTGACCAGCTGTCCGACCTGCTTGTCGGTGTCTCTGCCGAATACCACCTTAGTCGGGGTGTAATAGGTAAAGTTGTTCATCTTCCGTCCTCCTCACTTGCTCATCTCTTTGGATTTCCGATAGCAGGCATTCATCGCGTCGATGACTGCGGCGCGCATGCCGCTGCGCTCGAGCGAGACCACCGCCTCAATCGTCGTGCCGCCGGGCGAGCAGACATTGTCCTTGAGCACGCCCGGATGGGTGCCGGTCTCGAGCACCATCTTTGCCGCGCCGAGCACCGCCTGTGCCGCAAACGTATATGCCTGCGCCCGCGGCATGCCCTGCAGGACGGCGGCATCCGCCATCGCCTCGATAAACAGGTCGACATATGCCGGCGACGAGCCGCTCACCGCTGTGACGACATCCATCTGACTCTCGGCGACCTCCTCCGCTCTGCCGAAACTGCGGAGCATCGCCAAGACCGCCTCGCGGTCGTCCGATGTCAGCAGATCCGAGAACGTGACCGCACTCATCGCCTCGCCGACGAGTGCCGGCGTATTCGGCATGACGCGCACCAGCTTGACCGGCCGCCCGAACCGCTCGGCATTCACCGCAATGCTCTGTCCCGCGGCGATCATCACGACGATCGTATCGCGCGGCACAACGACACGGATCTCTTCGATCACGTTCTCGTAAAAATGCGGCTTGACCGCAAGAACCAGGATGTCTGCAGATGCGGCGACCGCACGGTTGTCATGCGTGGTACGAATGCCGTACCGCTCCGCCATCGCCGCAAGCTTCGGCTCGGACGGATTGCTCGCCATCACATCGGCGCCCTGCGCCAGACCGGACGAGACAATGCCGCCGATCATCGCCTGCGCCATGTTGCCGCATCCGATAAATCCATAGGTAATACTCATAATGGCCCTCCTTGCCGGGTTTGTCAAAAAACTCTCTCTTATTAGTATACGACCTGCCGAAAAAAAAGCAAGTCCTCCCCTCCGGTTTCCATCCGGGGCGGAAAAAACTCCAACCACGGCTGTGATTGGAGTTCTGTTCGTTATCTTTCCTGTTCCGGATTGTTGTAGACGATGCCGAGCAGCTTGGCTTGTGCCGCGCGCAGATTCAGAATCAGCTCGTCCACCTTCTGGTACAGGGTCTTGTTGTGGCGGACAACAACCAGAACGCCGTCCATCCGATCTGCCAGAACGACATCCTCCTTCATGGACGCGCCCGACGGCATCTCAAGGAAGATATAGTCGTAGTACTTCTTCAGCTCGTCCAGCAGCACCGCAAACTGCTCCGCACGGAGCAGCTCGATCGGATTTGGAGACGGCGTTCCCGCCGGAATCAGATCCATACCGATGTGCTCAATCCGCCGGATCGTGCCCTTGACCTTGCTCTCGCCGACCAGCAGATTGGTCAGTCCGGGACATGGCTCGATTCCATACTGCGCCGCAATCGACGGATGACCGAGATCGCACTCGATCACAAGCACCTTTTTTCCGCTCGCCGCGAACGATTCCGCCGTCTTACACAGCACCGTGCTCTTTCCGTCTCCGTCGCAGGCGCTGGCAAATCCAATGCACTTTGCCTCCGCTCCCGCCGGCAAAGAAAACAGGATATTCGTTCTCAGCGTTTCAATTGGATCGCCGCTCTGCGCCGGCTTCCGCTCTGTATTGGTTTGGCGAAGAAATCCCATGCTGTTCTTCTCCCTTTCTTTGGTCTTTTTTTCCGTCATATCCGCTTACTTCCCCTTCAGATTCGAAACCGAAGCGAGAATCGGCAGACCGAACTGCTTTTCCAGCTCGGATTTCTTGTTGACGCGCCGGTCAAACAGCTCCTTGAGCAGGATGTACAGCACGGTCAGGACAAGGCCGAGTGCGGCGCCGAACATACCGTACCTCTTGTAATTCGGCGAGGACGGCTTGGACGGGAGATTCGGCTCGTCCAGCAGCTCCATTGTGCCGTCCTTGACGGTAAAGCTGATCTGCACCTGCATGTTGTCGCGGATGGTCTGCGCAATCGTCTGCGCCTCCGCCGGGTCGGTCGTGGTGACTGTGACGGTCACCAAACCGTTGTCATCCTTGGATACCGAAGCGGACACCATGTTCTTGAGCTGACCCATCGAATAGGACGACTCGATGCGGCTGTCCGCCGTCTGCAGAACCGCATCGCTCGACGCAAGATCCGCAATCACCTCGAGGGTGCTGGCATCCGTCTTTCCGCCGATATTCGCATAGGTCTGGAAGGACGAGGTGTACATCGGCGTCAGCACCGCCTTGGCACCGGCATACGCGATCAGCGCACAGGCAATCGTGATGACCGCAATCTTTCCGACGCGCTTGAGCAGCGCCAGAATCAGCGGCCGCAGATCCAGCATAATTTTTCCGTTGCTCTTCTGAACTGCATTGTAATTCATATGATCCATTTCCTTATTTACACAGTATAAATGAAAGAAGCCGGTGTCAGTTTTCTCCCAATCGCCGATACTTCTTTCTGTTATGATACCGCATTTCCCGAAAAAAGTCTACCGTTGGCGGGAAAATTATTCGCCCCCCTCCGCCGGCGTCCGGTGCACAGAAAAAAGCCCGCGGGTTTCCCCGCAGGCTTCTGTATCCAATCAGTCCTCCCACGGACGGATGCGGTACACCGCACCGATGTCCGCGCAGATCGCGGCGCACTGCGCCTCCTCCTCCTTGGTGATTGTCGTGTCCACCGTCGTCATCACGACTTTGGGCACCGCACCGACGCAGGAGCGCGCAAACGCCAGCATCGCCTCAAACGATCCCGCGCCGAACTTACTGCGTGTCAGCTCCAGATACCGTGCGGCATTCGGCGTGTTCAGACTGATCGACACCGTGTCAATCAGTCCGTGCAGGCGCGGCGCGATGGATTCCCCGTTGACCAGGTCGCCCAGTCCGTTGGTGTTGATGCGCGTCGGCAGTCCCCAGTTCTTCTTGACAAACGCCGCGGTCTCCAGCAGGACGTCCAGACGCTCGGTCGGCTCGCCGAATCCGCAGAACACGACCTCCTCGTATTTTTTCATATCCATCTGCCGCATCGCCGTCTTGATCTCGTCAATCGACGGCTCATGCTCCAGCCACAGTCCGCCAGAGTTTCCGACGCGGTCCATCGTCTGGCGCAGGCAGAACGTGCAGGCGCACGGACAGCGGTTGGTCAGGTTGACATACAGACCGTTGTGCACCTCATAGACAATTGTCATTTCCCGTGTTGGCATAGTCCAATCTCTCCTTTATCGCAGCGTGTGAAGCAGTTCTTCAAAGCACACGCCGTCCGTCTTCGGAATACCCAGTTCCTCCGAACGGATAATGCATTTTTTTACAAAATTCGACGCTTTTTTGACCGAAGCATCAAACGGCACCCCGTTGACCGCATCCGCGACAATGATCGAGGAGAACACATCGCCGGTGCCGGAGCGCTCGGTGCCGACGCGGTGGGTGCGCAGAATGCGCGTCCGGCTTCCCTTCTGATACACCAGATTGGCAACAAAGTCCTTCTGCCGGATTCCGGTGATCACGACCTTCTCCGGTCCCTGCCGGCTCAGCTTGTGGGCGAGCGTCTTGAGCTCTGCGATCTTCCACGGACCGTCGTGATACGGCGTGTCGGTCAGGATGCACGCCTCGGTCAGATTGGGCGTCAGGATGTCTGCGTCGCAGAGCAGCGCCTTCATCGCCTGACACATCCCGTCCGTGTAGGTCGGGTACAGCGCGCCATAGTCGCCCATGACCGGATCGATCACGACCGTTGTCCGGTCGGTGCGGAACTCGCGGATGAACTGCTGAACAATCGCAATCTGCCGCTCCGAGCCGAGAAATCCGCTCGTGATTCCCTCGAACTCCAGTCCAAGCTTCTTCCAGTTGTCGATATACGCCTGCATCCGGTCGGTATAGTCGTCGAAGAAGAACGACGGAAAACCGGTGTGGTTGGAAAAAATCGAGGTCGGAACCGGACAGCACTGGATTTTCATCGTGGAGATGATCGGCATGGAGACCGCCACCGAGCACCGGCCGAATCCCGAATAGTCGTTGATGACCGCAATTTTTTTCTGTCTGTTGTGATCTGCTTGCATCCTGTATCCCTTCTTCTGTTATGCCTGACGCGCGAGAATGCGGCGGAAACCGGCCTTTTCGAGCACGCCGCCCGCGGCATAGGCGATCACCGTGTTGACGACCGCCTTTGCGGCCAGCCCCGGCGTCGACGACAGTCCCGCGGCGAGTCCACCGTACAGAACCGCACCGGCAGCCGTATAGCCGAATACCATCCACGCCATGCAGACCAGCACGCCGATCAGCGTGCGGACGGAGAACACACGACAGTTCCCTTCCGAATCACAGGCAATTTTCGAGAGCAGGTACGCCATCACGCTCTTGATGATCAGCGTCGGGACAATCCAGATCGGGAATCCGCCGAGCAGATCCGCCAGCGCCGAGCCGATACCGGCCGCCCAGATGCCCTCGCGCCGTCCGGCAAACAGCACCGCCAGCACGATGAACGCATCGCCCAGATGCGCGTAGCCGAGCGGAATCGGAATTCGCGGAACCGCCGTCATGATGCAGATCAGCGCTGTCATCATCGCTGTCTTACATAAAAACCGAACCGAAACAGAGTTGGATTTCATCGTTTTTTCCTTCTTTCTGCGGATTATTTTCAATGACGTCAGTATAACATCAATCTGTGTCGATGAAAATACCCAGTTTTCACGAAAATTCAATACACAGTTCATCAAACAAGACAAAAGTCCGACCGTTTGGCCGGACTTCTCTGTCTGTGTTTACTTCAGCCGCTTGAGGATCTCGAGCGTATACGCCCAGGTGCGCTGTACCGAGGCGACGCTCATGCTCTCGCTCGTCGTGTGGATGTTCTGCATGTCCGGACCGAACGAGACGCAGTCCAGTCCCGGCATCGCACCGGAGAACAGACCGCACTCGACGCCCGCATGGAGCGCCTGTACGACCGGCTTGCGTCCGTACATCTCCTCAAACACCTCGACCATCAGATCGCGGAGCTTGGAGTCTCTCTTGTACTCCCATGCCGGATAGTCGCCGGTGTTCTCGAGCGTGCCGCCGAGCACCTCCATCAGATTCTCCAGACGGGAGACCAGCTCTTCCTTCTCCGTGCTCACACTGCTGCGCACCGCAAAGCTCATCTCAACCGCGCTCTCCTCGGTCTTGAGGATGCCCAGATTGAGCGAGGTCTGAACCAGACCCGGGATGTCGGTGCTCATGCGCTGAATGCCGCGCGGCAGCTGCATCAGGGCGGCAATCACCCGGCCGGCGGACACCTTGTCCATCGCCCGCGCCTTTGCAGGCTCACCGATGACCAGCTCCAGCTTGAGATTCGGGTCGGCAACGCGGTATTCATTTGCAAAGATCTCCTCCCACTTGCCGGTCAGCGCGGCAAGCTCCTCCGTCCGTTCGTCCGGAATCATCAGCATCGCAGAGGCCTCGCGCGGAATCGCATTGTCCTTCAGGCCGCCGTCCAGCGACACGAGGGCATACGGAACGGATTTCCCCATCTCATACAGCGCGCGTCCGAGCAGGACATTCGCGTTGGCGCGTCCCTTGTCGATCTCGACACCGGAATGCCCGCCGGTCAGGCCGCTGATCTTGAGGATCACCGCCGTTCCGGATACGGTCTCGCGCGAAACCGGCAGACGGCAGACCGAGCGGACGCCGCCGGCACAACTGACGAGCAGATAGCCCTCGTCCTCCGAGTCCATGTTGAGCATCGTGCGCGACTTGAGTACCGAGCAGTCGATCGCCGTCGCACCGTACATGCCGGTCTCCTCGTCGACCGTCAGAACCACCTCGAGCGGCGGATGCGGAATGTCGTCGGACGCCAGAATTGCCAGCGCATAGGCGACCGCGATACCGTCGTCTCCGCCGAGCGTCGTGCCGTCCGCGGAGATCACGCCGTCTTCCAGACGGATCGTCAGACCGTCCTTCTCAAAGTCAATCGTGCTCTCCGGTGTCTTTTCGCACACCATGTCCAGATGTCCCTGAATCATGACCGGCGCGGAATCCTCATATCCCGCCGTGCCGTCCTTGAACAGGATAACGTTGTTCATCTCGTCCTGAATATAGCGCAGACTGTGCTCCTTGGCGAACGCGACGCAGTAGTCGCTGATCTGTTTGGTGTTGCCGGAGCCGTGCGGGATACCGCAGATCTCCTCAAAATACCGGAATACCGGAGCCGGCTCGAGTCCTGCTAAAACTGCCATTTTATATTCTCCTCTCTAAAATCCGTAACCGGATGGGTAGTCTGTCTTATGATTTCTTTTTTTCTGCCTTCCGATAGATCTGCCGGCCCTTCTGTGCCTGCTCGATCATGCCGTCGTGGAGCATCGCCTCGATAAGCTTCGCGGTAAACGCGCGGTCCGCCTGTGCGACGGCACGCTGACGGCTGTAAAACTCCGCGCTTTTGACCCCCTCGACCAGATTCCGCATCTCCGGCTCGGTGATGGTATCGTGGGTTTTCAGATACTTCATCACGCGGTCGGCGGATTTGGAAAGCAGCATTTTGGTCAGCGTCTCGCGCTGATAGTAGGATTTCCGCATGCCCCAGACGACCAGAACCGCCGTCACGACTGCGAACAGAAAAATGCCGAATAACGCCAGTGGTAAACTCATTTTCCCTTCCCCCGCATTTGGATAAAGCTGTTGTTCTGGAGCACCGCCATATAGGTGACGACGCGGTCGAGCATCCGGTCGCGCTCCTCGGGGAATTCCTTCTCCATAATCTGCACGATATCATAGACCGTGTTGGTGCCGTCGATACTCTGCCAGACCACACTGCCGTACTGATCCAGTGCAATGTGGCTCACGCGCGGCTTGCCGAAGAATTTCTGGGCAATCGTGTGATAGAATCCCTTGTTCTCCATGTCGACCTCGACCATGCCGTCGTCCTTGACGCGCCACGGACGGTCCTCCCGCCGCAGCGGAATCTGATCCATATAGTTTTGAGAAACTTTCTTTTTCTTTGCCATATCGTCTCTCCTATTACTTGTTTTCTTTGGAATCATTTCTTCCAAAAAGCAGTTCGGCTGTACAATATATTATAAATATATCATACAGCCGAAACAAGATGCCGCGGCAAATTATTCTGCCGCTATGTTCTTTCCGTGATGCTCACACGGAATTCCTAAATCAGTGGAATGGATTACTTCGCGCTCTTTTTCTTGCCGCCGAACATGAAGAACAGCATGATTGCAATCAGGATGACGAAGAAGACAACGCCGCCGATGTTGCCGAGAACACCGCCCAGGTTGATCTTGTCGCTCAGACCGAGTACGGCGAATACCGCCAGCAGGATGCCGACCAGACCTTCGCCTGCGATCATACCGGATGCGTACAGAACGCCGTCGTTGATGACTTCCTGACGTCTCGCTTCGCTCTTGAACTTGCGCTTCTCGACCCACAGACGGATCAGACCGCCGACCATGATCGGGGTGGACAGATGGATCGGCAGGTAGAGACCGATGGCGAACGGCAGAACCGGAATGCCGACGATCTCAACGACAATGGCAATGAAGACACCGGTGAATACCAGGCCCCACGGCAGGTTGCCGTCCATAACGCCCTCGACGACCATCTTCATCAGCGTAGCCTGCGGAGCCGGCAGCTGTGCAGAGCCATAGCCCCATGCCGCGTTCAGCAGATAGAGAACGCCGCCGATTGCCAGACCGGATGCAACCGCACCGATCAGCTCGCCGACCTGCTGACGGATCGGGGTCGCGCCGACGATATAGCCGGTCTTGAGATCCTGAGAGGTATCGCCCGCCATCGCTGCGACGATGCAGATGATGGTGCCGATGCAGATTGCGGTGGTCATGCCGCCGATGCCGACACTGCCGGTCACCTTGAGCAGGATGGTCGCAATCAGCAGAGTTGCGATTGCCATACCGGATACCGGGTTGTTGGACGAGCCGACCAGACCTACCATGCGTGCGGATACGGTTGCAAAGAAGAAACCGAACACGACAATGATGATTGCCGCAAACGGGGTGATCGGGATGGACGGAGCGACGCACAGTGCAACCGCCAGAACAACAACACCGATGAGAACCCACTTGAGCGGGAGATCACGCTCGGTGCGGGCGGTGCCGCCGGTGTGTCCGAAGCCCTTGATTGCCTTGGCAAAGGTGGAGATAATCAGCGGGAGCGACTTGATCAGACTGAGAATACCGCCTGCCGCAACCGCGCCGGCGCCGATGTAGCGGACAAAGCTGCCCCACAGGGTCCATGTGTCCAGATTCTTGAACGGCTCGGTTGCCGGGAACATAACCATGTCTCCGCCGACCAGAACGAGCAGCGGCATGATGACGAACCAGCCGAGGGTTGCGCCGCCAAGCAGGTAGGACGAAACGCGCGGACCGCAGATGTAGCCGACGCCGACCAGAGCCGGAAGAACGTCCATACCGATGCCGGAACCCTTGTACGCCGGAATCGACCAGTCGACCTCACTCGGGAACAGGCAGAGACCGTCCGCGATGAACTTGTAAATTGCGGCAACGCCGAGGCCGGTGAATACCAGCTTGGACTTTGCGCCGCCTTCCTCACCGGCCAGAAGAACCTCTGCACACGCAGTGCCCTCCGGGAACGGGAGTACGCCGTGCTCCTCGACGATCAGCGCCGTGCGGAGCGGAACCATGAACAGAACGCCCAGGACACCGCCGCAGACCGCGATGAACGCGATCATCCAGAACGACGGGGTTGCGATCGAGCTGTCCTCAGCAGCCCACATAAACAGTGCCGGCAGGGTGAAAATTGCACCCGCGGCGAGTGACTCACCGGCGGAACCGATTGTCTGCACCATGTTGTTCTCAAGGATGGAATCCTTCTTCATAATAAGACGGATAATACCCATGGAGATAACCGCAGCAGGAATCGACGCCGATACCGTCATACCTACGCGCAGACCGAGGTATGCATTTGCGCCGCCGAATACGATCGCGAGAATGATACCCAGAATGACGGAGGTTACCGTAAACTCCGGAACGACTTTGTCGGCCGGAACAAACGGCTTGAACGATTGTTTGGAATCTTTCATCTCTTCATTTCCTTTCCTCATATTTCACTTTCCCAAACCGCTCCCGTAAAAGAGCGGATAGCGGGTATAAAGAGATAAGCATATTATAGACCAGATATTATGAAAAAGCAACACAGAATCGCACAATTCCACAAAAACCGGTGGGATATCCCCCATTTTTCTATCATTTTTCAACACTTTTTCCATGTCATCCAGATTTTTCTTTTGCAGGTTTTCCTCTCTCTTCCTGCATATTTTCAAGAATTTCTCTCCGTTGCTACCAAAAAGTACTTTACATTTCTGTTCTTATGCTGCATAATAGGAAGGTAGTTATTATTTTATGATAGGAATGTGAATTTACTATGAGCAAATCTTTCATCCCGGAAGGGTATCGTCCTGTCCTGAACCTGTATGACACCCAGCGTGCCATCGGCATGATCAAGCGTCTGTTTGAGGACACGCTGAGCAGCGTTCTCAACATCAGCCGTGTCTCTGCGCCGCTGTTTCTTGAGGCTTCAACCGGTCTGAATGACGATCTGAACGGTGTGGAGCGTCCGGTCGCATTTGAAATCCGTGAGACCGGCACCGAGGCGCAGGTCGTTCACTCCCTTGCAAAGTGGAAGCGTCAGGCACTCAAGGATTACGACTTTTTCGTCGGCAAGGGCCTGTACACCGACATGAACGCCATTCGCCGCGACGAAGAGCTGGATAACCTGCACAGCATCTATGTTGACCAGTGGGACTGGGAGAAGGTCATCAGCAAGGAGGACCGCACGATCGATTATCTCAAGAGCGTTGTCGAAGGCATCGTCCGTGCGATCTGTGCGACCGAACTGACCATCCGCGCCATGTATCCGGCGCTCAATACCCATCCGCTCCTGTGCAGCGAGGTCACCTACATCACCACGCAGGAGCTGGAGGATCTGTATCCGGATCTGACGCCGAAGCAGCGCGAGAATGCGTTCCTCAAGGAGCACAAGACGGTATTCCTGATGCAGATCGGCGGCAAGCTCAAGAGCGGCAAGCCGCATGACGGCCGCGCACCGGACTACGACGACTGGGATCTGAACGGCGATATCCTGTTCTGGAGCGATACGCTGCAGCAGTGCTTTGAGGTCAGCAGCATGGGCATCCGTGTCAGCCCAGAGAGTCTGGACCGCCAGCTCACCATCGCAGGCTGTGATAACCGCCGCGAGCTGCCGTTCCATAAGGCGCTCCTGAACGGCGAACTGCCGTACACCATCGGCGGCGGCATCGGTCAGAGCAGACTGTGCATGCTTCTGCTCGGCTCGGCGCACATCGGCGAGGTACAGAGCAGTGTCTGGGACAAGGCGACCCGCGATATGTACCGCGAGGCCGGCATCCCGCTTCTCTAATCCAACATCACACACAAAAAAAGGCTGGACGGTTTGTCCAGCCTTTTATCATTTTCCGTAAGCCGAGTCCTCCCGCAGGTCCTGTTCGGCAAACAGCGCATCCACCGCCGCGCGGTATTTGTCCATCGTCGCCGCCTTGCGGATTTTCTTCGCGTATTTCTCATGATTTTCAAACAGATACGCGAGGAACGCCCAGATCTCCTTGCAGTGAAACAGCAGATTGCGGTCGCCGGACAGCACCGTGCGGTATCGTTCGACCAGTGCCTCGTGGAACGCCGCAATCGTCTGCTTGTCGGGCGCAGGCTCCCCCTTCCATTTGCGGAGCAGACCGGGGTCCGCCAGCAGACCGCGTCCGAGCATGATGGTGTCCGCATCCGGAAACGCATCGCAGAACTGCCGGATATCCGCCGCGCGGAACAGATCGCCGTTGTAGACGAGCGGGATGTCCGTATGAGACGCGGCATAGGCAAACCACTCCCGATGCGGATGACCGCGGTACGCCTCGGCGCCGATGCGCGGATGCACAATCAGCTCGCTCACCGGATATCGGTTGTACAATGCGAGCAGGTCGGGAAACTCCTCCGGACGGTTCATGCCGATGCGCGTCTTGATCGAGATGCGGATCGGACAGCGGGTGAAAATCTCATCCAGAAAGCGTTCCAGCAGTTCCGGATCTCCGAGCAGTCC
Organism: Clostridiales bacterium; assembly: GCA_022775385.1. GTDB lineage: Bacteria > Bacillota > Clostridia > Oscillospirales > Butyricicoccaceae > Butyricicoccus_A. The sequence goes on from JALFIV010000076.1 coordinate 30,341, forward strand.
CGCACCCTTGCGCTTGGCTGTCACCGTGCCGGACGGACAGCCAAGGTTGAGGTTGACCTCCGCATAGCCCAGCTCCGCCAGCCACTGTGCGGTCTTGAGAAATGCCGGCGCATGATTGGTCAGAATCTGCGGGATCAGCACAATGCCGCGGTTGTTCTCCGGCTGAATGTCGGTAACCTCGCGCGTCCGCAGTCCACCGCTCTGATTGGGCGCCAGAAACGGCGTAAAATACCGGTCGATCCCGCCGAAGAATTCCTGATACGTCTGCCGGAACAGATAACCGGTGATGCCTTCGAGCGGCGCAAAGTAGACCTTCATCGCCCAGCCTCCTGTCTCTGCTCTCGGGATTTGTAGAAGATATGGCGCAGGAGACCGCCGTACATCGGTTTGGTCTCGATAATGCGGTAGCCCTCGTGCAGGAAAGACCGGACGCTCGCCGGATTCTCCGGGGATGCCGTCGCCATCAGATGGACAAACCGCGTGCCGGTCAGACACGCCTCCGCCTCGGCAATCAGACGCTCCTGCAGACGGTTTCCGCGGTGCGCTGGTTCGACCGCCGCATATTCGACATGGAGCACCCGTGCCAGCTCCTCCGGATCGGAAAACAGCACGCTTCCCAGATTTTCCTCCGCCGTTTGCGGCACACAGCAGATCAGGCAGGCCGCCTTTTCTCCGTCCTCGTCCTCAACCTGCAGGCCGAATCCGCCGTTTTCCATATGGGACAGCAGATATGCCAGCGGATCGACGACAAAACGCGATGTGTCCGCCATCCCCTGCTGAATCTCCTGCATCCAGCGATGCCAGCCCGGAATCTCCGCCGGCGGCATCGGTTTGATTGTATATGGCATACGATCTTCCTCTCTGTTTTCGTCCTCCCATTATATCCCGAGGCCGGTTTTTCTGTCAATCCGGCGGATTTCAAACGCTTTCAAAAAAAAATGAAAAAAGATGTTGACAGACGGAGGGAATCCTGTTATACTAATTATCGTTGCGGTGAGGATACCGCAGACAAGAGAATATCGAGGTGTGGCTCAGTTTGGTAGAGCGCTGCGTTCGGGACGCAGAGGCCGTGGGTTCAAGTCCCGCCACCTCGACCATCTGAAACAGTTGATGATTCCATCAGCTGTTTTTTTCTATCCTTTTCGGAATCAAAACCGCGCTATTTTGAGCGTGTAAGATACAGATAAGGTACAGTCCAAAAGCAGACTCATACAAAACCACAAATAAGGTGATAAAAACCCCTGTTTCTTGCGAAACAGGGGTTTAATTGGTACGCCCGATGCGATTCGAACGCACGGCCTTTAGAGTCGGAGTCTAACGCTCTATCCAGCTGAGCTACGGGCGCTTTTGGCACTTCCTTATTATATCAAGTGCTCCGGGATTTGTAAAGTTCTTTCCGAAAAAGATTGTTCGGTTTTGTTCGACTCAATTCTCGATCTGGCTGTCGGGATAAATGACAATCCGGTTTGCTTTCCGGCTGCGCAGCAGTTCCATTGCCTCGTTGATTTCCGAGAGCTTCATGCGGGCGCTGAGGAATTTCTCCAGTCCGAGATCGGGATTCTGAAGCAGTTCAATCGCCATGCCGAAGGTGTTGTGCGCACAGAACGAACCGAATACCCGCAATTCCTTCCACACCAGCTCCGCCGGATGCAGACTCGATACGACATTCTGATCGCCGCCGAACAGCAGCAGGATTCCGTGGAACTTGAGCAGACCGAGCGCCTCTCCCGGCACGTTTCCCGCGCCGGCGGTATCGATGACAATATCCGCAGGGGCACCCCACTCGCGCAGGAGGGTCTCCCTGACATCCTGACTGGCCGGATCAATTCCGAGCGTCGCACCGCAATCGAGCGCGAGCTGACGGCGCCCCTCCGAGCGCTGGCAGATTGCAATCTGGCGGACGCCGTACAGGGACAGCAGACGGATGAACGTCAGACCGATCGGTCCCGCTCCGTATACGACCACGCGGTCCGTAGGGGTCGGATTGATCTTTGTCATGCCGTTGAGCACACAGGCGAGCGGCTCTGCTTGTGCGGCAAGATAGGGCGGAATACTGCGCGGGACGGCATACAGCAGATGCGCCGGCATCACGGCATATTCCGCAAAGCCGCCGTCTCCGGTCTGTCCGTAACAGGTCCGATTCTCACACAGGTTGGAATATCCCGCGCGGCACGGCTCGCATATGCCGCAGGTCTCACTTGTGTCGACAACAACATAGTCGCCCACCTTGACATTGTGTACATCCGCACCGATCTCCACGACCTCACCACAGAACTCATGACCCATGATCGTTCCGGGCGGGATGATCTGTCCGGGCGGAACGCGCAGCGCTTGTAAATCACTGCCGCAGATGCTCGCCGCCTTGACGCGGAGCAGCACCTGATTTCCTTTCCGAATTTCGGGCTTGGGAACATCTTTGACTCGCAGAACACCATTTCCCTCAAATACCGCAGCCTGCATACAAATACCTCCGTTTCTGTTGTTTGACTCTCTCAGAATAACAAATAAGCGCGCTGCAGTCCTGCAGCGCGCCTCTCATGCGTTGTGTTAAAAATGTCCGCCGCCTACATAATGCGTCGTGTAATATGTACTGTTCAGGCTGGAGGTAATGACACCAACCGAAGAGTTTGCCGCGTGGATCATATCGCCGTTGCCGACATAGATTCCCACGTGACCGACGGATTTTCCGCCTGCCGTGCTGGAGAAGAATACCAGATCACCCGGCTGGAGTGCAGATTTAGCTACCTTCGTGCATGCCGCATACTGGCTGGACGAGGTGCGCGGAATGACCTTGCCGTTCTTGCCGTAGATGTACTGGCAGAAGCCGGAGCAGTCAAAGCTGTTCGGTCCGGTTGCACCGTAGACATACGGCTTGCCGAGCAGGCTCTTTGCCATGGAGCAGACGTTCGTGCGGAACGAGCTGCCGGAAGAAGCACTGCCGTTCAGGCTGCCTTCGTTCTGGCTGAGCGAATCCGAGCTGGAGGAATTGTTGCTGCTGACCTTTTGAACGTAGGTCTTGCGGACGTATCCCTTTTTGCCGTTGACCTTGACCTGATACCACTTGCCGTTCTTGGATGTCTTCAGTACCGTGCGGGTAGAACCCTTCTTCATTACCGTAACAACCTTGCTGGATGTCTTCGCCGATTTGCGGAGATTGACATTGACCTTTGCCGTTACCTTGGTTGCCGCGAGTGCAGACGTTGCCAGAACCGCTGCCATGATGACAGAAGTCAGGAACACTCTCCACTTTTTGCTTCGAAAGAAGTGCATATCCCGTTTTCCTCCCAATCCGATTTATTGATCAGCCGAATCGCTGTGTAATTTCTTTGAATCTGTTTTGTAATCGATTTGTAATTATAATACACGGTTCTATGTGAAATGTCAAGAGAAATCCCGAAAAAACCCGTTTCCACAGGTTTTTTTCGCACTTTTATCGTGTTATTTTCGCAATTTTCAGAGCGGAAAAGTGATGATTTCCGTTTGTTCTTTCTGATATTCCTCATTTTTGTACATTTTTTCTCATTTGAAATTTTTTTGTCTTTTTTCCTGTATTCCGCCCTTCCGGATTGTAATCATCCCCATCGGACGTCTGTCATCTTCTGTTTCCGAACTGTATGCATAACACGATAAATCAAACAGAAAAAGCGGACGGAGCTGCCGCTCCGCCCGCCTTTCCGCTCCGCTCATCCGGGATCTGTATCAATAATATCCCGCCCCTACATAATGAGAGGAGTAATAGGAACTATTCAAGTTGGATGTAATCACGCCGACGGAAGAGTTGGCGGCGTGGGCAATTTTGTTGTTGCCGACGTAGATTGCGACATGTCCCACCGAACGTCCGCCCGCACTGCTTGAAAAGAACACCAGATATCCCTTTTTCAATTTGGACTTGGAGACCTTTTTGCACGAAGCATACTGCGCGGAGGAGGTGCGCGGGATGGATCTGCCGCAGTATTTATAGATGTACTGTGTATATCCGGAACAGTCAAAGCTGTTCGGTCCGGTCGCGCCCCAGACATACCGCTTGCCGAGCAGGGAATTTGCCTTGGCACAGACATTGGCGAAGAAATCGCTGTCCGAGGTCGATGTGGTGCCAGCCTTCTGGACATAATTCCTGTTGACGTAGCCGACCTTTCCGTTTACCTTGACCTTGTACCACTTGCCGCTCTTGGATGTCGCGAGTACCGTGCGCGTCATGCCCTTCTTCATCACCGTGCGCACACTGCTGGACGTCGTGGCCTTCTTTCTGACATTGACATTTGCTGTTGCAGTGACTTTGGCGGCCATAGCGCTGGTCGCCAGCATCATGATCAGCATGACTGCCGTGACTGCAAGTTTGAAGTGTTTGCTATGCGTCATTTTCCTGACAGCTCCTTTCTTTAATCCGGTCACAATCTCCCTCGTGTTTTTATTTTGAAACTTATTTGTAACCGTTTTGTAATATTATAATAAAGCTGCCGCCAATTGTCAACCGCAAAACACGTTTATTTTTCACTTTTTTCTCGTACTATTTCGACATTTATCCCAATATTCTACTGATTCTTTGGTTTTTCTGTATTTCTAAAATTACAAAACCGTTATTACTTTGTTATTTAAAATGACAATCCGGATTTCATTTTGTAATCATATATGTAATCAAAAAACGGAGCCGCAGAAACCTCTGCCGACTCCGTCTGTCATTTTTCTTGATTTGTTCAGCCTTCCAGCCCTGCGAAAATCTCCCGCAGCTGCTGCTCGGTCGCCTGAAGCGAGCCCTGCACCATCTCGGCAGAGCCGCCGCCGCGGGCAGAGCAGGTCTCTTTGAGCTGCTGATTGAGCACTCTCGCGTCCGGACCGGCCGAGCCGATGATGTAGCGGTAGCCGCTGTCGTCCGAACCGACAAACACGCCGCACAGACCGGTGCAGCGCGCAGTCAGCAGATTGACCAGTTCGCGCTGGGCGTTCTTGTCCATCTCGGCTTCAAACAGGCATGCGTTCGCGGTTCCCTCGGGGATGCGCTCCGCCTTTCCGGCCGCGAGCTGCTTGTTCAGCGCCGTCAGCTCGAGCTTGAGCTTTGCCGTCTCATCCAGCAGTTTGTCCACCGCTTTGGCAACCTGTTCCTGCTTGGCAGACAGTGCCGCGCTGATCGCCTCGACCTGCTTCTGCTTCATCTGCGCATCCGCCAGACCGCGCGCACCGCACAGGATATTCAGCCGGATACCTGACTTATACTTCGCCGCGCGGACGATCTTGATCTGACCGATCTCGCCGGTGCGTGCGACCTGCGGCGCACAGCAGGCGCAGACATCGACACCCGGGAACGTGACAATGCGCACCGGACCGTCGATCTCGATCTTGCTGCGGTATTCCAGCGTCGCCAGCACCTCCGGCGACGGATACTCCGCAATCACCTCAATGTTGCGGTATACGACCTCATTGGCGCGGCGCTCGATGTCCTCGACCTGCTCCGGCGTCATCATGCCGTCCAGATCGAGTGTGACCTCGTTTGCGCTCAGATGAAAGCCGACGTTGTTGTAGCCGAACGTCGAGTGGATCAGACCGGACAGGATGTGCTCGCCGGAATGCTGCTGCATATCCGAAAACCGCTTGTTCCAGTCGATCTCACCGCGCACCTCGGTGCCTGCCGGAATCTCGTTCTTGACCATATGGCGGATGACATTCTGCTTGTCGACCTGCGCATCGCGCACCGCAATGCGCTGCTCACCGACAAACAGACTGCCGATATCCGAGGTCTGACCGCCCTCCTCCGGGAAAAAGCAGGTCTGATCCAGAATGACCGCAAAGCCCTTCCTGACCGGCTCACAGGCAAGCACGGTCGCGGTAAAGCTGGTGCGGTAGGCGTCCTCGTCAAATAACCGTCTTGTCGCCTGCATCGCTCACACCTTCCCCTGCCGGAACATCTCCATCATGTGATGGGTGATATCAATCGGAGCCTCGTTGACCGGCATGGTATCGCGTGTGAACCACTTTGCCTCCTTGAGCTCTTCCTCCTGAATATGTACCGTGTCGTCGCCGTCCAGATCGGCAAAGAAGCCGATCATCAGCGAGGACGAGAAGCCCCACGGCTGGTTGACGTACGGGCGGATGTTCTTGATCTTGAGTCCGACCTCTTCCATCGCCTCGCGCGCGGCGGTCTGCTCCAAGGTCTCACCGATCTCCGTGTAGCCGGCAACCAGTGAGAAAATCGCGTTCGGACGGACGGCGGAACGGGTCAGCAGGATGCGGTCGCCGTCCGTGATGGCGACAATGATCGCCGGACAGATGACCGGAAACGCAAGATGACCGCAGCTGTCGCACTTCATCGCGCGCTCCTTCTCATCCGGATGCATCGGCTTGCCGCACACGCCGCAGAACCGATGGGTGTTGTACCACGTGCGCAGGTGCATTGCGGTCGCACAGGCGAGCTGCAGCTCCGGCTCGGTCTTGCCGTACGAGCGGACATTGACGTGATCCGACTGCGCAATGAACTCCGCCGGAACGCGCGGCGCGAGGAAGCAGTGTCTGCCGTCCACCGCAAACAGATAGACAAAGCTGTCCTCCTTGGTGAACGGCTGATCCATCACCTGCTCATAGGTATACGGTCTGCCGGTCTCACGGTTTACCAACAGCTCTCCTTTATCAAATGCCAGAACGAGATCGGCATGCTGCGGCGCATACGGAACATACGCATTGTCCAGCGTATGCGGCGCGATCTCCTGAATCATCATAGTTTGGTTCCTTCTTTCTGATATTGTCCGATTGTATCCCTGATTGTGACACAATCCTTTCCTATTATAATCAACCGGACAAAGAAATACAAGGACGCAATTTACTTCCCGCGCCGTTTTGTATTATAATAAGGTCAACTGACTGACTATGAGGTGACACTATGAGCCGAAAGGATTCCCGCAACACCAAGGGACGCATTGTCAACGCCGCGTGGGAGCTGTTCTATGAACAGGGATACGACGACACCACAATCGACGACATCGTCGAGCGGTCGGAGACCTCCAAGGGATCGTTCTACCATTACTTCGAGAGCAAGGACGCCCTGCTCTCCACCCTCTCCGTCCTGTTCGACAACAAATATGAAGAACTCCAGCAGACGCTCGATCCAGAGATGAGCTGTTTTGACAAGCTGATGTTCCTCAACCGCGAACTGTTCAAGATGATCGAGAACAGCGTCCCGATCGAACTGCTCGCCCGTCTGTTCTCCTCCCAGCTGATCACGGTCGGCGAGCGCCACCTGCTCGACCAGAGCCGCGGATACTACCGCCTCCTGCGCCGCCTGATTATCGAGGGGCAGAACCGCGGAGAGATCCGCACGGATTTCTCGGTCAACGAAATTGTCAAGGCCTACGCCCTGTGCGAACGCGGCATCATGTACGACTGGTGCATCTGCGGCGGGAACTACTCGCTGTATCAGTATTCCAGTACCATTCTTCCGACACTGTTTCGTTCATTTACCGTCCAGCCGGAATCATGACATATTGTTTTGATTCCTCGTTTTTCTCAAAGATCTCCCGCAAAACAACCAATCTATTTTGCAAATACGAGTTTTTTCAGTATGAACTTCATTCTAGTATTTAGTTCATATTTCCGTTCAATCCAAAGCAGTGTACAATAACTCTTGTATTTGTAAATAAATTGTTAAAGGAGATTGTTATATGTCGTCCCAAATGTGTATCATTGTGGCAATCCTGGCGTATCTCGTCTTGATGCTGTGTGTCGGATGGTACTTCTCCAACCGCAACAAGACTACCGATGATTTCTATCTCGGCGGCCGAAAACTCGGTCCGTTTGTCGTTGCGATGAGTGCGGAGGCCTCCGACATGAGTTCCTGGCTGCTGATGGGTCTGCCGGGTCTGGCGTACCTGACCGGTATCTGCGATCCGGGCTGGACCGCAATCGGTCTTGCGATCGGCACCTACCTCAACTGGCTGTTCGTCGCACGAAAGATCCGTCTGTACACCCATGCGACAAACTCGATCACCCTGCCTTCCTTCTTCTCCAACCGCTACGGCGACAAGAAGAGCGTTCTGGCGGGCATCGCAGCCGTTATCATCATCATTTTCTTCATCCCGTACACCGCATCCGGCTTTGCTGCCTGCGGCAAGCTGTTCCACTCGATGTTCGGCATCGACTACACGGTTGCCATGGTAGCCTGCGCAATCATCATCATCCTGTACTGCGCGATGGGCGGCTTTATGGCGGCAAGCACCACCGACCTGATCCAGAGCATCGTCATGTCGATTGCGCTGGTATCCATCGTCGTCTACGGTGTCCATACCGCCGGCGGCATGGATGTCGTCATCGAGAATGCAAAGTCCATGCCGGGCTACCTGTCCATGCTCAGCACGCACAGTGCGGAGACCGGTGAAGCACAGCCGTACGGTCTGCTGTCCATCGCCTCTATCCTCGCATGGGGTCTCGGCTACTTTGGTATGCCGCACATCCTGCTCCGCTTTATGGCGATTGAGGATGAGAACAAGCTCAAGCTCTCCCGCCGTGTCGCAACCGTCTGGGTTGTCATCGCCATGGGCGTTGCGATCCTGATCGGCATCATCGGCAGTGCACTGACCAAGGTCGGCGCACTCGGCGCACTGGACGGCTCGGACTCCGAGACCATCATCGTCCGCATCGCGGATCTGATCAGCCAGCACGGTGTACTCGCCGCCCTGCTCTGCGGCGTCATCCTCGCCGGCATTCTCGCCGCAACGATGTCCACCTCCGACTCCCAGCTGCTGACCGCGGCATCCGGCGTCTCCGAGAACATCTTCGGCGATATCCTCCACATCAAGATGGACGAGAAGAAAAAGCTTCTGGTTGCCCGTGCAACGCTGGTTGTCATCGCGGTCATCGCGGTATTCCTCGCACGCGACCCGAACAGCTCGGTATTCCGCATCGTCTCGTTCGCCTGGGCGGGCTTCGGCGCGACCTTCGGACCGGTTGTCCTGCTCGCGCTGTTCTGGAAGCGCTCCAATATGTACGGCGCGCTGTGCGGCATGGTTTCCGGCGGCATCATGGTATTCCTCTGGAAGTTCGTCATCTCGACGCTCGGCGGCGTATTCGCCATCTACGAACTGCTTCCGGCATTTGTCATCGCACTGGTTGTCAACATCGTTGTCAGCCTGATCACACCGGCTCCGTCTCAGGAGATTCAGGACACCTTCGAGTCCGTCAAAAAGATGTAACACAAACTGACTCCAAGACCTTCCCGCATCGGGGAGGTCTTTCTTTTTCGTTCAGAAATGATATAATAAAAGCAATCAACGAGAATCGAGGGACTACCATGCAAGAACTTCATCAGGTCACCCATATCGACAACGTCCGCCTGAGCGATGACGGCGCCGCCGTCGTCATCATCGACCAGACCCAGCTCCCCAACCGCACGGTGTATCTGACCCTGCGCACGGCGGAGGAGTTGTTCGATGCGATCCGCACGCTCAAGGTGCGCGGTGCACCGGCGATCGGCATCTGTGCCGGATATGCCCTGTATGTCCTCGCACAGCAGATTTCCGCAGAGACATTCCCTGACTTTCTCACCGAGCTGCAGCGTCAGGCGGCGTATCTGAACGCCTCCCGCCCGACCGCGGTCAATCTGAGCTGGGCGCTCCGCCGCATGATGGACACCGCACGCCGCGCGCAGTCCACGGAAGAGGCGCTCACCCTTCTTCAGGCGGAATGTCTTGCAATCCATCGGGAGGATATCGAGATGTGCCGCCGGATATCAGAGAACGGTCTCTCGCTCATTCACGACGGCGACGGCATCCTGACCCACTGCAACGCCGGTCCGCTCGCCACCTCGCGCTACGGCACCGCTCTCGGTCCGCTGTTTCTCGGACGGGAGCGCGGGATGCAGTTCCATGTGTTCTGTGACGAGACCCGTCCGCTCCTGCAGGGCGCGCGTCTGACCTCCTACGAGCTGTCCCGCGCCGGCATCGACACCACGCTGATCTGCGACAATATGGCGAGCATCGTCATGAAAAACGGCTGGATTCAGGCGTGCTTTGTCGGCTGCGACCGCGTCGCGGCGAACGGCGACACCGCCAACAAAATCGGCACAAGCGGCGTTGCGATTCTGGCGAAGCACTACGGCATCCCGTTCTATGTCCTCGGACCGACGTCGACCATCGACCTGTCCTGCGCGACCGGCGACGACATCACGATTGAGCTGCGCGATCCGGCGGAAATCCGCGAGAAATTCTATCGGGAGCCGATGGCGCCGACAGACGTGGGTTGCTACAATCCGGCGTTTGACGTCACTGACCACACGCTGATCTCGGGCATTGTGACCGAGTTCGGCATCTGCCGCGCCCCGTACACCGAGAGCCTGCGCGCCGTATTCCGCAAGAAAAAGGAGGAGCACGTATGAACACCCGATTTTATAACGCCCGCATCCTCACGATGACCGGCGATCTGACGCCGGTCTGGGGCGAGGTCTGGGTCGAGGGAAGCACCATCACCCATGTCGGCGCGTCCCAACCGTCTGACCTGCACTGGGATCGTGAGATCAACCTGAACGGCAATCTGCTCATGCCCGGCTTTGCCAATGCGCACACGCACTCGGCGATGACCTTCCTGCGCTCGTTTGCCGATGACCTGCCGCTGCAGGACTGGCTGAACACACAGGTGTTCCCGATGGAGGCAAAGCTGAACAAGGAGCACATCTATCATCTCTCCAAGCTCGCCATCCTGGAATACCTCACGAGCGGCATCACCTCGAACTTTGATATGTATCTCACGCCGGACTCCATCGTTCAGTCCTCCATCGACTGCGGCTTCCGCACGGTTCTCACCGGCGGGGTCAACGATTTCAGCCAGTCGGTCGAGCTGGTGGACGAGTGGTATCAGAAATACAACGGCTATCACGAGCTGATCTCGTTTACTCTCGGCTTCCACGCCGAATACACCAACTCCCGCGAGAATCTTGAGGGAATGGCGGCACTCGCAAAGAAGTATCGCGCGCCGGTCTACACCCACAACTCCGAGACCGCATCGGAGGTACAGCAGTGCATTGACCGGACGGGCATGACGCCGACCGCTTATCTCGACTCCCTCGGTATGTTCGACTACGGCGGAGGCGGCTACCACTGCGTCCACATGACGGACGATGATCTCGAACTCTTCCGGGAGAAAAACCTCTCGGTCATCACCAATCCGGCGTCCAACCTCAAGCTCGCAAGCGGCATCGCGCCGATCTCAGACATCCTCGACCGCGGCATCAACCTTGCCATCGGCACAGACGGACCGGCGAGCAACAACTGTCTCGATATGTTCCGCGAGATGTTCCTTGTGACCGCACTGGCCAAGGTGCGTGAGAACAACGCGGCGGCAGTCAGCGCCCATGACGTCCTGCGCATGGCGACCACCGGCGGCGCGAAGGCAATGCTGCTCGACCGCTGCGGCACGGTGGAGACCGGAAAGCTCGCGGATCTTATCGTTCTCGATCTGAACCAGCCGAATATGCAGCCGCTCAACAACATCGCCAAGAATATCGTCTACAGCGGCAGCAAACAGAATGTCGTGCTGACCATGGTGAACGGACGGATTTTGTACGAAAACGGTGCGTTTGACATCGGTTGTGACCCGGAAGAAGTATACCGCACCGCCCAACGGATTATCGACGAATTTACCGCATAATTCCACTCCCTCTGTCCGAATGGGCGGAGGGAGTCGTTCGTGATTTTATCAAATTTTTACATAAGATTTCTGTCTATTTCGCCGAGAGATTGGCGGTTCTGCCAGTGACAACCGCGGTTTTAAGAGGGTATAATACAGATAGAACCAGAACGCAAAGGAGTCATTTTTTCATGAAGGACCGTGAACAGCTTCAATGCTGGATTCATCATTCCGCGGCGGTCGCCGGCGGATATCTCGGCATCTACGCCATCCTCTGCCGCGGGGATTTTCTCGGCAATGCGCAGACTGCCAACCTGATCTACCTCGTCCACAGTCTGATGGGACACAATCTGACGGACGCTGTCCTGCGTCTCATCGCCGCCCTGCTGTATATGTCCGGCATCGCACTCACGGTTTTCGTCTCGAAAAAGTATCACGGCAATCTGCACATTCTGTCGCTCTGCGTCAACGCAGCTGCGATCGTCCTTCTCGGTCTGTTCCCGGAGGAGATGAACGCCGTGGTCGGTCTGTTCCCGATCTTTTTCGCCATGGCTGTCCAGTGGAACTCGTTCCCCGGCGCCTACGGCTATGTCTCCTCGACGATTTTCTCCACCAACAACCTGCGTCAGGTCGCCATTGCCCTCTCGGAGTACGCCATCACCCACGACCGGAAGCAGCTGCACAAGGCGAAATTCTTCTGCGGAACGCTGCTCTGTTTCCATATCGGTGTGGCGATCTCCATCATCGCACACCATTTCTTCGGCATCCACAGCGTCTGGCTGTGCTATATCCCGCTCGCACTGACCGGCACACTGGTCTGCTGCGAGTGCAGAACCGACTCCGCAGCCGCTTTTCTCCCGCAAAAGGGCGCGGCGCTCAGCAAATTACCCGATCAAATGTAAAAGACAGCGTGAATTCCGCTTCACGCTGTCTTTTTTCATCCATTTTTCCATCCGTGCTCCGGATGGGATCGCTCATACCGTCCGCGGATCTCTTCCGGCATATCCTCCGGTTTCATCGCGCCGACCCGATCCTCATTTCCGTCGCGGATCGCCTGCTCATAATACCAGCACTTGAATTCCAGCAGATCCAGCACACGGTTCATCCGCTCGATATCCGCCTCCGCCTTTTCCTTCTGCCTCACAAACAGCTCCCTGCGCTTTTCATATGTTTCGCTTCCCTGCACACACCATTGCATGAACTGCTTGATATCCTTGATTTCCAGACCGGATTTCTTCAGACATTCAATGATTCTCAACGCTTCGATCTCCTTCTCCCCGAACTTCCGGATGCCGGATTCTCTCTGCAGATTGGGAAACAGCCCTTCCTTGTCATAGTAGCGCAGGGTGGAAATCGGCAGATCAAACATCTCCGACACTTGTCCGATGGTATACATGCAGTTCCCTCCTCAAAAAATCGGTATCCAGGTATTGACCTGAAGTCAGGTTTAGATAGTATACTCATCATACAAGATTACATTCACGTTGTCAAATCAAAAGGAGGCGACATCATGTTAGGAAATTTCACCTACTGCAACCCAACCAAGCTGTACTTCGGTGCCGATTCACTGGAATACCTGAACACCGAGCTTCCCAAATACGGGGACAATGTCGTATTGGTGTACGGCGGCGGTTCGATCAAGCGAAACGGCCTCTACGACGCCGTCTGCGAGATTCTGAACAAGCAGAACAAAAACGTCGCGGAGATCGCGGGCGTCATGCCGAATCCGACGCTTGCCAAACTGCGCGAGGGTATCGGGATCGCACGGAATCATCACGCGGATCTGATTCTCGCCGTCGGCGGCGGCTCGGTCTGCGACTATTCCAAGGCGCTGTCCGTGTCCGTCCACTGTCCGGACGACCCGTGGGAGAAGTACTTCATCCGCTTTGAGGAGCCGGACTGCGAATTGATTCCGGTCGGCTGTGTGCTGACCATGGTTGGCACCGGCTCGGAGATGAACGCCGGCTCGGTCATCACCAATCAGGACACCAAACAGAAGATCGGTCATGTCTTTGCCGATGAAGCAGTCATGCCGAAATTCTCCATTCTCAACCCAATGGTTACCATGACCCTGCCGTACGAGCAGATGGTCTCGGGCATTTACGATATCTTCAACCACATCTGCGAGCAGTATTTCTCCGGTGAGGACGACTGCACAAGCGACTACATCAGCGAGGGACTCATGCGCTCGGTCATTCATTCCGCCGATGTCGCCGTGCAAAATCCGCAGGACTACGAGGCGCGGAGCAACCTGATGTGGACCGCCACGTGGGCGCTCAACACGCTCGTGGCGAAGGGCAAATCCACCGACTGGATGGTGCACATGCTCAGTCAGGCAATCGGCGGTGTCACCAATGCAACCCACGGCATGACGCTTGCCGCAGTCTCCCTCCCCTATTACCGCCATATTCTGCCGTACGGACTGCACAAGTTCAAGCGGTTCGCGGTCAACGTCTGGGGCGTGAGCACAGAGGGCAAGAGCGATACCGAAATCGCATCCGAAGGTCTCGACTGTATGGAGCGGTGGATGCGCTCGCTCGGTGTCACGATGCACAGCAGGGATCTGGGTGCCACGGAACAAAACCTCGGCAGGATCGCCGACTGCGTGATCACGATGCCCGGCGGGTACAAAGTACTGACGCGGGAAGAAATCGAGCAGATTCTGCGCGAGAGCCTGTAATACCGAACAAAAAACCGATGCGGCCGTCCGGTCACATCGGTTTTTCTCTGTTATTCCGTTTTGTCCGTCAGCGGCGCCAGTACAATCCGCTCGACCTCCTGCGGCAGCGCCTTCTGCTGCTCGCGCGTCAGTCCCTCGGTCTGAATCGGCGGATGAATCGTGACGCGGGCGGTTCCCGGATGAATGCGCATGCGCTGCTCAAACATCGTGTACGATCCGTCGATCGTGATCGGGACGATCGGCACCTTGTTGCGCGTCGCCACCTTGAACGCGCCGCCCTTGAACTCATGCGCCGGACCACCCTTGCTGCGGGTGCCCTCCGGGAAGATGATCAGGGACTTTCCACCCTTGACCATGCGCGTGGCCTCCATCAGCGCCTGTACGCTCTGTTTCATGTCCTTGCGGTCGAGGAAGATGCAGTCGATCAGGGTCATCCAGATATGGACGCCCGGCACCTTTTCCAGCTCCTTTTTAGCCATGATCGGATGTGTCTTTCCGAGATAGCCGAGCACGATCGGGATGTCAAAATCGCTCTGATGGTTGGCGATATACACCGCCGTCCCGTCGGGAATGTTCTCCGCGCCCTCAACGATGATCTCACCGCCGGCCGCCTTGATGATGCGGATTGCCCAGCGGTGTACCGTCTGTTCGACAATCGCCGCGGCTTTTTCCTCCTGTCCCTTTTTTCTCAGATGGCGGCAGTACAGTGCCCGCGGGCACGTCACGATCAAATAGAGAGTCAGATATGCCAGCCATCGGATGGTTCTCAGTAAATTCATGGTTTGTTATTTCCTCCCCAATTTCCAGTTGTTTGATTCCGCCGTCTGCCGGATGACGGCATAGCGCGCGCACAGCTGTTCCAGCGAGACCGCACAGTTGGCCGGCGAGGTCGACGGCAGTGTGACCGCCTCCCTCCCGCACAGCGGCAGGCAGAGTCTGCGGTACAGCGCGCCGGCTTTGGTGCCGGTCGTGAAAATTCCGCGTATGGGCGCGCGTGATAAAATGACGTTCATATCATTCGGCACCGGATTGCGGATGGACGCATCCGACGCGCCGTTGATGTCACAGCTCTCGAGCACATCCCACAGCGCGATGTGGTGCTCGGTCAAAAACCGTTTCTGTCCCTCGATGTCCCCGACCAGCGGCGGGAGACCGTACAGCGCCGGAAGCACGCGCCAGAAGCGGTTCTGCCGGTGCGCATAGTAAAATCCGTCTTCGCGCGATTTGGGAGACGGCATCGTCCCCAGAATCAGCACGCGGGATTGTTCGTCAAACCACGGTCCGAATGTGTGCGTCACATGCGTCATGACTGTGTATTCTCCATTCTGTCCTCATCCAGTCCGACCTTGTGCCGCATGACGGACTCCATCGCCAGCATGTCGCGCTCCTGCACGAGGGTCACGAGCGTATCGCCGGCGCGCAGCTCCAGATCGCCGCGCGGAATCAGATCCTCCTCCCCGCGTGTGACCGAGATGACGAGACACCAGCGCGACGGGAGGCACAGATCACGGATGCGGCAGCCGTCCGCCTCGCTGCCCGCCTCGACGACGCAGGTCAGCATGGATTTCTTTCCGCTCCGTCCCTTTTCCACCTTGACGTTCTGTTTCATCAGCAGACGCTCGGTCAGACTCTCGTAGACCGGCTTGCTGCCCATCAGATCCGCAACGACATAGGCGATCAGCGACGCCGTCGCGAGCGACAGCAGATGGCTGAACGAGCCGGTCATCTCTGAGATCAGCACGACGCCGGTCACCGGTGCGCGGACAATCGACGAGAACAGCGCCGCCATGGAGATGATGATGATATTGTTGAGCAGTTCGCTCTCGAGCAGGCCGCCGCTGACCAGAATCACGCCGTACGCACTGCCGACATAGGCGCCCAGCACGAGCAGCGGGAAAAAGATGCCGCCCGGTGCGCCCGAGCCGAAACTGACCATCGAGTACAGGAACTTGACGACCAGCAGAGCCAGAATACTGCCGAGCACGAGATTGCCGCTGTACAGCTGAACAATCATCCCGTGACCGCCGCCGAGCACCGCAGGCATGGTAAATCCGAGCACACCGGCGAGGACGAACGGAATTGCGAGCCTTCCCCAGTCCGGGAGCTTGTCCAGCTTCCCGTACGCGGTCTGCGAGGCGAGCAGAACCTTGTTATACAGGACGCCGAGCACACCGCACAGCAGACCGAGACCGATGATCATCGGATAGTCGCGCAGGGGGATCATATCCTGAACCGCAAACGAGAAAACCGGCTCCATGCCGAACAGGCCGTTTGCAATGTAGTCCGCGACCAGCGCCGAGGACATGCACGACAGCATGACAATCGCGGAGAAATTCTTGTGTACCTCCTCCAGCGCGAACATGACGCCCGCCATCGGGGCGTTGAACGCCGCCGCGAGACCGGCGGACGCGCCGCAGGTGATGAGAAAATGCTCCTCCAGCCGGAATCGCTTGAGGAATTTCGACACGCCCTTGCCCGCCATGCCGCCAAGCTGAATGGACGGTCCCTCCCGTCCGAGCGACAGGCCGCCGATGATGCACAGAAATCCGCCGCTCAGCTTGGCGAGAATCACCTTCCACCAGTTCGGGCGGATGTATCCGATGATCTCCGCCTCGACCTGCGGAATGCCGGAACCGGAAATCATCGGCTCCCACCGGTTGAGGCGGGAGACCAGATAGGCCAGAAAAATAAGGACAACCAGCCATCCGGCCATGCGAAGGCCGTTTCCGCGGCAGAAATCCAGAATCGCACCGCGCCACTCGTCCGCCTTTCCCAGTGCAAACCGGTAAAACGCCGAGATCAGTCCGGCGGCGATGCCGACCAGAATTCCTTCCGCCAGCATGATTGTCCGCATCGAATCATAGCGGTCGACGAGCTGCCGGATCCGCGTATGAGACTGCTCCTTCATGATGGTTACTCCTTTTATTCATGCGAAATCAATCCGTGAGAAAGTGCCGAAAAACCGGCTTTCTCATAGTATATGGATATTTTACCGCTGATTTTCCGGTTTGTACATAGGTTTTTACAATCTGTCTCTTTCTTTTTTTCAATTTTCAGGTATACTATACCTATACCATTCGACTTGTTCGACAAATTAGGAGGTATTTGTTCATGAATTCTGGCTACAATGACATGCAGCCGTTCGGCTCGTATGTCGGACCGGCGGAATCTCTCTCGGGATATGCCGCCAAGACCTTCGGCTGGATGTTCCTCGGTCTGCTGACCACGTTTGCGGTCTCGTTTGCGACGCTGTTCACCGGACTGATCTACTACACCGCCACCGGCTACACGCCGTTTCTCCTCGCGCTGTGCGAGCTGGCCGTCGTCATCTGGATGTCCGCCCGTGTCCACAAGCTGAGCATCGGCGCCGCCCGCGGCCTGTTCTTCGCCTACGCCGTCCTCAACGGTGTGACCTTCAGCTCCCTGCTGATCGCCTACGACTTCGGCGTCCTGCTGTTTGTGTTCGGCATGACCGCCCTGTACTTCGGCATCATGGCGCTGTATGCATTCTTCACCAAGGCGGACCTGACCCGCATCCGTCCGGTGCTCATCGGCGGACTGATCGTCCTGCTCGTGCTCACTCTGCTGTCCATGTTCATCAACCTGTCCAGCTTTTCCACCGGGATCTGCATTGTCGGCGTCGTCATCTTTGTGGCGTTCACCGCCTATGACACCCAGATGATCCGCCGGAACTACTACTATTTTCAGGGCAATCCGGAGATGCTGGCAAAGGCGTCTATCTTCAGCGCACTGCAGCTCTATCTGGACTTTATCAACCTGTTCCTCTACCTGCTCCGCCTGTTTGGACGCCGGAGCGACTGAGCAGCCAAACCCACAGACAAATAATACGCACTGCCGCTTTGGTCAGTGCGTATTTCTTTTGTTCACTTTTTTTCAGCACAGCGGGGCGAAAATCCGCAGGATACCGTCCAGAACCCATTTGAAAAAGCCCTTTTTGACATTGTCCTTCGTCCGCTCCGCGCACTGCTCCTGCGTCGCAAGGAAATCCGCCTTGAAATCCGCCAGAAGCGGCGCACCGCAGAACAGCGAGTTGTTCTCAAAGTGCAGGAACAGACTGCGGTAGTCCAGATTGACCGTGCCGATTGTGCCGATGACATCGTCGATCACACAGCCCTTGGCATGCACGAATCCGGGCGTGTACTCGAAAATCCGGACACCCGCCTCGAGCAGGGCGGCATAGTAGCTGCGCGACATCCGATAGACGACCTTTTTGTCCGGAACACCCGGCATGATGATGCGCACATCCACGCCGCGCCGTGCCGCGCGGACAAAGGCGTCCATGAGCGTGTCACCCAGCATCAGATACGGCGTGTAGAACCACGCATACCGCTCCGCCTGCGACAGCAGCTCCACATACAGCGTGTTGCTGATATCCTCCGCATCGACCGGAGAATCGTAGTAGGACAGCACATAGCCGTTCGCGCCGCCTGTCTCCGCCACCGCCGGCAGTGCCGGCTCGCGTACCGGAATTCTGGATTTGGAGAACGC
>JALFIV010000091.1 GCA_022775385.1 Clostridiales bacterium
AAGTTGTAAGGAGGAACAGCGCAGCGGCGCTGTGCACCACTGTATGAAGACAAGTGATTTTTATTATGATCTGCCCGAGCGTCTGATTGCCCAGACCCCGCTGGATCAGCGGGACTCCTCCCGTCTGCTGGTATTGGATAAACAGACCGGAGAAGTCGAGCATCATCATTTTTATGAGCTGCCGCAGTTTCTGAATCCCGGAGACTGCCTTGTGCTCAACAATTCCCGCGTGCTGCCTGCGCGCCTGATCGGACATCGCCAGAGCGGCGGTGTTGCGGAAATCCTTCTGCTGATCGACCGCGGAGACAATGTCTGGGAATGCCTCGTCCGTCCGGGCCGCCGCCTGCGCGAGGGTGCACAGGTGACCTTCGGCAACGGTGAGCTGACAGCGGAGATTCAGGAAGTCCTGCCGGACGGCAACCGTCTGGTCAAGTTCCATTATGAAGGCATCTTCCTTGAGGTGCTCGAGCAGCTCGGCCGTATGCCGCTGCCGCCCTATATTAAGGAAGAACTGCAGGATCAGGAGCGATATCAGACGGTCTATTCCAAGGTCGTCGGCAGCGCCGCAGCACCGACCGCCGGTCTGCATTTTACCCCTGAGCTGCTGCAGGAGGTGCAGGACATGGGCGTCAAGATCGCCTATGTGACACTGCATGTCGGACTCGGAACCTTCCGTCCGGTCAAGGTCGACGATGTTGAGCAGCATGATATGCACAGTGAATACTGCATGGTACCGCAGGAGGCTGCGGACATCATCAACGAGACCAGAAAAAACGGCGGACGGGTGATCTGTGTCGGCACGACCTCCTGCCGCACGATTGAGAGCTTTGCCAACGAGGACGGCACCATCGACGCCACGGCGGGATGGACCAACATCTTTATCTATCCGGGCTATCGGTTCAAGTGTCTGGACGCGCTGGTCACGAACTTCCATCTGCCGGAGTCCACACTCGTCATGCTGGTCTCCGCGCTGGCGGGACGGGATCATGTGCTGGCGGCATACAAGGAAGCGGTCGAACAGGAATACCGGTTCTTCTCGTTCGGCGACGCGATGTTCATTCATTAATAGCAAGTGAGACAGAAAAAGCAGGGGAGCGCGTGCTCTCCTGCTTTTGTATTTGCTATGGATTAAAAACTTTCGTAGATTTCTTCGCAGCTGCGCATGGCGAGAATCGTGCGTCCGATCAGATCGTTCAGATCCCACCCAAGCATGTCTGCACCGTTCTGAATGACCTCGCGGGAGCATCCGGCGGCAAATTTTGCGTTTTTGAACTTTTTGCGCACGGATTTGGTTTCGAGATCCGAGACACTCTTGGACGGACGCATGATGGCGACCGCACCGATCAGACCGGTCAGCTCGTCCGTGGCATACAGCACCTTCTCCATCTCGTGCTCCGGCTGGATGTCCACCGTAATGCCGTATCCGTGGCTCGCCGTGGCATGGATCAGCCGCTCATCCAGTCCGCGCTCCCGCATGATCTCCTGCTCCTTGATGCAGTGCTGATCGGGGAACTGTTCAAAATCCAGATCGTGCAGCAGTCCGACCAGCCCCCAGAAATCGGCCTCATCGCCGTAGCCCAGCTCCTGCGCGAAATAGCGCATGACACCCTCGACCGTTAGTGCGTGCTTGAGATGAAAATGATCCTGATTGTATTCGGTCAGCAGCGCCCACGCTTGCTCGTGCGTCGGTGTCTTTCCCATTGTACCGTCCTCCTTTAAACCTACATGTCCTGTGTGAATATAGTATAGCGGACGGGAGGCAGGTTGTCAAATGAGAGTTTGGAAGACCGACAGTCAAATCTCCAGATTCTCGGCTGAAACGCCCAGCACCTGCAGTTTTGCTTTTAGCACTTGTTCCTGCCAGAACAGTTCGTGGTCTCGGTTCTCTGCGGTTTTGATACGCAGGAGGTCTGCATATTGCTGAATCAGTATTGTTTTCAGTTCATTTTCCGTCATGTATTCCCCGTGGGTCGGATTCATAGGGCCACCGCCTTTCCTTTGTCAGTGTTATCATAACACAGAACAGGAGATTCTTCTCCCTGTCCAATGGGGAAGAGCTGTTTTTAGAAGATCATCGGACAGTTTCGGCGCGGTATATGAATTGACACGCAAAATGAAATACGATATAATAACCGCATTGTAAATCGGAACAACACAACAAAGAGGAATTGATACGATGTTTGAAGTGATCAAAACAGAAGGCCGCGCGCGCCGCGGCGTGTTTACCTGTGCACATGGCACCGTACAGACGCCGGTGTTCCAGAACGTCGGAACGCAGGGCGCCATCAAGGGCGCGGTCTCGGCACAGGATCTGAAGGAGCTGGGCTGTCAGATTGAGCTGTCCAACACCTACCATCTGCACGTCCGCCCGGGCGACCAGATTATCCGCCAGATGGGCGGTCTGCACAAGTTCATGAATTGGGATGGACCGATCCTGACCGACAGCGGCGGATTTCAGGTGTTCTCGCTGTCCTCGCTGCGCCGCATCAAGGAGGAGGGCGTGTACTTCTCCTCCCATGTCGACGGACGCAAAATCTTCATGGGACCGGAAGAGAGCATGCGCATCCAGAGCAATCTCGGCTCGGATATTGCGATGGCATTTGACGAATGCTGTGAGAATCCCTCGCCGTACGAGTACGTCAAGGCATCCTGTGAGCGCACGACCCGCTGGCTGTACCGCTGTAAGGCGGAGCTGGATCGCCTGAACAGCCTGCCGGATACGGTCAATCCGCATCAGATGCTGTTCGGCATCAATCAGGGCGGCACATATGACGACCTCCGCATCGAACACATGAAGGCGATTGCCGAGCTGGATCTGCCGGGCTATGCGATCGGCGGTCTGGCTGTCGGAGAGTCCACGGAAGTGATGTATCACATTCTGGATGAGGTTATTCCGTATGCGCCGGAGAACAAACCGCGTTATCTGATGGGTGTCGGCACACCGTCCAATATCATCGAGGCGGTCTGGCGCGGTGTGGATTTCTTTGACTGTGTCATGCCGACGCGCAATGCCCGCCACGGTCATATCTTCACGTGGGATGGTATCCGCAACCTCAACAACGCCAAGTATCAGCTGGATGACAAGCCGCTGGATGAGCACTGTAATTGTCCGGTTTGCCGCACCTACAGCCGCGCATATGTCCGCCATCTGCTCAAGGCGGGTGAAATGCTCGGACAGCGCCTGACCGTCATGCACAATCTGTATTTCTACAACAACCTGATGGTTGAAATCCGTAAAGCGCTGGATGAAAACCGCTTTGCCGAATTCCGCGCGCAGTGGAGTGAAAAGCTGGCACAGCGAATTTAATGATCAAAATCAAACGAAAAAGGGACGATCCAAGCGGATCGTCCCTTTTATATTTCATGTGAGAAATGAGATCAGTTCTTGCTCTTGATGTACTCGTCGATTGCAGCAGCGGCCTTCTTGCCTGCGCCCATTGCAAGGATAACGGTAGCAGCGCCGGTGACCGCGTCGCCGCCTGCGAATACGCCTTCCTTGGTGGTCATGCCGACTTCGTCCGCAACGATGCAGCCCTTGCGGTTTGCTTCCAGACCCGGAGTCGTGGTGCGGATCAGCGGATTCGGAGAGGTGCCGATTGCAACGATAACCGCATCGACATCCAGAACGAACTCTTCGCCCTCGATCGGAACCGGACGGCGACGACCGGATGCATCCGGCTCACCCAGCTCCATCTTCTGGCAGCGGACGCCCTTGACATGGAAGTTCTCGTCGCCGAGGATTTCCAGCGGGGAAGCGAGGAGCTTGAACTCAATGCCCTCTTCCTTTGCGTGGTGCACTTCTTCTGCACGTGCCGGAAGCTCAGTCTCGGTACGGCGGTATACGATGTAGACATCGTCAGCACCCATGCGCTTTGCAACGCGTGCGCCGTCCATAGCAACGTTGCCGCCGCCGAAGACTGCGACCTTCTTTGCGTGATAGATCGGCGTCGGGGAGTCTTCCTTATATGCCTTCATCAGGTTGACACGGGTCAGGTACTCGTTTGCGGAGTAGACGCCGTTGAGACCCTCGCCCGGAATGTGCAGGAAGTTCGGCAGACCGGCGCCGGAGCCGACAAAGATCGCCTCATAGCCGTCAGCGAACAGGTCGTCGATGGTCTCGGTGCGGCCGACAACGAAGTTCAGGACGAATTCAACGCCCTTTGCCTTCAGCGTGTCGATTTCCTTCTGTACAATAGCCTTCGGGAGACGGAACTCCGGAATGCCGTACATCAGAACGCCGCCTGCGGTGTGCAGTACCTCGAATACGGTGACGTCATAGCCCATGTTGCGCAGATCGCCCGCACAGGTCAGACCGGCCGGGCCGGCACCGACGATAGCGACCTTGTGGCCGTTGGAAGCCGGAACCTCGATCGGATCGGTGGACGGATGTGCCATTGCGTAGTCGGCAGCGAAACGCTCCAGACGACCGATCGCAACCGGCTCGCCCTTGATGCCGCGGACACACTTGCTCTCGCACTGACTCTCCTGCGGGCAGACACGACCGCAGACTGCCGGGAGGGAACTGGTCTCCTTGATCTTGTTGTTGGCTTCGAGGAACTTGCCCTGCTTAATCAGGTCGATGAAATCCGGAATCTTGACGTTGACCGGACATCCTTCTACACACGGCTGATTCTTACAGTGCAGGCAGCGGTTTGCCTCGTCAACTGCGGTCTCAGCATCGTAGCCGAGGGATACTTCCTCAAAGTTCTTATTTCTTACGTTCGGATCCTGCTCCGGAATCGGGTTTTTCGTGAGGGACATATTAGGCATAATTATTTAACCTCCATCTTGAGAAGATTGCAGTGTTCCTTGTGCGCTTTGATCGCTGCCTGCTCCTGCGGCTTGTAGATCGATGCACGGCGCATAGCCTCGTCGAAATCAACCTGGTGACCGTCGAAGTCCGGACCGTCGACACAGGCGAACTTGGTCTCGCCGCCGACCGTGATACGGCAGCCGCCGCACATGCCGGTGCCGTCAACCATGATCGAGTTCATGGAGACGATGGTCTTGACACCAAACGGACGGGTGGTTTCGGCGACAAACTTCATCATGATCATCGGACCGATTGCGATGACAACATCATACTGTTCGCCGGCCTCGAGCAGTTCCTTCAGCTTGGCGGTAACGAAGCCCTTATTGCCGTTCGAGCCGTCGTCCGTCATCACATACAGATTGGTGGAAGCGGCACGCATCTCATCTTCCAGAATGATTGCGTCGGTGTTTTTAAATCCGGCAATCAGATCGACCTTGCAGCCCAGCTCATGCAGTTTCTTTGCCTGCGGATAGGCAATTGCACAGCCCAGACCGCCGCCGACAACTGCCGCTCTCTTATAGCCCTCGAGCTCAGAAGCGATGCCGAGCGGGCCGACGAAATCGTGCAGACAGTCGCCCTCGTTCAGCATGCAGAGCTTCATTGTAGTTGCGCCGATCTCCTGAACAACGATGGCAATCGTGCCCTTTTCGCGGTCGTACTCCGAAATGGTCAGCGGGATGCGCTCGCCGTCTTCGTCGACGCGCAGGATGATAAACTGACCAGGCTCTGCCTTCTTTGCAACGTAGGGTGCATCGATGACCAGCTTGACAGAGTTCGCGCTCAAACGACGCTTCTCAAGAATTTGATACATATTGGTTACTCCTCCTCTGTGGATCTCTAGTCTCACCAAAGATTGTCAGCTATGACATTATTCTTATGATACATCGAACGGTGCTTTTTTTCAAGTCTTATCCGGGTTATATTGTGGTTTTTTTGACAAAGATTTTTGAATTTCTTCGAAATTATCGGGTTTTGGAGAAAAGTTGAGGAAGTTTTGTCACGGAATGGTGTAAATTCATTGGACTGTCCGGTTCTATGTTCGTCCGCTTTTCCATACTGTTAAGCAAGAACAGGAGGGATGAAAAATGCCGGACAGAGAACTGATGCAGGCTGCGGCCTGTCTGCCGCCGCAGCTGCGCGAGGTACTGCGCCGATGGGAGGGAGCGGAGCATCCGGCTTGTGAGGAGATCCGTCTGCGTGCAGGATGTCCAATGACAGTCGTCACACCGCAGGGAGAGATCCCGACGAAAACCCGGCCGCTCACTGTTCCGCAGATTCAAGACACCATCGACCGGGCATGTGATTACTCCGCCCACACGTTTGCCGCAAATATTTCACAGGGCTATCTCACTCTGCCGGGAGGGCATCGCATCGGCATCTGCGGCGATGCTGTCTGGGACGGCGGTGCGATTAAGTCGTTCCGGTCGATTTCATCCGTCAACATCCGCATCGCCCGGCAGATCCACGGCGCGGCTTCCGAGCAGATGGTACAAACCATCTGTCAAAACAAGATGCTGCGCAGTACGCTGATCTATTCTCCACCTCGATTCGGCAAAACGACACTTCTGCGCGATCTGATTTTTCGGTTGTCTGAAATGGGGTATCGCATCGGTGTCGCCGATGAGCGGGCAGAGCTCGCGGCGCTGTACCGCGGTCAGCCGCAGTTCCAAATCGGTCTGCACACCGATGTGATCACCGGCTGTCCCAAAGCCGAGGCCGCGATGATGCTGGTCAAAACCATGTCGCCCGATGCCGTGGTTCTGGACGAGATCACCTCTGAACGGGATGTACAGGCGGTGCTGTACTGTTCCCGGTGCGGCGCCGCGGTATTTGCCTCCGCCCATGCATCCGGTCTGGCGGATTTTCAGATCCGTCCGCTTTATCGGTCAGTTTGGGAATCTCAGGCATTCTCTCTCTATTATGAAATCCGCAGAGATCGGACGGTACAGCTCAGGAAGGAAAATAAGGAGGAAGCTGCATGCTGAAACTGTTGGGAATTGTTCTGGTTATCGGTTCGTTCACCGGAATCGGCATGGCACAGCGTCAGGCATATCAGGGAAGGGTAAATGTCCTGCAGGGACTGCTGCACGCGCTGGAGCTGATTTCGGATGAGGTATCCTTCCGTCTGACCAGCGTACCCGATCTGGTAGAGCTGCTGACGCACAGCAAGCAGGCACAGGTTGCAGACCTGTTCTGCCGGATGCAGGACAGTGTGCACGAAGAGAACGGTTTGTCATTGACCTATAAATGGATGAAGACGTTTCAGCAGTACGGTGCGGAGGCAGGACTGCGGGAGGATGATATCCGGATTCTCTGCGATATGTCCGACTTCATCGGAAAGTATGACGCCAAGTCTCAGCAGAAGTGTCTGGATTTTGCACACAAACGTCTGGAAACACAGCTGGAGACGGCGCAGACGGAGCTGAAGAGCAAAGGAATGCTATACCGCACCTGCTGTATCGCGGCGGGACTGCTTCTGGTATTCGTGCTGCTGTGACGGTGATGGTATGCAGGTTGACCTTATTTTTAAAATCGCGGCCGTCGGGATTCTGGTAGCAGTGCTCAATCAGCTTCTCATCCGCTCAGGGCGGGAGGAGCAGGCGATGATGACGACGCTTGCCGGCCTGATTGTCGTCACGATGATGATTGTACAGGAAATCAGCAAACTGTTTTCCATGATGCAGAGTGTATTCGGGTTTTGACGATGGAACTGATTCTTTCTCTCTCTGCGATTGCACTGCTCGGAACCGTACTTGCCGCACTGCTCAAACCATCTGCACCGGCAGTCGCCGTTGCCGTCTCGCTGGTCAGCAGTCTGGTTCTTCTGTACCGTGTCTTTGATCCGCTTGGTCAAACATTTGCATCGCTGTCAAATTTTATGGCTGCCGCCGGTTTGGACGGAGAACTCTATTTTCCGGTTATTAAAGCTGTTGGAATTGCGGTGGTTGTGCGGGTTGTGTCGGGGTTATGCCGCGATGCCGGGCAGAGTGCACTCGGGAGTAAACTGGAATTTTCGGGAGCGGCGGCATCCATTGCCGTCTGCATTCCGCTGATCGAACAGGTATTTGAATTGATGGGATCGATTTTATCATCTTGAGGATGCTGCCATGAAACGGATTGTGATTGCATTTTTTCTGCTGGTATTTCTTCCGCAATCGGCGTTTGCCGTGCAGTCGGATGCTGTCCGAGAGATGCAGGAGTCGGCACAGCGGGAGATTTTGAATGCGATGGACGGGGATACCCGGAGTATACTGGGAGATCTCTCGATTTCCGACTGCAATGATCCGGAATCGATTTTTTCTGTATTGATTCAAAACGCGGGACAAAAGACGGCAGGTATCATTCAAAGCGCGCTGCGGAGTATTTCTAAAACCGCAGTTGTCATGATCCTCTGCAGCTGTGCCGCCGGATTCACCGAAAGCACGCGCATGCCGTCGATTATCCTCGCGATGACCGGCGCGCTCGGCATCACCGCTTCCATTTCAGGAGACTTAACCGGTCTGCTGTCCCTGTGTACGCAAACAGCAGAGGAGCTTTCGGTATTTTCCAAATCCATGCTGCCGGTTGTGCTGACTGCAGTGACACTTTGCGGATCGCCGACCGCTGGAAGCTTGAGCTGTACGGCAACGGTGTTTGCGCTCAATCTCTGTGTTACACTGATTACATCAGTTCTCATTCCAGCTGTATCAGCATACATTGCTATGATAACGGTGAACGCCGCACTGGGCAATGGAATGCTGACGCGTATGGCTGAGTTTGTCCGCTGGGCGGTATCCGGCATTTTGAAAACACTGATGACAGTGTTTATCGGATATGTGACGGTATTCGGCGCAGTCGGACGGAGTGTGGATTCCGCAACGGTCCGTGCGGCAAAATTCGCCGTCTCAGGTACGGTTCCTGTGGTCGGCGGAATCCTGTCCAATGCGGCGGAAACCGTGCTGTCGAGTGCGATGGTGCTCAAAAACACCATCGGGATTTTCGGCATGGTCTGTGTTGCCGCAATTTGTCTGCTTCCATTCCTTCGACTGGGACTCAACTATCTGGTGTTCCGGACGGGAACGGCTCTGTTGTCTCCGGTCTGTCCGCCGCAGCTGCTCGGATTGATGGACGGGATTACGGGCAGCTTCCGTCTGATTCTGGGAATGCTGGGAAGCTGCTGTGCGATTCTTTTCTTTGAACTCGTGTTTACGGTTGTGTTTTTTACATCATGATTGGAATTGTAAGACAAATGATTCTCTGTGTCACTGCTGCCTCGCTTTTTGGTTCGATGATGCTCTCGCTGACCGAACAGAAAGGCCAAAAGGAGATTATCCGCATTGCAATCGGCATGATGCTGGTGCTGGCGCTGATAACACCGCTTCGATCGATCCGGCTTCCGGACTGGGGATGGCTCTCTGAGCTGTGGAGCGGACAGGAAACATCGGCGGATGCACAGGAGGTCTATCAAAAGCATGTGCTCGAGGAGTTTGAAACCGAGCTCGAAACCTATCTGGAGCAGTGCGCGGCGCGCGAGGGAGTGTCCTGCGCCGCCGAGGTGACGGCAGAGCAGCAGGCAGATACGGTGTCAATCCAAGCGGCTGTGCTCACGTTTGTATCGGATGTGACAGAACAGCAGCGCGAAGAAATTGGAGCTATGGCGGCGCAGGAACTCGGGATTTCGGAACAGCAGATCACACTGGCGGGAGGCGAGCCGGATGGAACAGAATAAAGCGCGGTGGCTGCGCATGTGGAATCAGTATAAGTACTTTGTCATTGTCCTGCTCGCTGGTGTTCTGTTGATGCTGTGTTCGTTTCCGGAGACCGAACAGAAAGATGAACAGAGAAATGAGACCGAGGCACAGGAGTTCGACCTTGACGCGTTTCAGGAGGAGCTGTGCAGCAGCCTGTCTGCCATCGATGGTGTCGGCCGGGTACAGGTGATGCTCTCGCTCGAGTCCGGAGAGGAATCGGTATACGCCTCCGATATCTCGCAGTCCAGTCAGAGCAGCGGAGAGGACGCCGCAAGTGAGAACTATCAGAGCACAATGTCTATTCTTTCCGACGGCAGTTATGGCGAACAGCCTGTACTGATCAAAAACAAGCTTCCGACTTTCCGCGGTGCGGTTGTGATCTGTGACGGCGCGGACGACAGTGTCGTTCAGCTCAAGATCACCGAAGCAGTCTCCTCTCTCTGCGGAATCTCATCCGATCGAATATCCATTTCAAAAATGAGTGAACAGGAGGGTTATTAGTATGATTTCTATGCGGAAACGGGGCGCGGTTTACGGCGTGATCGGACTCATGCTGTGTGTGGCAGTCTATCTTAATTGGAGCTACTTTCAGTCACCGAGTGAACTGACGGTGGCGGCGCAGAGCGACGGAGACACAGACGAGTCGGTGGAAACCTCGGAGCATGTTTACGGAGAGGTTACCTCGGTCAATGCAGACGCCAAGACGGAAAAAACAGCGGACGAAGAAAAGACCTCGTCCAAGCGTGCAGAATCGACGGAGACTGAGGGGTTTTTCGCCGATGCGCGGCTGAAAAAACAGGCGGCACGGGATGAAGCACTCTCTCTGCTCAAAGACACTCTGTCGAGCGGAGACGCCAGTGAGAGCGCGAAGGAAGAGGCGACGCAGAAAATCAGCACGATTGCCTCCAATTCGGTCAAAGAGACGAAAATTGAGAATTTGATCGTCGGAAAAGGCTTTTCGGATGCGGTTGTCATGATGGAGGAAGGATCCGTCACGGCTTCGGTCGCCGGATCAAACGGGGCGCTGACCGAAACTGATGTTGCCAAAATAGCGGACATTATCGTAGGAGAAACCGGTGCGGATCTGACAACAATCCGGATCAACGATGCAAATGGTGGATAATTTTGCAAATCTCGCTTTGCAAAGCCCGTTTGTTGTGGTATAATCGCTTCAAAGGAGTGTGATACCCATGGCAGACAGCAAGGCATATTGGACTTCCGACGGAGATCAGGGCAGTGTGCGTATTTCTGAGGATGTCATTGCATCCATCGCAGCCATCGCCGCGGCAGAAATCCCGGGCGTTGGAAATCTGTATTCCGGAATCGGCACCAATGTTGCGGAATTCCTTGGCAAAAAGAATATTTCCAAGGGCGTAAAGGTTGAATTCCACGGTGATCTTGTCGAGGTTGAAATTAGCTATTTGGCAGAATACGGATATAATCTCCGCGAAGTATCCAAACAGATTCAGAGTGCCGTTCGTTCGGCGATCGAGTCTATGACCGGCATGCGTACGACCGCAGTCAACGTCAATGTCGGCGGCATCTCGTTCGCAACGCAGGAAAAGGCATCGAAAGAAACTGCCGAATAAGGTTCATCGCCATAGAATAAACCCTGACTTTCCCGTCAAGGGTTTATTTTTTTGTTTTTTTGATGTATAATATCAGATGATTTTAAATTTAGAGATAAATTTCACCGCACAACACTGCTGTGAACAATGGAGGTTTTCCTGTGGGCAGAAAAGAAGCTAGAGAAATTGCGCTGCATTTGGTATTTGAGTTCGGATTTCAGGCCTTTGAGTCGAAAGAGATCGTTGCGTCCCGTCTGGAGAAGTCGGTGATGGATTCGCTCTCGGGTGATATCGCGCTATATGCCGGTCCGCTTCATGAGGATCAGAAGCAGTATATCATTGACACGGTTGTCGGTGTCGGCGAACATCTGACCGAGCTGGATGAGAGCATCAGCAAGTACTCCACCAACTGGACAACAAACCGCCTGTCCCGTATCACGGTTGCCATCCTGCGTCTTGCGCTGTATGAAATGAAATATACCGAGGATGTTCCGGTCAACGCGGCGATTAACGAGGCGGTTGAGCTGGCAAAGAAGTATGACTCCAAGGAGTCGTCGGCATTTATCAACGGTGTGCTCGGTGCGGCCAGCCGCGAGATGGCGAAAGACTGATGGGATACTACTTCGGAATTGATACGTCGAATTACCGCACCTCTGCGGCGCTGTACGATTCGGAGAACAAAACATGGCAGAATTCAGGGCGTTTGCTGGAAGTACCCGAGGGACGAATCGGGCTTCGCCAAAGCGATGCCCTGTTTCAGCATACCCTGCACCTGACAGAGCGGATTGCCGATCTCACGCAGGGATTTCTGCGCCGTGTGGATGCTGCCGCTGTGAGCACCCGCCCGAGAGCGGTGGAAGGATCGTATATGCCGTGCTTTTTGTGCGGAGCGGGAACGGCACATTCCATGGCACACGCGGCAGGAATTCCGTGTTATGAGGTTTCTCATCAGCAGGGGCATCTTGCGGCGGCGGCGCTGTCTGCGGATGCGCTCGATTTGCTGAAAAAACCGTTTCTCGCGTGGCATCTGTCGGGCGGGACGACCGAGCTTCTGTTGGTGACGCCGTCTGAAACAAACGGACTGCCGGAGGCCGAGATCATCGGCGGTACAACGGATGTGGCGGCAGGTCAGATCATCGACCGTGCGGGAAATCTGCTTGGGCTGTCATTTCCTGCGGGTGCCGCGCTGGAACAGCTCGCACAGTCCTGTGAGAATCCTGAAAAACCGTTCCGGCCAAAGGTGTTAGACAGCATGTTTTCTCTCTCGGGAGTCCAGAATAAAGTCGAGGCGCTCGCGGCATCCGGCGCAGACCGCCCGGTGATTGCCCGCTTTGCCATTGATACGATTGCGGAGGGCGTGCTCAAGGCGACCGCACAGGCGAAACAAAAATACCCGCTTCCGGTGCTGTGTGCCGGCGGCGTGATGTCCAATCGTGCGCTGCAGCAGGCAATGCATCAGCGCTTCGGAGCAAAATTTGCCCAGCCGGAGCTGTCCGGCGACAATGCAGTAGGAGTCGCGGTTCTCGCTTCACTCCTGCATGAGGAAAAATCATGAGTACAAATTCTGCCGTTTTGACGGTATCTCAAGTCAATCAGACCATTAAGCAGATGCTGGAGGAAATGCCGACCTTTCGAAGCCTGTATGTACAGGGCGAAATCTCCAATTACAAGGCGCATTCCTCCGGCCATCGTTATTTTACATTGAAAGATGAACAGGCGGCTCTGTCGGCTGTGATGTTCCGCTCGGATGCATCCCGCCTGCGATTTCGTCCGCAGAACGGCATGAATGTCATCGCCCGCGGACGGATCAGTTTCTATCCCAAAACCGGACAGGTTCAGATGTATGTCGCCGATATGGTGCCGGACGGAATCGGTTCGCTGACCATCGCGTTTGAACAGCTCAAACAGCGGCTGTATCAGGAGGGACTGTTCGACACCGAACGGAAAAAACCGTTTCCGGAATTCCCATCGACGATTGCGATTATCACCTCGCCGACCGGGGCCGCGGTACGCGATATGATCCGCATTCTCCGCCGGCGCTATCCGATTGCAGATGTTGAACTGCATCCGGTGCGGGTGCAGGGTGAGGGCGCGGCGCAGGAAATTGCGCAGGCGATTGCGGATGTCAACCGGCGCGGAAAAGCGGATTTGATCATCACCGGACGCGGCGGCGGCTCACTCGAAGATCTTTGGGCATTTAACGAAGAAGTTGTCGCACGTGCGATTGCGGCATCGGATATCCCGGTAATCTCTGCTGTCGGACACGAGCCGGACGTCACCATTTCGGACTTCGCCGCCGATGCCCGAGCTTCTACACCGTCGCATGCGGCGGAGCTGTGTGTCCCTGACCGGACGGACCTGCAGCGATTGCTTCGTTCTCTTTCTTCCGAGATGGCATCGGCGATGCACAATCGGATTGACAGGGAGAAACACAGCTATCAGGCGCTTGAGCACCGGCGTGCACTCAAGACACCGACTGCATATCTGCAGGACCGCCGGTTTGCGCTCGATCATGTCATGACCCGGATGCAGGCGGCCGCGGAGCAGAATCTTGCACAGCATCGCCGGCATTTTGGAGAATTGGCAGCTTATCTGGATGCCTTCAGTCCGCTTAAGGTGCTCTCGCGCGGCTATTCAGTCACTCAGCGCGAGGACGGACGGATTGTTACGAGCAGTGCACTGCTCAAAACGCAGGACCGGATCACGGTTCGTTTCGCCAAAG
Organism: Clostridiales bacterium; assembly: GCA_022775385.1. GTDB lineage: Bacteria > Bacillota > Clostridia > Oscillospirales > Butyricicoccaceae > Butyricicoccus_A. The sequence continues at coordinate 13,834 of JALFIV010000091.1, forward strand.
GCAGTGCGGTGTGTACAGTAGAACAAGTGAAACGGAAATAACAGGAGAGAAACCATGGAGGAAATGACATTTGAACAGGCGATGAAGCGTCTGGAGGAAATCGTCACACAGCTGGAGGCCGGAGAGGCACCGCTGGATAAGAGTATGGCCTTGTTTGAGGAGGGAACCAAGCTGTCTGCGTTTCTCTCCAAAACGCTGGACGAAGCGGAGCAGAAGGTTCTGATGATTCAGAAACAGGACGGTCAGGAACAGGAAATTCCGTTTGATATCGATGACTGAGAGGAAAACAGCAATGGATTGGAAAAAGCAACTGGAAGAATATGCGGCGCTGACCGAAGAGGCACTGCTGCAGTATATTCAGCCGCAGAAGGACTGCGGTCAGGGCACCATTTTTGAAGCGGCGCGCTACTCCGCGATGGCAGGAGGAAAGCGGCTCCGTCCGGCACTGGTGCTTGAATTCTGCCGTCTGTGCGGCGGAGATGTACGAACCGCACTGCCGTTTGCCTGCGCGCTGGAGATGATTCACACCTATTCTCTGATTCACGATGATCTGCCGTGCATGGACAATGACGACCTGCGCCGCGGCAAGCCGACGAATCACAAGGTATACGGAGAGGCGATGGCAGTGCTCGCCGGCGATGGACTGCTCAACCTCGCGTTTGAGACTGCGTCCGATCCGATGCTGCTCGCTTCCATCGATCCGCAGACGCAGCTCCGCGCCATCCGCACCCTGTCCCGTTCCTCCGGTATGGAGGGAATGATCGGCGGTCAGGTGCTGGATATCGAGGCGGAGACTCGTCCGATTTCGCTGGAGGAGCTCAAGACGCTGCAGTCGCTCAAGACCGGTGCACTGATCGGTGCGGCGGCATCCCTCGGCTGTATTCTGGGCGGTGCGGACGGTAAAAAAACCGAGGCAGCGCAGGAGTACGCGCGCTGTATCGGACTGGCGTTCCAGATTCAGGATGATATTCTGGATATCGAGGGTGACGAGGCGGTACTCGGCAAGCCGATCGGCTCGGATGCGGACAATCAGAAGAGTACCTATCCGTCCCTGCTGGGATTGGATGCCTGCAAGCAGATGGTACACGATCTGTCCAGGCAGGCGGTGGAGGCCCTGGAAGGTGCATTCGAGGACACCGGTATTCTGGTTCCGCTCGCATGGTCGCTGGCGGAACGTGTAAGCTGAGTATTGATTGCATAAACTTGCAATTAGTGTTAGAATATGATACGTTATATTTGGTGGCGCAGTATCCTAGTCAGTCTCTGTAAATCCTAAGACGGGCCTAAAAATCCGTAGACGGGCACATCGATGAAGTCCCTGGTGCTTGCTTCTTACGCCCAGTTTGGGGTGGGTGCTGGGGGTTAAGGCTTTTGGGCACCTTTCAATGGCATGAAACCGTGACCCAATTGCCGTGGAGACCTGACTCTGTGGTATTCCTATAGATCACTCATTTCGATTGACGGATTATTACGGATCAGGATAAAAACCTGTATTGCGGTGCGGCGGAAGGCATATGTATATCTCTTTCGATCCATTCATTTGGAAAGCGAGTTCAGAAATTGCAATTGTCCTCCAAAACGCTGTGTGCAGAGTAGCCTGCCTTGCGTGGTCTGGGTGAATTTGACATCACCGGAGATGCGTTGTGGCCACAGCATATCTCCGAATTGGTCAATGAAACCCCGGCTGCAAAAGAGGCTAAGATTTATGGAAACTGTCGTGGAAATCACCTAGGCTGTCGTAATTGGGCAGATAAAGGGTTGCAGTACGGACTAAGTGGCAATTCGGTCGCAGATGCAGTGATGCACTGCCTCAGATTATAATGGGAAACCGCCATCACGGCGACGGATGGTAATCTGCGGGGAAATCCAACCGAACCTCAAGCCGTAAGATTACCTTTATCTGCTGCCACCATCTTACTTCAATTATTTCGATTACTGAGGCGGAGGAGCTTTGTGGATAATCGTTCTGAAAAAACAGAGAAAGGAAAGAAAAAATCATCTTCCGGCGTAAATGTCCGCTGGATTCTCACAATTTCGGCGGTCAGCTTTGTTTTATCCGTGACCATGTCCTATTTGTCGGAACAGGCGCTGAACAACGTTGGAAACCTGATTGCTTTTTTCATCCTGTTTTTATTTGTGTTTATCGGCATCCTGTTTGACGTTATCGGCGTTGCCGCAACGGCGGCGACCGAAAAGCGCTTTCATTCTATGGCGGCACGAAAAGTCAAAGGGGCGAAGCAGTCCATCTGGATTATTCGAAACGCGGAAAAGGTCGGCAGCTTCTGCAACGATGTGGTCGGCGATATTTCCGGCATTATTTCGGGTGCAACCAGTGCAATTATTATTGCCAGACTGACACAGGGGGGCGGAATCGCATCGGTTTTGATGTCGCTCGGCATTACCGGCTGTGTCGCGTCACTGACCATTGGCGGAAAAGCAATCGGCAAGACGTTTGGTATCTCACACAGTGAGGATATCATTGCGGTGGTCGGACGGCTGATGGCTCTGTTTTCCAAATAACAACAGGAGGAAAGATTTTTTTCGAAAGATTGAAACCCAATCACTAAGTGGGGTCGTAGAATAGATATGACAGAGAACCAGAATTCCGGATACCGCTATCTGGAGAGAGAGGACCTGCGCGAGCGGATTAAGACCGCAAGCGCAGAGGAATTAGCGGGATTATGTAAAGAAATACGGCAGTTTCTGCTGGAAAATGTCTCAAGAACCGGCGGGCATCTGGCATCTAATCTCGGCATTGTCGAGCTGACGGTTTCGCTTCACCGCTGTTTTGATTCGGAGACGGACCGGCTGATCTTTGATGTCGGTCATCAGTGCTATACCCATAAGATTTTGTCCGGACGAATGGATCAGTTTGAAAAACTGCGTCAGTTTGGCGGCATTTCCGGCTTTTTGAAGCCGAGCGAATCCAAGCACGATGCCTGTATCACCGGTCACGCTTCCAATTCAGTCTCGGTTGGTCTGGGCATGGCGCATGCGCGGACACTGCAGCATGAGCGCTATCATGTCGTTCCGATTATCGGAGACGGTGCGCTCACGGGCGGCATGGCGTATGAAGCCCTCAACTCCGCAGGAGCAAGCAAAGAACCGCTGATTATCGTTTTAAACGACAACAACATGTCGATCGACAAAAATGTCGGCGCGATGAATCTTCATCTCAATCGTCTTCGCACACGACCGCAGTATCTGCGCATGAAGCAGAACGTACATGAGGCATTCTCGCGGATTCCCGGCGGTGAGAGTGCGGCGGATTTTATCTCAAAATCAAAGAATGTTGCCAAGCGCATCATTATGCCGAACTCCCTGTTTGAGCAGATGGGAATCATGTATCTCGGACCGGTCAACGGTCATGACATCGGCGCGGTGTCCGAGCTGCTGAATACAGCGAAAGAGCTCAAGCGTCCGGTGCTGGTGCATGTGCTCACACAGAAGGGAAAGGGATATCACTATTCCGAACAGCATCCGGATGTGTACCACGGCGTCTCAAAGTTTGATATCGAGGAGGGGGTTTCGCTCAATCCATCCGGAGAAAGCTTTTCCTCGGTATTTGGTCAGGAAATGATCCGTCTCGCCAAATTGAATCCAAAGGTTTGTGCCATTACAGCGGCGATGCCGTCCGGAACCGGACTTTCTTCATTCGGCAAGCAGTTCCCCAAACGCTTCTTTGATGTCGGCATCGCGGAGGAACATGCCGTTGCGATGACAGCCGGCATGGCAAAGCAGGGACTGCGTCCCGTCTGCGCGATGTACTCGACGTTCCTTCAGCGTGCGTATGATCAATTGATCCACGACGTTGCATTGGATCACCTTCCATGTGTCTTTGCAATTGACCGTGCCGGCATTGTCGGAGCGGACGGACCGACGCACAACGGTGTCTTTGACGTCGGATTTCTGCGGCAGATTCCCGGAATGCGTATTTTGGCTCCGTCAAATTACAATGAGCTGAGATCCATGCTTTCGCGTGCGATTTCGCAAAAAACAGATCCGATTGCAATTCGATACCCACGTGGCAAGGAGGATGCCTTTACAGCGGATTGTTCCAATAGAGACATCGTTTGTGTGCGTGAAGGGACAGATCTTGTCCTTGTCGGCTACGGTATTCTGATCAACGAATTGCTGGAGGCAAGCCGGCAGCTGGAGCAGCAGGGTATTCACGCGGCT
>JALFIV010000092.1 GCA_022775385.1 Clostridiales bacterium
GAGGAAGCTGCTTGTGAAGAGGCAGCAAGAAATCCGTTTTGACCTGTGAACAAAGTTTGCAGGTCAAATTTTTTGCGGTCATTTCCCGATATCAATGATATTACAGATGATATCCAATCTGTGCAAGAACGGACAAATGAGTAAAATATTACAGAATAGAAACATAAAGATTGCAATTTGGTAACAAATATAATATGCTCAGAGAACAGGGGAAAAAGAAGATTTCACATGCAAGCCGACGAAGAAAGGAGAACGGGGGATGAGAAAACAGATTTGCGGAATCGCACTGGTGATGATTCTCGCTTTGCTGTCTGTTCCGGCGATGGCGGCGGACACAGGGAGTGCGGCGGAGGCGGCGGCACAGGATCCGGAGGCGTATCACGCGGCGCATCGGACGACTGAAGCGGCGGAGAATCAGATCGTCAATCCGGCGGAACGCGTCATGCTGTTTGCCAATTCAACGATGAAGAGCAGTTATACCGGAAAAACATACGTCGTTCCGGCGGGAAAAAAGATTACGGAAGGCATCGACGTCTCGAAATGGGACGGAACGATCAACTGGAGTAAGGTCAAGGCCGCAGGAACGGATTTTGCGATTATTCGTGCGGGATACACCGGATATGGAAACGGCAGTCAATATACGGATGACACCTATGCCACAAATATGAAGAATGCGGCGGCTGTGGGAATGCCGGTCGGCGTGTACATCTATTCTCAGGCGACGACAACCGCGGAGGCGAAAAAAGAGGCGCAGTTCTGCCTGAATGCGGTCAAGGGATACTCGATTAAACTGCCGATCGTCATGGATGTCGAATTTGCAGAGGATTCCAGCGGATATACCGGACGGCTGTATCAGGCGAAACTGAGCAAGTCACAGCAGACCAGCATCTGTCTGGCGTTCTGTGAGACGATTAAGGCGGCAGGATACACGCCGATGGTCTATGCCAACCGCTCGATGCTCACGGACAACATGAATGCTTCAACAATCAGCGCCAAGTATCCGATTTGGCTTGCCAACTATACAACATCGACCTCGTATTCCGGCGACTATTCCTATTGGCAGTATTCCGAGACCGGGCGGGTCGACGGAATCAATACGGCAATCGACTGCAACTTCCGAATTCAGAGCGGTAATCAGATTACAGAGACCGCGAGTATCAGCTTAAATGCCAGCTCGGTTGAGCGTGCGTGCGGGTACACCAAGCAGCTGACGGCGACGGTCAAACCAAGCGGAACATCGGTTACATGGACATCGTCCAATACCGCGATAGCCAAGGTATCGAGCAGCGGCAAGGTGACTGCGGTCAGCCCGGGCAAGGCGACGATCACGGCGGCAGCGGGCAGTGTGAAGGCGACCTGCACGGTCACCGTCCGTCCGGCAAAGGTCGACGTGACACAGCTCAAACGGACAGACGCGGGGTATAATCAGCTGTCATGGAACAAGTCGGCCGGATCATCCAATTACCGGATTTACCGTTCGTCTAACGGGACGAGCTATACCGCGATTGGAACTACAACCGGCACCTCGTACACAGATACGTCAGCAACTGCGGACAAGGCATACTATTATAAGGTAATTGGTCAAAAGACCGTAAGCGGTACGACATATAAAAGCGTCAACTCCGCTGTTGCGAGCCGGGCGAAAATCCCTGGACGTGTCTCGATCTCGAGCGCAAAGAGTGCATCGCGCAAAATAACCATCCGCTGGAAAACAGCGAGCAAGGCGGATTACTATACGGTCTATCGGTCGACGACGGGAAAGAGCGGCAGTTACAAGCTGGTCAAAACCGTCAAGAGCGGAACGACATATACCAGCGCAAAACTGACCAAGGGAAAAACCTACTATTTCCGGATTTTCTCTGTCCGCAATACCGGCGGAATCCGGTATCAGGCAAAGGTGCGTACATACACAATCCGCGTGAAATAAAACAAAAGCCATATCGGATGAATCATCCGATATGGCTTGTTTGCTGTTTGCGGGAAATCATTCCATTGTCAGCGGCGTTCCGTTGAGAACAGCGGACTGCAGGGATTCGCCCTGATACACCAGTTTGAGGGAGAAAAACGGACAGTCGGTCTGGAGCAGACGCAGAAAGATCTTGTCGCCCTCCCACATCGGCAGAGAGAGGTAACGATCCTTGGAAATCCATTCGAGCTCACCCTCGTCGCAGTCGCGGATCGTGCCGGTAAATGCATCCGCCGTAAACAGATGCATGAATTCGGTCTCCCACACATCCGAGACAAAGGTGACAATGCCGCGGTATTGATAGGAGGTCAGCGTCAGGCCGGTTTCCTCGAGCACTTCCCGGAGGATGCAGTCCTCTGGGCTTTCTTTGTCCTCAAACTTTCCGCCGATGCCAAGCCATTTGTCATGGCTTTGATCATTTTTCTTTTTGGTTCGGTGCAGAAGCAGATAGTTTCCGCCGGACTGAATATAACAGAGCGTGGTATTGCGCATAGTTTCACTTCCTTTGTACCTATTATATCAGACAGCGGGAAAAATACCACAGGCTGAAAGCGGAAATCACCTTTTTTGTCGGATTGCATACGATGATAGTGAACCAGCGGAGGCGCAGAGGCCATCGGTGCTTCCGCAGCTGAAGGAGGGAATTCTATGGGTGAACGTACAACCCCAGGACCGGTCTGCGGATGCGGAGAGCAGGCACGCGAGGCGGTTTGCGTGCATACGAGCAAAGTCTATGATGCCTGCCGTTCCAAGGAGTGTATTTCGGATCTGCGTGTCTATCTGACAAGACAGTCGCAGGAGCTGCTTGACCGGTCGAATTCGGTTAAACCGCGGCGGGCGGAACTGTTGTGGGTCAAACTGGATGTCGCACCGGTTGATTTTAACCGTGGATTTTTCAGTGTGGATGCACGGTTTTTCTATCGTGTGTTTGCCGAGGTCAATGCAGGATGCGGCAGGATGACGGATATCTGCGGTCTTGCGGTATTTGACAAGCGGGCGATTTTGTTCGGCTGTGAGGGAAATGTCCGCACGTTCACGTCGAAGAGCCGGACGGACGGCATGACCGCACGGACGATCGAACAGAGCAACATGCCGCGTGCGGTTGTGGAGACACTCGATCCGATCATTCTGTCTGCCAAGATTGTCGAGCCGCACTGCCGTTGTGAGTGCCACTGCTGTGATGACGATATCCCGGAATATCTGGGATGCATGTTTGATGAGGAATTGATTCTGAGCGGAGATGTCAAAAAGCTGTTTGTCACGCTCGGACAGTTCTCGATCATCCGTCTTGAGCGCGATGTTCAGATTCTTGTGCCGGCATTTGATGCCTGCATGCCGACCAAGGAGTGCCGGTGCGGGACATGTGAGCCGGAAGATCCCTGCAGATTGTTTGATCAGATCGAATTTCCGGAGGAGGAATTCCGTCCGATCTGCCGCGAACCCAAAAAGAAAGAAGACGGATGCCGTCACGGCGATCCGCCGAAGCAGGATTGCCGTAAGTGCGGCTCAAGATGAGAGGAGACGCTCCGTCCGGGATACGAACCGGGCGGAGCGTTTGCCATATTGGAATCCTGCATGAACAGTATGGGGACAAATTGCAGTAGACAATCCGAAAAACTGCCGTAAACTGAAAGTTGTAAGCTGTGAACAGAGCATATTCAAAAAGAGAAACATGAGACGGAGATGAGGAAAGGAGGGAGAGAAGAATGAGAGAAAAGGACCTGATCTGCGGTCTGTCCGGAACCGTACTGGGTGCGGTTGCACAGGCGTTCGGCGGGTGGGATACCTCACTGGCGACTTTGCTGGTTTTTATGGCGCTGGATTATCTCACCGGGCTGGTTGCGGCGGGAATTTTCCATAAGTCGAACAAAACCAAAAGCGGTGCACTGGAAAGCAATGCGAGCTTTAAGGGATTGTGCCGCAAGGGAGCGATTCTGGTACTGGTGTTGATCGGTGCCCGATTGGATCTGCTTCTCGGCGTGCACTATGTGCGCGATTCGGTTTGTATCGCGTTCCTGCTGTCTGAAGGAATCAGCATTCTGGAGAACGTATGCCTGATGGGTGTCGTACCGCCGCAGATTCTGCGTAAGGCGCTGGCGCTGCTGCAGGAGCAGGAGAACAGACAGGATGATCCGAAATGAGCGGTGCATCCGCTAAGGAGAATACCGGCACGAGGAAGGAGCCATGGATCAAGCGGAAGAGGCGGGATTCATGGCTCTGCTTTTAGATAAATTGCACAAGATTAAAAAGATAATAGAGAAGAAGTTTATATATATATCAGAATAGCAATGGAAATTACAAAATGGTAACACAAACGTCTGCGGATGTGGTATACTGAGAAAGAAAAAACAAATCCCGGGAGGATCCTGTGTGAAGCAACTGACAGTATGGAAAAAACGGACCAAGTGGATGATCTGTGCGGCAGTCTGCTCTGCGGTCATGGCGGCAGGGAGCGCGGCAGTGGCGGCGGATATGCCGCATGAACAGACCATTCCGACCGGTGTTTATACCATTGACAATGAAAGCTACGACCGTTCGATGGCGGTGAAAAACAATTCCAAAAAGAACAATACCGCGGTGGTGCTGAAGAGCAAAACCATTGAGGAAAGTCAAAAGTTCTCAATTCGGTACATTGCGGACGGCGAGTACACCATCAAATCCTATGCTGGAAGCGGGAAATCTGTCAGAACTGCAGCGATGACAGGTGCGGTTCCCAAACTGAGCAGCACGAAGACACGGTATTATATTGATCGGAACGAAGATGGAAGCTATACGATCTCTCCGGTTGACGCGGAAAATACCGCCCTCTGCGCGGTCAGCTCCAAGACAGTCAAGCTGGCAAAAAAGACAGGCTCTGCGACAGAGAGATGGACGTTTGACGGTGAAGTGACCGAGGATAAAGATGAGGTCAGCCGACAGCTCACCAAGGTTATGAAGGTGCATCCGTCCGGAAAGTATCTCGGTTCGGGGTATCGGTTTGCGGGCGCATCCCAGTGTATGGGATTTGGACGGGAGGTTTACTCCCGGCTGTTCGGTTCTCAGGTCCGCTGGAATTACAACGGCACACCCAAAACTTCTTCGGACAAGGGAAAGTACACGATTGCGGCGACCAGCTGGTCGTATTCCTCGTCGAGTTTGAAAAAACTGATTGCCAAGGCATCTCCGGGAGATGTCCTGCAGATGGATTCCCCCAAGATCCATACGATGATCTTTATCTCGAGAGATAAAACAGGCTTTACGGTCTACGACGCCAACTGGGTCGGCTTCAACCGCGTGAGCGTCCGCCATGTCCGGTACAGCGACTGGAGATACCGCAGAAGCAGTGCGATCCGCGTGCTGCATGCCGCAAACTATCCGGCGGAATAACAGAAAAAATCACAGCCTCTGTCACAAAATCGATGACAGAGGCTGTTTTTATATCGGAAAGCGAGACGGTTTGAAGGAGAACGAAAAACGGACACACAAACTGTGTGTCCGTTTCGGTATCCTGTTATCAATGAAAAAACTTACTCCGCAGTGTACGGGAGCATTGCGATATGACGTGCACGCTTGATAGCCTCGGTCAGCTGACGCTGATGCTTTGCACAGGTGCCGGTCATACGACGCGGAAGGATCTTGCCGCGCTCAGACATGTATCTCTTGAGCTTTGCGGTATCCTTGTAATCAATAGAATCGACCTTATCTACACAGAAAGTGCAAACCTTTCTGCGGCGACGACCGCCGCGATTCGGGCGATATTCTCTTTTTTCTTCAGCCATTGTCGTAACCTCCTTATCGATAGTTTAGAACGGAACCTCACCGTCATCGTCGGAAATCTCACTGAAATCCGAACCGCCGGTCGGCAGATCAAAATTCGGAACCGAGCGGGGAGCACTCTGCATCTCAGAGTAACCGCCCTGATAGCCGTTGCCCTGATATCCGGCGCTGCCGTTCGCCTCGCGGGAACGCTTGCTTTCGCCGAACTGAACTTCATCTGCGACGACTTCAATAGATGTGCGGTTGTTGCCGTTCTTGTCTTGCCAGCGTCTGGACTGGATACTTCCTACGACTACTGCCATCATACCCTTGGTAAACCACTGGGAAACAAATTCCGCAGTCCGTCTCCATGCGACGATGTCGATGAAGTCGGTCTGACGCTCCTGACCTCTGCTGTAGCTGCGGTCAATTGCGAGCGTAAAGGTGGCAACCGGAGTATTGTTCTGGGTGTAGCGAAGTTCGGGATCCCGGGTCAGGCGACCCATCAGAATTGCCTTATTCAGCATCTTCTTTTCACCAGTCCTTAGTCTCTGGAGACGATGATGGAACGCATGATGCCGTCCGTGATCTTGAAGACACGGTCGAGCTCAGCCGGGAAAGACGGCGCGGACTCGAACTGGATCAGGGTGTAATGACCTTCGCGAAGATCATTGATCTCATAAGCCAGTCTGCGCTTGCCCCAATCGTCAACCGTCTCGATGGTACCGTTAGCCTCAATCAGAGACTTGAACTTCTCAACGACGGATGCAATTGCCTCATCACCGATAGTCGGATTGACAATAAATACGGTCTCGTACTTACCACTTACTTTTGCCATTTCAGCACCTCCTTCTGGACTTTGGCCCATGCTCTCTGCATGAGCAAGGATACCTTACTATTATAGCAAGGAACAGCGGATTGTCAAGTGTTGTAACGCAAGTTTTTTTGAAAAATATTTAAAGTTTTTCTTGACGGATGCGTGACCCTGTGATAAAATACCATTCAGATGCTAATGTGGCTCAGGGGTAGAGCAGCTCACTCGTAATGAGCAGGTCGTGGGTTCGATTCCCACCATTAGCTCCATACAAACCGCTTGTTTCTTCGGGAACAGGCGGTTTTGTTTTGCGCGAAATGATTCATTTGAGAGCATTAAAGGACTGATATGCGTAAATTTGTATAATAAAGATTGACAAATTATTCATATTTATATATAATTACCGATAGAATTTGTCGGCTTTTGCCGAGGATGAAACGATTGAAAGGAGCGAAAACAATGAAATACTGTGCCAACTGCGGCGGTCCGGTCGAGGATACCACTGCAATCTGTATAAGATGCGGTGCAAGAACCGGAATTGTTCCTCAAACTGCGATTGCGCCGCGTCCAGTGGTGTCCAAATACTGTCCGTATTGCGGCAGTCCGGCTCATGCGGAAGCAGTTGTCTGCGTGAGATGCGGAAGGAGTCTGCCGGATGCCAGCCAGGCTGCAAAGGCGGTTCCGAAGGATAATGCACTTGCATTGATTGTGAAGATTTTTATGATTATCGGTTGTATTGCTCAGGGCTGGCTGATCATTCCGCTGGCGTGGTGCATTCCGCTTACCGTTCATGTATTCAATAAGATGAAAACCGGAGAAAGAATCGGCACAGGAGTGAAAGTATGCTCTCTGTTATTTGTCAATCTGATTGCCGGAATTTGCATGCTGTGCTCAGAGGATATTTAAAAAGGATTGAGCGGATGGACTGATCCGCTCTGTCAATCAATCATGAAAAGACGACTTCGTTCCGAAGCCGTCTTTTTTTGAATTTTGGAAAAGGTTCGGGGAAGAACGGGGAGATCTCTTGCGGATCTGTGCCATCATAGTGTATCATAAGAGTAACTTCTTTTCCGTTTTCAGAAAAAACGCGAAAAACACCGTTCCAACAACTATCACAGCAGTTTATACAAATTGTGACGAACAAAAACTGAAATATTGCAGAATATAGACATCATTTGGAACGGCAATTCCAAACACAGGAGAAATTACTGTAAGGAAAGGGTGTGCAAAATGGAAAAGAAAACAAGACGGTCAATCCCTCTGACCACACAGATACTGGTTGCCGCAATCGGCGGCATTGCATTCGGCGCGGTTGTAGGACCGTGGGCTTCCAACTTGAAGTTTATCGGTGACATCTTTATCCGTCTGATTCAGATGTCTGTTGTTCTGCTGGTCATGTCGGCTGTCGCAGGCGCTGTCGGAAGCGGAGACGGACAGGATGTCGGCAAGATGGGATTCCACACGTTCAAGTGGATTATCGGATTTACCGTCGTTGCCGCGGGCTTAGGTGTGGCGCTGTCCATGCTGATTCAGCCGGGCATCGGCATTGATATCGCAAGTGCAGAGGACATCGCCAATGCAACGGTGGAATCGACCTCACTGCAGGAGACGATTCTGAACTTCGCCCCGACGAATATTATCTATTCCATGTCGGAAGGCTCCATGGTTCCGTGTATCGTGTTTGCGCTGTTTTTCGGTATTGCAATGGGCGCGTACGCCAAGCAGACCGGAAATCGTGTGATTGTCGATTGGGTCGCGAGTCTGAATGTCGTCATTACCAATATCATCAAAAACGTCATGAAGGTTGCACCGATCGGCATTTTCTGCCTGCTTGCCAATGTAGCCGGTTCGACCGGACTCAAGGTTATTCTTCCGATGCTCAAGTTTCTGGTACTGCTTCTCATCGGTGATGCGATTCAGTTTATTCTGTATGTACCGCTTACCAGCATCTTGTGCAAGGTCAATCCGTTTAAGATGCCGAAGAAGTTCGCCAAAATGTCAATTATGGCAGTCACAACCACTTCCGGTGCGATTTGTCTTCCGACCAAGATGGAGGACGAGGTCACAAAGTTCGGCGTCAGCCGTAAGGTTGCCAGCTTTACCGGTCCGATTACCATGTCGATGAACAGCTGCGGTGCCGCACAGTGCTATGTTGCCGCGATTTTCTTCATGGCACAGTCGACCGGAATCCAGATGACAACCTATCAGATAGGAATGGCAATTCTGCTCTCCTGCCTGATGTGCATGGGTACGATTTCCGTACCGGGCGGTTCGGTTATTGTCTATACATTCCTTGCGACCTCGCTCGGTCTGCCGCTGGAGAGCATTGCAATCCTCATCGGCATTGACTGGTTTGCCGGAATGTTCCGTACGCTGATGAACGTCGATGTCGATGTCATGGTCGGTATGCTGGTTGCCAACAAGATTGGAGAATTTGACCGCGACGTTTGCAACGAAAAGAAGGTCGTTACTTACTAAATTTGCCGTTTTTGATAACAAATCATACAAACTAATCACCTCTGGCATATCCTGCCTCACGCTTCACTCATTGGGATATGCTAAGAGGTTTTTGGCGTATTCTGCTTGTTTGCCCGCAGAAGAAAAGGGAGTGATCCGGCAATGACAGAACTTGTTGAAGCGATGATTGTGAATATTGCGCTTCTTACTCTGATTGCGAATGCTTTGTCCAAAATACAGAAGATTCAGCACATGATCCTGATGGAACGCAGAAGCGTCCGGGTGGATTTGTTTCTGTCCTGTATCTTCGGCGGACTGATCATCGTATCCAATTATCTGAGCATTGATGTCGGCTCTTACAGTCTGAATGCGCGGATCATCGGTGCGATGGCATCCGGACTGCTCGGCGGACCGCTGGTCGGCTTTCTGTCATCCATGCTGGGCGCGGCGCACACGCTGTTCTTTTTCACACCGAAGGTCTTTGCGCGCGGTGCGGCATTTTCTACGATCCTGTGCGGACTGCTCGGCGCGGGCTTTTATCCCTACTTCCAGCGCGGAAAATGGAAATACCGCGATTTGTTTGTGCTGGCCTGCTTTGGCGGATTGTGTGAGATGATTTCCCTGCTGCGCATGACTGTGAAACTTGATGTTGCGGTGCAGGCGATTTTGGATGTCACGGTTCCGATGATTGTGCTGAACGCATTCGGTCTGCTGATATTTGTTTCCTCCTTTAATACGGTCTTTCTTCAGCAGGATATCGAAAGCAGCCGGCAGCTGCAGCGGGTCACGGAACTGGCGAAGCGGTGCATGCCGCTGTTTCAGGATGGACTCTGCAACACGGAGAATATGCATGCGATCAATTCCATTGTGCTCGCGGAGACAGATTGGACCGGTGTAATGATCACGGATCGTGAGCGCATTCTGGACTGTCAGGTTATTCCGGAACGGCAGGAGAATCCGTTCGATCATCAATCGATTCTGGCAGGAGGACTGCCGGACGAGGCAAAGCGGGCCATGGATTCGGGAGAGCTTGTGACACTGCATCAGGTACCCAAAGACAGCCGATGGTATGAGACCATGCAGAGCTATTCGATTGTGGCGGCACCATTTATTGTCGGAACAGAATCCGTCGGATGTATGCTGATATGGTTTCAAAAGAAGTGGGTTTTCCGCAAGAGCATGCAGGAATTCTTCCAGCACTTTGTCACGAACGGATCGGTTCAGCTGACGCGGACCAGACTGGAGGAGCAGAACCAGCTGACAAGGAAAGCGGAATTCCGGGCGCTGCAGTTTCAGGTCAACCCGCATTTTCTGTTCAATGCGCTCAACACCATCTCCTCCATCTGCCGGGAGAACAGCGAAAAGGCACGCGAGCTTCTTCTGGTGCTCGCCAATTATTTCCGGTATGATCTTCGGTTTGAATCCTATCTCGTTCCGCTGGAGGAAGAGATCAATCATGTACAGGATTATCTTGAGATTGAGAAAGCGCGGTTTGAAGAAAAGCTGTCTGTCAGGTATAAGATTGATGCGGATGTCACCATAGAGATTCCGACGCTGATTCTTCAGCCGATTGTGGAGAATGCGGTGCGGTACGGTATCGACAACAGAGGAAACCGTTCGGTGGATATCCGGATTTCGGAGACGGAGTCTGATGTGATTGTTGAGATCAGTGACCGCGGAAAGGGCTTTGCTCCCGACATACTGGAAAAATTCCGGCAGGGACAGTCCCTTGACAATCATATCGGCCTGACAAATGTTCATAAACGGCTGAAAAATGCCTATGGTGAGGATCATGGACTGCAGATTCAGACATCCGAACAGGGAACAACCGTGGGAATGCGGTTCAAAAAGCAGTGAAGAAGGAGGAAGAAGACATGAGAGCAGCGATTATTGATGACGAGAGACCGGCGAGAAGCGAGCTGAGACATCAGTTGACGAGCTTGCTCCCCGATTTGGAAATTGACGAAGGGGACAGTGCTGCTGCGGCGCTGCAAATGGCGGGTGAATCGTCGTATGACATCTTTTTTCTCGATATCAATCTCGGAGATCTCAACGGAACGGCGCTGGTCAGCGCGATTAAGAAAATGCAGCCGGAGACGAAAATCGTGTTTGTCACGGCATATTCCGACTACGCAGTCGATGCATTTGAGCTGGGTGTCGAAGACTACGTGATGAAGCCGTATGACAAGAGACGGATTCAGAAAGTGCTGGACAAATGTCTGGCAAAGCCGGAACGCAGAGAAAAAACCTCCGGTCCGAAACGGATTGCCATCGCAGCGGAGGGAAGAGTGGTTTTTGTCAACGTCGAGGACATTGTCTATATTGAAACCTATCAGCGCGGGTGCCGGATTTTGACTGCCGATCAGGAATATTTCGAGAGCCGATTGATCGGAGATTTCGAGAAAAAGCTGGAACAGGCGGAATTTTTCCGCATTCATAAGAGTTATCTGATCAATCTGAATAAAGTACATGAGGTATTTCCGTGGGGAAAAGGCAGCTTCTGCCTCCGCATGGAAGGCAGTCAGGAAATCCTTCCGATTGCACGAAACAAGCTCAAATTACTGCGGAGCCGTCTGGAAGCGTGATAGGGAGACAAAGAGGGTGAGGAACAACGGCGCGTTTTGTGGAAAAAACGGAAAAGATACAGTATATGGTTGCAAAATGGTAACAAAATAGTGTATAGTAAAGAAAAGCATGAAAAACAGAGTACAAGAATAAGGACAGAGAAAGAAAGGACGAATGGCGATGGGAAAACGGCTTTGCAGCCTGCTTCTTTTGCTGACCATGATGGGAAGCTCGATGGCAGCATTGGCTGCAGATCAGACGGCAGCAGCAGTTTCCAGCACCAGCAGTGCGGCGGAGGAGGATCCGCAGGCGTACCGTGAACAGCATCCGAGAACTGTGACGCAGGAGGAAAAGAATATCTCCTCGGTCATGCTGTTTGCTAATTCAACGATCAAGAGTATCTATACCGGTAATACCTACGCGGTTCCGGCGGGCAAGCAGATTACGCAAGGCATTGACGTCTCCAAGTGGGACAGCACGATCAACTGGACCAAGGTCAAGAACGCGGGAACGGATTTTGCGATTATCCGTGTCGGCTACCGCGGATACAGCAACGGCGCGGTGGATGCGGACCCGACTTACGAGACCAACATCGCGGGTGCCAATCAGGCGGGTGTTCCGGCAGGCGTATACTTCTATTCGCAGGCAACCACTGCTGCCGAGGCGCGGGAAGAAGCGCAGTACTGCATTAATAAAGTACGCGGATATAAGATTCAGCTCCCGATCGTCATGGATCTGGAATTTGCCGAAGACAGCAGCGGCTATACGGGTCGTCTGTATAAGAAAAAGCTGAGCAAGGCGAAACAGACCGAGATCTGCCTCGCGTTCTGCAATTCGGTCCGCAGTGCAGGTTATACACCGATGATCTATGCCAACGCCTATATGCTGAACGAGCATACCGACGCCTCGGCGCTGAGTGCGGCGGCGAAGATCTGGATGGCGAGTTTTCCGACCTCCAAGACCAATCAGCCGAGCACGACGGTCTATTCCACAAAATACACCGGAGACTATGACATCTGGCAGTATTCGGAGTGGGGCCATGTCGCTGGAATTGTACCGGTAATCGACTGTAATTTCGGCATCGGTCTGAGCATCTCGGGCGGAGAAACAGGGGATACCCTGCCGGAAACATCTGTGGAGGAACCGACGTTGCCAAGACCGGCGGAGATCGAAGTGGAATCGGTTTCGCTGAATGTGACAACAAAGAAACTGGCGGCCGGCAGTTCGTCCACCTTCCGGGCGACCGTGCTTCCGAGCAACGCGAAGGCGGCGGTCAGCTGGACATCGTCCAATGAGTCGGTTGCGACGGTATCTTCCGACGGACGAGTCACGGCAAAGGCGCCGGGAACGGCGAAGATCACGGCGTCAGCCGGTGGAAAAAGTGCAGCATGCACCCTGACGGTCAATCCTCGCAAACCGGTGATGACGGAAATCCGGCGCGCGGCAAGCAGCGTGACGCTGTATTGGACTCCGTCAAACGGATCGCAGAAATATGCGGTGTATCGTTCGCCCGACGGCACATCCGGCAGTTATTCGCTGATCGGAACGTCTTCTTCAGCGACTTATACGGACACCACTGCATCGGCATCGAAGGATTATTATTACCGGATTGCCGGACAGGCGGCGGCAAATGGAACGACTTACACGGGAAATAAGACGGCGGCGGTCGCAACCTCCACAATTCCGGCGCGTACGGCCATCACCTCGCTTAAGCAGGTGTCGAGCAGGCGCACCCGGCTGACATGGAAATCGATCAAGGGTGCCTCGCAGTATTATATCTTCCGCTCCACCTCGGGACGGACCGGCACGTTTAAACGGATCAACACCGTGTCCGGAACGAGCTATACGAGCGGTAAGCTGACCAAAGGAAAGCGGTACTACTACCGCATTGTTCCGGTGCGGACCGTGAGCGGTATTCTGTACCGCGGGCGGGTCTCCACAACAAAGAATATCCGAATTTCCTGACAAAGAAACCCCATACCGAACAAATTGTTTCGGTATGGGGTCATTTTATGTAGGAAAAAGTATCACAGCGCAAGCAGATGCTGTTTGAGCTCATCGATCGTATCAAGAATGTATGCGGCGTGATGCGCCTCGGCTTCCTCACGGCTTCCAAAGCCGTATAGGACATAGGTACAGTCCACCCCGCAGGCGCGGGAGCCGACGACATCGTTGGAGCGGTCGCCGATCATGTGGACACGGGACAGCTCGGGATCGCCGGCGCAGGCGAGAGCATAGCGGACAACGGCTTCCTTGGTGAGAATTTTTCCGTCAAGTGTCGCGCCGCATACCCGCTCGACATAGGGCGTGATGCCAAAGCGGTCTGCAATGCGGATCGAATAGGATTCCGGCTTGCAGGTGGCGACAAAACAGCGCTTTCCGGCGTCGTTCATTGCGCGGAGCAGATCGAGAATGCCGGGATAAAGCCGGTTCTCAAACAGACCGACATCGGCATATCGTTCGCGGTACTTGGCAACTGCGCGCTCTGCCTGTGCACGGGTCATACCATGGTAATGCTGAAAACTGTCGATGAGCGGCGGACCGATATAGGGGAGCAAGGTGCTGCGGTCGGATACCGTGATGCCCTGATCATTCAGGGCATACTCGACACAGCGTGTGATGCCCTCCTGAGAATCCGTCAGTGTGCCGTCCAAATCAAATAGTAAGATATCTTTCATCAAAAAACTCCTTTTCAGTCAGGATTTCCGTGCCTGACGGCAGGCACTGCAGTTGCCGTCACAGGCACTGCTGTCACAGCTCTGCGGCGTCTCACTGACCGGGGTGAGCATACCGGCGACCAGAGCACCGACCTGCAGATCCGCCTCGCCATATGCGCCTGGGAATACGGCGATTCCCATCGCGCTGAGCAGAAGGAGGGCGTCGCTGGCGATTTTGTCACAGACCAGAATGCCGACACCGTGTTCCTTGAGGAACGAGATGCGTGCATCCTGTCCGGAAGCACTGCAGTCGAGGACATCCATCTTCGTGATGCGGTCATCCTCCAGCGTATACAGTTTAAATTGTCCTGCCTGTTCAAAACGGGAAGCGATAGTCCCGTTATCATAGGCTGCCGCGAATATCATCGTGTACTCACTCCTTTGTAGTAAACTGACTGTTCCAGAGCCGGAACAGTGCGTCGTTGTTCTGAATGGTTTGACAGCTGAACAGTGCGACACCGGAAAGACCGCCGGTATTACGGCACAGTGCAAGCTGTCGGGAGATCTCTTCGACTCCGTCGTTTTCCCAGACGGAGTCGTTTTCCGGATCGCCGATCTTGTATCCTGCGAGTCCGATGATCAGGCGGGTATCGGTGCCGCGCAGACGGTCGGACCACCAGGAAACCAGCGTTTCAAAATCAGCCGCCTCGTTTCCGATTTCCCAATATATCTGCGGACAGAGATAGTCCACCCAGCCGTGTTCGACCCAGGCGAGGGAATCGGCATAGCACTCGGAATAGTGTGAAAACCCGCGGGTTTCACTGCCGCTTTCTCCGCCGTATCCGTTTTTCCAGATGCCGGACGGACTGACGCCAAAGACACAGTGATCGGCCTTGGCATATGAATGGACGGTCTCGTATACGGACTCAATCAGCTGATTGACGTTGTCCCGCCGCCAGTCCTCCAGAGATTGTCCGTCTCCGTAAGCTTGATAGCTGGCATCATCCGCGAAATCCGTTCCGGGATAAAAATAGTCATCAAATTGAACGCCGTCCACATCGTAGTTCTCCACAATCTCGCGGACGCCGTCGGTCACAAGCTGCCGTACCTCCGGAATACCGGGATCAAAGTAATAGCCGCTATCATATTTGACCACCCATTCAGGGTGCTGTTTGGCGGGGGAGTCATCCGGCAGTGCACTCCAGTCGGATTCTGCCTCCGCGCCGGCGCAGACACGGTAGGGATTGACCCATGCCTCGAGGCGCAGAGCGCGCTTGTGTGCCTGTTTGACCCAATAGGCCAGAGGGTCAAATCCGCCGGACGGAGCCTGTCCGCAGGTTCCGGTCAGGTAGCTGCTCCACGGGAACAGCGACGAGGAATAGAGCGCGTCGCAGGACGGTCGCACCTGCAGATAGACCGTGTCAAAGCCTGCCGATTGGATGGTATCCAGACAATCACGGCACTGCTGCTTGAGCTGTTTTGTGCTTGTCGTCGGAGAGGCGGGATAATCGATGCCATATGCAGTTGCGACCCATACCGCCGACTGCAGGGAGTCGGAGGATTCCGCTTCGCCGGATGGTTCCACATCCTCCGGAACGGGCGGACTGCTCCGCAGAACGACAAAGCCGACCGCGAGGAAAAACAGAATGACAAGACCAAACAGCCGCTTCATGCATTTCCCCTCCCTCTGTCAGTGATCTGATTCATTCTATTGGGAGACCGCGGAAAGTATACGGAAATCCGCCCCGCAGTCTGTTCCTATTGTATCATATTGCATCCATGGGAGCAAATCCTGAAGCAATACAGTCACTCAATATTTCCGGAAAGTGAGGATCAATCGAAGAATTTGACATTCTGCAATTCCGTTTTTTGAAAAAATAGTGTATACTATATTCAAATAAAGTACGAAAGAAGGAGAAAACAACGTGGCTGATTTTCTGATGGAACAGGAATTTGCACTGGAAGTTTGTCATTTTGACAGCCGGCAGATTGCGCGTCCGTCTGCTGTGGTGGAGTTTATGCAGGAGATTGCAACCAACCATGCGGATGAACTCGGCCTGTCCCGGGCGGCAATGGAAACGTGCAATGCGTTCTGGGTTTTGAGCCGGTTGAAGTATTATTTGAATCGTCCGCTCCGCCGGCATGAGACGGTGCGTCTGGTCACATGGCCGCGGAAGATCAAGGGTGCACTCTGGTATCGTGATTTCCGCTTCTTTGTCGGAGAGGAAGAAGTCGGACATGCGGTTACGGCGTGGTCCATTATTACGATGGACACCCACAAACTGGTGCGTCCAAAAGCGATGGGGGTGGATGTTCCGGAGCAGGAGCGGGGAATCACGGAGATGCTTGCTCAGATTCCGGAACACAATCTGCAGCCGTGTTTTTCGCGGCAGGTTCATTACAGTGATATTGATATCAACTGTCATCTGAACAATGTCAAGGCGGTGGATATCCTTTCGGATGCCATCGGTTTGGAGAATCATCCGGACTGGTTTGTCTCGGAATTTCAGGTCAACTACAAGGCGGAGACCGCGTGCGGCACGACATTGCAGCTGCTCCGTGCGGAGGAAGGAAACGAGATCTATCTCAAGGCGATGGACGAAGAACAGGAGAATTTGCAGGCAAAGGCGATCATATCGACGTTCTGACAGGAGGGGATTGCAATGGATGTTTGTGCATTGGTACTGGAGGGGGTGCGGCGGTGCTGCGAACCGCGCTGTATCATTCTCTATGGGGAAAAGGTGACGGCAGGAGAGAGAAATCTGAAATCCGCAGATTTTTGTATCATTCTGGATCATCCGAATCGGCAGACATTGCTCAGGGACCTCTATCTCAAAGTGCAGGCGGACATTCCGGTTCAATTCCTTGTGTACTCGACGGAGGAATGGGAAGCACTGACCGCGGACCCGAACAGCTATGCCTCTGCGATTCGCAGAAAGGGGACGGTCTTGTATGGCGAGGCGACGTAAAGGATCAGGCGACAGCCTGTATTACTACAAGTGGCTGGATAAAGCGCTGTCCGATCTGCAGAGTGCGCGCATTCTGCTGACTTGGGGCGGAGATCCCATGGCTGTTGCGTTCCACTGCCAGCAGGCGATTGAAAAAGCACTCAAGGGATATCTCTTGTTCCGTCTCGGACGGCATTTCGACGGACATAACTTAACCTTTTTGTGCCGACAGGCGGCGGCGTGCGATCCGCGCTTCGAATCCTATGTCGACGAGAGCGCCGCACTCAACAACTATTATATTGAGACCAGATATCCGACCGACGTACCGTTTGTCATCACTGAGACTCAGGAACACAAGATTCTCAGCATGGCGGAGGATATGTTCGGCATGATCCGGAAGGAGTTGTATGATACGGTTGGAGGACCGCATGAGATCCACGAAGAGAGAAGAATGGGCAGAAGCTGAGGACAGTCCGAAAACATTTTGCTAAAATTGCACGTAGCCATTTACAGCGCTATCCTCTTTCTGGTAAAATAGAAATAGTGAATACATTCACAGGTTGTTGGGAGACACTGTGAAGTGGGAGGAAATACCATGATTGTTGTTATATCGCTGAATTCGGCGATTGACCGCACGCTGGTTTTGAAATCAGCAATGGAATATGATGGAATCAACTATGTACAGGATTCCTATACGGCGGCCGGCGGACGCGGCATCAACATTGCCAGAGCGATTCACTCGCTGGGTGGTCGATGCAATGTGCTGGGATTCTGTGCCGGAAACAACGGACGTACGCTGAAGGACACGCTGACGGGTCTTGGTATCGGACATGATTTTACCGAGATAGCAGGTGAAACCCGTGTCAACACCCAGATTGTTGATGTTGACGGCGGACAGACGTATTTCAATGAACACGGTCCGGAGATGACGGATGCGGATTATCTTCGCTTTCTGGAGAAGCTCAAGCTGTATCTGGCACCGGAGAATCTGATCGTTCTGGCGGGCAGTATTCCGCCCGGTATGACGGAAAAACAGTATCTGCGTATTGTCAAGACGATCAAGAGAACCGGTGCAAAATTGCTGATCGATTCGGACGGCAATACCCTGCAGAAGGTCATGCCGTACAAGCCGGACTTTATCAAGCCGAATTCCCGGGAGCTTTCTATTCTGACCGGACAGCCGCGTACGCTCGATCCGGAGGAGACACTCCAGAGAATCCAGCCGCTGATTGACGGCGACGAGGTTGCGAATATCTGTGCCTCCATCGGCAAGAACGGCGCGGTCTTTGCGTTTGATCACGAAGTTCCGCTGTACGTTGTCGCAAGCGATGAGGATTTGGCAAGACGCAATCCGAGTGCAATCGGCAACGGCGATGCGATGCTCGGCGCAATCGCTCATGCATATGAGCAGAACATGAGCAACGAGGAGCTGGCTAAGTTTGCAGTTGCAATGGGTACTGCGACGGCAGCACTGCCCGGAACGCAGATGGCAACGATGAAGGATGCATACTACGTATACGAAAATCTTAAGGTTTATACGATGTAACAGAACAAAATGCGGTGGCTGGGATGCTGATATCCCGGCCGCCGTTTTTGCTTCAAAGAAAAAACTCCGGCGGATTTCTCCGCCGGAGTATTCTTATGCGGTTTTGTGAGCTGTTGGACAGGAATTACATATCCTTGCCGTACATCTCCTGCAGGTTGACGAGGTGCTGGTAGCGCTTCGCAGCCTTCTCCTCGGACTCGGCAAACAGTTCCTTTGCGCGCTCCGGGAAGGAACGGGTCAGAGCGGAGAAGCGAGCCTCGCCCATCAGGAAGTTCTGGTAGCCTTCCTTCGGCTCCTTGGAATCCAGAATGAACGGGTTCTTGCCCTCGGCCTTGAGCTGCGGGTTGAAGCGGAACATGTTCCAGTAACCGCAGTCAACAGCCTTCTTCATCTCAGCCTGGCAGTTGGTCATGCCGCCCTTGATGGAGTGCATCTCGCACGGAGCGTAGCCGATAACCAGAGACGGTCCCGGATAAGCTTCTGCCTCGGCGATTGCCTTCAGGGTCTGCTGCGGATTTGCACCCATAGCAACCTGAGCAACGTAAACGTAGCCGTAGGACATTGCGATCTCTGCGAGGGACTTCTTCTGGATTGCCTTGCCGGCAGCAGCGAACTGAGCAACAGCGCCGATGTTGGTAGCCTTGGAAGCCTGTCCGCCGGTGTTGGAGTAAACCTCGGTATCGAATACCATGACATTGACATCCTCGCCGGAAGCCAGAACATGGTCCAGACCGCCGAAGCCGATGTCGTATGCCCAACCGTCGCCGCCGAAGATCCAAACGGACTTCTTCGCGAGGTATTCCTTGTTTGCGATGATGTCAGCGGCATCCGGGCAGCCGGCAGCAGCGATCTTCTCGATCTCAGCAATCAGTGCCTTAGCCGGCTCCTGGTTTGCTTCGCCGTTGTCCTTGGTAGCCATGAATGCGTCGACAGCAGCCTTGAACTCAGCGGTAGCTCTCTCGTCAGCAGCCATCTTCTCAACCTTTGCAATCAGGCGATCGCGGATAGCCTTCTGGCCGTGGTACATGCCGAGACCATGCTGAGCGTTGTCCTCGAACAGGGAGTTCGCCCATGCCGGACCGTGGCCGTTCTTATCAACGGTGTACGGGGAAGTAGCAGCCGGACCGCCCCAGATGGACGAACAACCGGTCGCATTGGAGATGTACATACGGTCGCCGCAGACCTGAGTGATCAGGCGGGCATAGGAGGTCTCTGCACAGCCTGCACAGGAACCGGAGAACTCAAGCAGCGGCTGCTTGAACTGGGAACCCTTGACCGACTTGATGTCTTCCATCTCCGGCTTGCGGGATACCTTGTTGACAGCGTAGTCAAATACAGCAACCTGATCAGCTTCCTCATGCTGCGGAACCATGGTCAAAGCCTTGGTCGGGCAGACGCCGATGCAGACGCCGCAGCCCATGCAGTCGAGCGGGGAAACAGCCATAGTGAAGGAGTAAACGCCCTTGCCTGCGCCGACCTTGATCGGAGCGGTCTTGATTGCAGCCGGAGCAGCAGCGACCTCTTCCTCGGTCAGAGCGAACGGACGGATGGTAGCATGCGGGCAGACATATGCACACTGGTTGCACTGTACACACTTCGCAGCGTCCCAGGTCGGAACGGTAACAGCGGTGCCGCGCTTCTCGTATGCGGATGCGCCATGCTCGTAGGTACCGTCAACATAATCGTTGAATGCGGATACCGGCAGGGAATCGCCATCCATGCGGCTGATCGGATCGAGCAGGTTGGTAACCATCTTGACGGTCTTCTCGCGTCCTTCCGGAGCGTCAGCCGGAGCAGCGTCAGCAGCGTCAGCCCAGTCAGCCGGAATGTCAATCTTGACGTATGCGGAAGCACCGGCCTCGATTGCCTTATGGTTCATATCAACGACGTCCTGACCCTTCTTCAGGTAAGAATGGGTAGCAGCGTCCTTCATCAGCTGGATTGCGGTCTCTTCCGGCATTACCTTAGCCAGGGAGAAGAATGCAGACTGCAGAATGGTGTTGGTACGCTTGCCCATGCCGATCTGGATTGCCAGGTCGATTGCGTTGATGGTGTAAAGCTGAATGTTGTTCTTTGCGATGTAGCGCTTTGCCTCAGCCGGCATGTACTCGTTGAGTTCCTCCGGCGTCCACTGGCAGTTGATCAGGAATACGCCGCCCGGCTTTACATCGTTGACCATCTTGTAGCCCTTGACAACGTAGGACGGGTTGTGGCAGGCAACAAAGTCAGCCTTGTTGATGTAGTACGGGGACTTGATCGGCTTCTGACCGAAACGCAGGTGCGATACGGTTACGCCGCCGGTCTTCTTGGAGTCGTACTGGAAGTAAGCCTGTACGTAGTTGTCGGTGTTGTCGCCGATGATCTTGATGGAGTTCTTGTTTGCACCAACGGTACCGTCGCCGCCGAGACCCCAGAACTTGCACTCGATGGTGCCTTCTGCAGCGGTGTTCGGAGACGGCTTCTCCTCGAGGGACAGCATGGTAACGTCGTCGTTGATGCCGATAACGAACTGAGACTTCGGGGCATCCTTAGCCAGATCTTCGTATACAGCGAATACGGAGGACGGCGGGGTGTCCTTGGAGCCCAGACCGTAGCGGCCGCCGGTAACAGTGATGCCGGTGATGCCGTGGGTAGCCAGTGAGGTGACAACGTCCATGTAAAGCGGCTCGCCCAGGGAGCCCGGCTCCTTGGTGCGGTCCAGAACTGCAATCTTCTTGCAGGTGGACGGAATCGCAGCAATCAGCTTGTCTGCGCAGAACGGACGGAACAGGCGAACCTTGATCAGGCCAACCTTCTCACCCTGTGCGGTCAGATAGTCGATAACTTCCTCTGCGACGTCGCAGATGGAACCCATGGCAACAATGACGCGCTCTGCATCAGCAGCGCCGTAGTAGTTGAACAGCTGATAGTCAGTGCCCAGCTTCTCGTTGACCTTGCCCATGTACTTTTCTACCAGAGCCGGAACGGCATTGTAGTAGGAGTTGCATGCCTCACGATGCTGGAAGAAGATATCGCCGTTCTCGTGGGAACCGCGCATAACCGGACGCTCCGGATTGAGGGAACGCTTGCGGAATGCTTCTACAGCATCCATGTCGCACATATCAGCCAGATCGTCGTAGTCCCAGACCTCGATCTTCTGGATCTCGTGAGAGGTGCGGAAACCGTCGAAGAAGTTCAGGAACGGAACGCGGCCCTCGATGGAAGCAAGGTGAGCAACCGGAGAGAGGTCCATAACTTCCTGCGGGTTGGTCTCAGCCAGCATAGCAAAACCGGTCTGACGACATGCCATGACGTCGGAATGGTCGCCGAAGATGTTCAGTGCGTGGGAAGCAACACAGCGTGCAGATACGTGGAATACACACGGCAGCAGCTCGCCTGCGATTTTGTACATGTTCGGAATCATCAGGAGCAGGCCCTGAGAAGCGGTGTAGGTGGTGGTCAGTGCGCCGGCAGCCAGGGAACCGTGCACCGTGCCGGATGCACCAGCCTCAGACTCCATCTCGACAACCTTAACGGTGGTGCCGAAGATGTTCTTGCGGCCGGCAGCTGCCCACTGGTCAACATTGTCGGCCATCGGGCTGGACGGTGTGATCGGGTAGATACCCGCAACTTCGGTAAACGCATAGGATACGTGAGCCGCAGCGGTGTTACCGTCCATGGATTTCATTTTTCTTGCCATGAGAGTAATATCCTCCTCTTATAAAAAGTTTTATTCAAGCAGCGTGACACGCTGTAAGAAAAGGCGTTGCGGCAGCCGGATTACCGTCCGACCGACGCTACCAGTATTTAAATTGAAGACTGTTAAGAAACAGACGCAATTTACCAAACTCTATTTTAGCAGAGAATGTTGAGAATGTAAACACAAAACGCAAAAAAATCGGTGCTTTTGCACGAAGAAAAATGATGAAAAACAGGTATTTGACAAAAATATTCCCAAAAGTGCAACCAAAAAATGCAAGATAAACGGAAAGATGGGAACAAGTTGCAAGAACCATACAAAAACATGACAAAAATTTAACAGAAGAAAAAAGGGAATTGTCACAAAATAAGGAATACGATACAATAATAAGAGAGAAAACAACGGGGGTGACAGGGATGGTTACGACAGTACAGTCGGCCGGACTCTATGGAGTCGACGGATATTTGGTGACGGTGGAATGCGAGATGGCGAGCGGGCTGCCGGCGTTTGATCTGGTCGGACTGCCGGGAATGGCGGTCCGGGAATCGCGTGAGCGGGTTCGTGCGGCGGCGCGCGCCTGCGGACTGCCGCTTGCACCGTCTCATATCACAGTCAATCTGGCGCCGGCGGACATCAAAAAAGAAGGAGCGGTCTATGATCTGCCGATCCTGCTCGGACTGCTGCATGCGCAGGATTCCTGTCCGGCGGTTCCGGAGGACTGCGTCTGTATTGGAGAGCTGTCGCTCGCGGGAGATCTGCGTCCGGTCAAGGGGGCGCTTTCGATGGCGATGGCGGCGCGGGATGCCGGTATGACGTCGATGATTCTGCCGGCGGAGAATGCGGTGGAAGCGGCACTTGCCGGAGATATTACGATTTATGCGGCAAAAAATCTCAAACAGATTCTCGCACATCTCAATGGGCGGGAGCGGATTGCGCCGTTCTGTCTCTCGGAGACCGAGACGGAAGAGGAGGAATCACAACTCGATTTTTCCGAAGTGCTCGGGCAGGAGAATGTCAAGCGTGCGATGGAGATTGCCGCGGCGGGCGGACACAATATCCTGCTGAGCGGTTCTCCCGGCTCGGGAAAGAGCATGATGGCAAAGCGGATCGGCACAATTCTTCCGCCGATGACGGAGGAGGAAAAGAGCGAAGTCGTCCGCATCTACTCCGCAATCGGTGAGGGAATCCGTGCGGTCCGCCGGAAAGCGCGGCCGGTCCGTGCGCCGCATCATACAACGTCTCCGGTCGGACTGGTCGGCGGCGGCACCGGCATTCCAAAACCGGGAGAAGTCTCGCTCGCCCACAACGGCGTTCTGTTTTTGGACGAACTGCCGGAGTTTTCCAAGGAAGCACTGGAGATTCTCCGTCAGCCGATCGAGGACGGCGAGGTATCCATTGTCCGCGCGGCGGGACGTGTGAGGTATCCGGCGAACTTCATGCTCGTCTGTGCCATGAATCCCTGCAAATGCGGGTGGTACGGACATCCGTCGGGACGCTGCCGCTGTACAATGCAGGAGGTTGCGCGGTACCGCAAACGGATTTCCGGTCCGCTGCTCGACCGCATTGACATTCAGGTGGATGTACAGCCGGTTGAACTGGAGTCGCTCGTCGGACGCAGAGCGGGAGAACCGTCGGACGTCATTCTTCAGCGCGTAATCGCTGCGCGGGAGCGGCAGCGTCTGCGCTATGAAGGAACAGCGATCCGATGCAATGCGGATATGCAGTCGTCACAGCTGGCACAGTACGCCCAGCCGGATGAAGCGGGGCAGGCTCTGCTGAATGCGGCGTTTGAGCGGATGGGAATGACGGCGCGGAGCTACGACCGGATTCTGCGCGTGGCTCGGACCATTGCGGATCTGGACGGTGCGGATACGATTTCAGCGATGCATATTGCGGAGGCGATTCAGTACCGGTTTCCGGAAAACACATAAGACGGAATGCGGTATATATAATAAGGTACAGACAGGGAATGGTTTATCTCTGCTGTTTTGGGACAAGCTAAACTATCTTTTTCAGATAAGGAGCTTGTGTCATGAATCATGTACGGATTGAAAAGGTAATCGGCCGCGAGATTCTCGACTCCCGCGGAAATCCGACGGTGGAGGCGGAAGTCGTGCTGTCGGATGGAACGGTAGGATGCGGTGCGTCACCGAGCGGTGCATCGACCGGCGTGTTTGAAGCACTGGAGCTGCGCGACGGAGACGACAGCCGCTACCGTGGAAAGGGCGTTCTGCATGCGGTATCGCATGTCAATAAAGAAATCTGTCAGGCGGTGAGCGGATTGGATGCCGCTGATCTTTATGCCGTGGATCATGCGATGATAGAGCTGGATGGAACAACCGAAAAATCCCGTCTGGGAGCCAATGCCATGCTTGCAGTGTCCATTGCGGCGGCGCGGGCGGCGGCATGCTCTGCTGGAGTTCCGCTGTATCGGTTCTTGGGAGGTGTTTCCGGACACTGTCTGCCGGTTCCGATGATGAATATCCTGAACGGCGGTGCGCATGCCGCCAACACACTGGATGTGCAGGAGTTCATGATTATGCCGGTCGGTGCGCACAGCTTCCGGGAAGCGCTTCGGTGGTGCGCGGAGGTGTTCCACACGCTGGCAGAACTGCTGAAATCACAGGGACTTGCAACTGCGGTCGGCGATGAAGGCGGTTTCGCACCGGATTTGGAAAGTGATCAGCAGGCAATTGAACTGATTCTGCAGGCCATTGAACGGGCGAGATATCAGCCGGGAACGGATTTCGTATTATCGATGGATGCGGCGGCAAGTGAATGGAAGGGAGAACAGGACGGCGAATATCTGCTGCCGAAAAGCGGCGTCCGGTTTACGTCGGAGGAGCTGAACGCGCATTGGGGATCGCTTGCGACGCGTTACCCGCTTGTCTCTATTGAGGATGCACTGGATGAAGAGGACTGGCAGGGGTGGAAACAATTGACGTCGCATCTGGGCGACCGGATGCAGCTGGTGGGTGATGATCTGTTTGTCACAAACACCAAGAGGCTGCAAACCGGCATTGAACAGCACTGCGGGAATGCGATTCTGATTAAGCTCAATCAAATCGGCACGATATCCGAGACTTTGGAGGCAATCGAGATGGCGCATCGTGCGGGATTCCGCGCGATTGTCTCCCACCGGTCGGGGGAGACAGAGGACACTACGATTGCGGATCTGGCGGTTGCGCTGAATACCTGTCAGATCAAAACCGGTGCGCCGAGCCGTTCCGAGCGAGTGGCAAAATACAATCGTCTGCTGCGTATCGAGGAGGAACTCGGTAACAGTGCAGTTTATCCGGGAATGCGTGCATTCTGAAATTAAATAGCAAAGACAAAGCGCTTCTGCCACCGGCGGAGGCGCTTTTCCTTTGTTGCAGAAGGGAGCAAAAGCAGATATAATAGAGAAAACAATAGAAAGCGGGGGTGCGGTATGAGTATGACGATTGGAAATCTGATTCAGGAATGGCATGTCCCGATCATCAATGTGGTGCGTCTGGTGTTGAGTTGTCTCTGCGGTTTTTTGATTGGAACGGAACGACAGGAGCGGATTCGGCAGAGACATATGCGCGGCGCGGGTCTGCGGACACATATGCTGATTGCTGTTGCGTCTGCGGCGCTGATGATGATTTCAAAATACGGCTTTATGGATGTTCTGAGTTACGGAGATAATGTGCGCGTGGATGTATCGCGTGTCGCGGCCGGAATTCTTTCGGGCATCGGCTTTATTGGTGCCGGAATTATTTTCATGCGCAAAGATAATATTATGGGATTGACAACGGCGGCGGGATTGATTGCGACAGCTGCCGTCGGTATGGCGGTAGGATGTGGAATGTATGTCTGTGGTATTGCGCTGACACTCTTGGTAATTCTGATTCAGGAGATGGATCGGTTGTCACTGTATCAGCAGGTCACCAATCAGGTTGCGATAATTGAATGGGACGATAAACAGGGAATGGCGGAAAAACTGCTTCAGTGGTTCGAAACAAATGGAATCGGAGTCAGTAATATCAGAATCAACCGCATAAAGGAGAATCGGATCCGGATGCGGGTAGATCTGGAGATCAACAGAAATCAGAGCGGTATGATCATCGCGAAACTGCAGGAGAGCTTTCCGGAAATCACGCGAATTGAGACGTAAAAAAGATTGACAATTGAGTAAAAAAGTGTTGACTTTGTCGGAAAGGAATGATATCATAGATTCACTCGTGAAAAACAGTTATCCACAAGTTGTTGGAAAGAAGAATTTCAAAAAAATTAGAAATTTATGCTTGACAATGTGGAAACACTGAGATATAATAAACGAGTTGCCGCTGATAAGCGGTGCACACGAGATTCAAAAAAGTTAAAAAGAATTTGAAAAAAGTTCTTGACAAACTGAGTTGAATTGAGTATAATAAAAAAGCTGTCGCGGTGAGCGGCGAGCGAACATTGTACCTTGTAAATTAAACAACGTGAGTTTGAACGAATTACAAACCTGAAATTCTTTCGAGTTTATACTCAGAACTGGAACAGCAACTCTAGTATAAAGAAAGCTGAACAAAGCCAGACATCTGGAAATGATTATAACGAGGTCAACTCGTAATAATACAATTTTTTAGAGAGTTTGATCCTGGCTCAGGATGAACGCTGGCGGCGTGCCTAACACATGCAAGTCGAACGG
>JALFIV010000099.1 GCA_022775385.1 Clostridiales bacterium
GTCTGTCCCGCATAGAATGCCGGGAGGAGGTGTCGGAATGACCCTGTTTCGTGTGATTTCCATCAAGCGTCTCAAATGGGTGCTGCTCGGCGGTGCGGCGGCATTGGGACTCGCCGCGACCTTCGGATCGTCCGGAGCGGCACTGCTCACAGAAAAGACCGACCGCGATCTGCCAATTTACTGTGTGGACCGGCAGGAAAAGGTCTGTTCGCTGACTTTCGATGCCGCGTGGGGAAACGAGGATACCCAGCAGCTGATCGACATCCTCGGAGAACACAACATCAAGGCGACCTTCTTTGTGGTCGGCGAGTGGGTGGATAAGTATCCAGAATCCGTCAAAGCACTGTCAGACGCCGGACACGAGGTGATGAACCACTCGTCGACTCACCCGCATATGACCGAACTGTCCTCCGACCAGATGAAGCAGGAAGTGCAGACATGCAACGACAAAATTGCCGCCGTTACGGGAAAACAGCCCATCCTGTTCCGCCCGCCGTACGGCGACTACAACGACCTCGTGGTATCCACACTGCGGGATATAGGAATGTATACCATTCAGTGGGATGTCGATTCGCTGGACTGGAAGGATCCGCCGGCCTCGGACATTGTCTCCCGCGTGTGCAGCAAGGCGCAGAACGGCAGTATCATCCTGTTCCACAATGCGGCCGCCAACACACCGGAAGCGCTCCCCGCCGTCATCGACGGACTGATGGAACAGGGCTTTACCTTTCTCCCTGTGAGCGAACTGATTTACCGCGACAATTTCTACATGGATCACACCGGAAAACAAATCCGTGAAACCGCCGCCGTATCCTGACACGCAGAACGACCCCGCCATACGGCAGGGTCGTTTGTATTGGGGTTTATTACAGAATCGACTTGATTCCGATAAGGATCAGAATCAATCCGCCGGCAAGCTGCGCCTCTTCCTCCAGCAGTCCGCCGAAAAAGCGTCCGGCCGCGACGGCAGAGGCGCACAGAACAGCAGTCTCCGCACCGATCAGTATACAGGCCGGCATTAGTTCCATGCCGGAAACAGATAACCCGATTCCGACAGCAAACGCATCCACACTCGTGGCGGCCGCCTGCATCAGCAGAACGCCCCACGGCAGATCTCCTGCCGCCGTTTCCACGCTCTCCCGATGACAGCCGTCCCAGATCATCTTTCCGCCGATACTTCCCAGCAGAGCGGCCATCATGAAACCGGCACAACGGCTGAACCACGCGGAAAACAGCGTCCCGATACGGAGACCCAGCACCGGCATCAGCATCTGAAATGCGCCGAAGCACAGCGGCATCGCCGCCCGCCTCACCGGAGTCAGCCCGCGATACACCATCGCATCGGAGACCGCGGCCGCACAAGCGTCCATGCTCAGTCCCGCACCAATCAGTACCGCATCCATCCAATTCATCGGCATCTCCTTTGTCCGGACGAAAAACCGGAACTACTTCAGCGATAGGATAGCTGTGCCATAATGTCCTCGACAATCTCCGGAAAGTGAATCGGCGAAGCCTGACCCGCGTTCAGATTGTCCAGCAGTTTCTGAACCGATTGGTCGTCGGTGGTGAGCTCGTCAATCCGCTCCGTTACCCGTCCGTCCTCGACCGCCGCCACGCCGTACCAGAGCCGGTGCTCATCGTCCCGTATTGTTGTCTTTGTGTAGCATACCACTGTGCATGCGCTCCTTTCGATTTTTCAAATTACCGAAAGTATATCACCATATATTTATCACACATTGTAGAAATTTGTCGATCAATCTGTCAAAATTTCATCCGCCATCGGCTCGATTCGCGCGATGACCTTGCGGGAATCCGGACGGCGGTCCTGCAGCAGGTCGGCATCGTCGATCAGATTGACCCAGACCGCATAGGTTCCGTTGTCCTGAACCGTGACCTCCAGCTCCGGCCACTGTGCCATCTGCCTGATGGTG
Organism: Clostridiales bacterium; assembly: GCA_022775385.1. Taxonomy (GTDB): domain Bacteria; phylum Bacillota; class Clostridia; order Oscillospirales; family Butyricicoccaceae; genus Butyricicoccus_A. Next base: position 1,932 of record JALFIV010000099.1, read on the forward strand.
TAGGTATCCTCCCCTTCAAACAATATTTTCGCCGCAGGCAGAATATGCTTCCCCATAAAAATCAACCGTTTCATGCGCCACGCAGCTCCCTTGCAATCGGATTGACCGGCTTGCCGCCCGCTTTTCCCTTGACCGGCGGCATCTCTTTTCTCTGTTCCATGTGTATTCCTCCTGTCTCAAACTATCACCGTAAACCAATACAAAAACAGGGTACAGCCGCGCTGTACCCCATTGATTAACGAAATCGCCTTGTACGGAACAGCTTCTGAAAATAATTTCTGGTATCCGCTTTTGCCGGACTCTCCGTCTGTTCCGAAAACGCTTCTCCGGATCGGACACAGCGGATGACCGTTTCAAACAGCTCCGTCTGCTGTGCCTGCTGCTCCCGCAGATCTTTCATATGATCCAGAATCCACGCCGTATTGACCGTATCCGATGCAAATGCCCGTTCGCGTTTGGCCTGATCCGCCAATGCCACTCGGGCGCGCCGCATCGCGCGCTTGACCTCGATTTCCGATATATTCAGAATCTGCGCACTCTGCGCCGCCGTGCATCCCTCGGCACACAGCAGCAGTACCGCGGTGCGCTCCTCGCGCGGCAGTGCCGCAAGCATCCGGAAAAAGAGTTCACTGTCCGTCCGTCCATTCCGCAAAAGCGGCACATCGGGTTTGGACAGCAGAATCGGATAGGCAATACCGCACAGCCACATGCGCAGATCGCTCGGAGAATGCAGTGCACTGCCGCACGCAAAGGCACGGTGATAAATCTCTGTCATCGTACCTCCGATCTGCTCACTGCACAGCAGGGAAACAGCCAGCCAGATATTCGGCGCTGTGTATGAAATGATATCGGATATTCCGTCCTGCTGTCCCGCACGGACGCAGGCGACCGCCTCCGCAATCGTCACACACATCACCACCCTTTCCCGAATCCGTAGACCTTTATTTTACACTATTTTCGCCTCAATTTCCATATAATTTTTACTTTTTTCTCGTCCAAATTTCTCATTTTCGGTTGTTTTCTGCCTTTCCTTGGAAAAACAGCCGCAAATGACTGTCGTCCTTCGGATCTGACGTCTGACAACGCGCAGAAACACATCCGCGTGTTTCCCTCCAAACAGAAAATCCCCCGGAAGACTGCACACGGTCTCCCGGGGGAAATGCTGTACTTATTCTACGAGATCTATCTCACCGCACAACTGAAAAAACTGCTCCATCGGCTCGCTCATATACTTGTTCTTGTGCCACACCAGAGAAAATGCCCGTCGGAACTGCGCATCCTCAACCGGAATCTGCACAATACGCCCCTGTGCCAACCGCTCCCGCGCCAGACGGTACGATATGACCGCACAGCCGAATCCACTCTCTACCGCATTCAGAATGGCCTCACTGTTGCTGCAAATCCAGCTCTCCTGTATCGGCAGATCACCCATCGCATGCTCCAGCAGGGCACGGGTGCCGCTTCCTGCCTCACGCATGACAAACGGAACCTCACACAGATCCCGGCGGCGCACGCAATCCCTTCCATCAAACGGATTTTGTTCCGCCGATGCGATCAGCACCAGTGGATCATACATTATGACCTGTGTTTTGAGCTCTTTGCTCTCAATCTGTCCCTCTACAATCGCAACATCCAGTTCACTGCGCAGCAGCATCTGTTCAATCCGCTTGGTGTTGTAAACATGGACCTGCGGTACCGCTCCCGGACAGCGCTTCCGAAATTCCTGCAGCAGACCACACATGACACAGGTTCCTACGGTCAATGTGGCGCCAATCTGAAGCGCGATGGTCTCCTTTGCATTCTTCAGCTCCTGCTCCATGGAGTCAAACATGGATAAAATATGACGGGAATATTCCTCCAGCTGCTTGCCCGTCTGCGTGATATACAGCTTCCGTCCCAGACGTTCAAACAGACGAACGCCATATTGATCCTCAATTTCCGCTATCGTTCCGCTGACCGAAGGCTGCGCGATGTCAAGCTGCTTTGCCGCTTCGCTCATACTGCCGAAATCTGCAACAGCAAGAAAAATCCGCATATTTCGCAATGTCATGACTTTCTCCTCTTTCTGTTGTATTTTTGAATATTCTGTCAGTTGTTCGGCTCACTATATTATATCATATTATCAAAAATTATACAAGATCTTCTTGGTTTTTACAAAAGATTTTGTACAATATTTTGCGATTTGTTCTAAAACAAGGTAAAAGTCCCGACATTTTCCTCTCTTCAGCAAAAAATTCGTCTGCCCGAGAGCAGACGAATGTATTCGGTTACTGAGACGGATCAATCGTCATCCAGCAATTCCAGATAGAAATTGCGGCAATCCTTGCGGCCTTCCTTGGTATATTTGATCGCGGCGCGCGGGTGTACATTGAGCAGACCGGTCAGCAGATGCTGGGTATCATATCCCCAGACAAGACCGCTCTCGCGCAGCGGAATCATCTCATTCTGGACAAACTTGACCACCGGATCCAGCTTGAACTTCGGGTTCTTCAGGAAGCTGATGATCTGCTCCATCATGCAGTTGCCGGAGCCGCGTCCCATGCCGTTCATGGAGGCGTCCAGCAGGCTCACACCCTCGGCACAGGCATCAATCGTATTGGCAAATGCCAGCTGCTGATTGTTGTGCGCATGCATGCCGACGCGTTTTCCGTACTTGTCCGCAATGTCCAGATACTTGAGCGCCATGTGACGGATCTGCTCCGGATAAAGCGAGCCATAGCTATCCACCAGATAGAATGTGCCGACCGGACTGCGTCCGAGCATATCGAGCGCCGCGTCGATGTCCGACTCCTTTGCCTTGGAGATCGCCATGATGTTGCAGGTGGTCTCATAGCCCATCTTGGTACAGTGCTCGATCATCTCGATTGCCGCCGGCATCGTGTTGATATAGGTCGCAATCCGGACCAGATCAACCGGGCTGTTGCTGCGCTCGCCGATGTCGCGCTTAAAATCGCATCGTCCGACGTCCGCCATGATGGAGATCTTCAGATCGGTGTTGTTGTCCCCCACGATGCTGTAAATGTCCTCGTCGGTCGAGAACTTCCATTTTCCGAACTTCTCCGGATCAAACAGGTCCTTTGATGCGCGGTAACCGACTTCCATATAGTCGACGCCGGCCGCCAGATCAGCCTGATACAGCTTGCGCACGAACTCATCCGTGAAGAAAAAGTCGTTCACCAGTCCGCCGTCCCGCATCGTGCAGTCCAGAACCGCAACGTCCGGACGATAATCCATTAAGTTTCCTCTTGGTGCCATTGTAATACTACTCCTTCCATGATACCAAAACTATGCGTTCCAAATGCGCCTTCAAAAAACTACACTGCTACTATTCTGCATTTGGAAAAACTGCGGCGTACGGTTTTCCGTCCCGCCACACGCCCGAATCCGGGCGAGAAAAAAGAATCTCCTGCGCAAAGGCAGGAGATTCTGGTTTCACACAAACAAAACTTACTTCGCCATAGAAGCAACTTCTGCTGCAAAGTCATCAACACGCTTCTCGATGCCTTCGCCCTTCTCGAAACGGTCATACTTGACAAGCTTGATCTCGCCGCCCAGCTCCTTCGCAACTGCTGCGATGTGCTTCTCAACAGAGATCTTGTTTTCCTTAACGAAAGCCTGCTGCAGGAGGCAGTTCTCCTCGTAGTACTTGCCAATACGGCCCATAACCATCTTTTCCAGAATTGCTTCCGGCTTCGGCTTCTTTGCGGTCTTGTTTTCCTCGATCGCCTGAGCCATCAGGATTTCCTTCTCCTTAGCCAGAGTAGCCTCGTCTACCTCAGACTTGTCCATGAAGCTCGGACGCATTGCAGCTGCCTGCATGCCGATGTCCTTGCCCAGCTGCTGAACTTCTGCAGCATCCTTGATATTGTCGGAAACCTGCAGGCCGACCAGAACGCCGATGACGCCGCCCATGTGGGTGTAGCCAACGTTTACGGTGTTCTCATCGTAACGGACAAAGCGGCGGATCTGCAGGTTCTCACCGATGGTCAGAACCTTCTCCTGCAGAGCGCCCTCAACAGTCAGGTCGCCCATCTTGCAGGTCTTGAGTGCCTCAACGTCTGCCGGATTCTCCTTGATGATGACCTTAGTCAGGTCAGAAGCAAAGTTCTGGAAATCAGCGTTCTTTGCAACGAAGTCGGTCTCGGAGTTGACCTCTGCCATAGCAGCAACGCCGCACTCATCACAAACAGAGATGGAGACGATGCCCTCAGCAGCGATGCGGCTTGCCTTCTTGGCAGCCTTAGCCAGACCCTTCTCGCGAAGGATTTCAATTGCCTTGTCGAAGTCGCCGTCAGCTTCCTGCAGCGCCTTCTTGCAGTCCATCATACCAACATTGGTCTGCTCACGCAGAGCCTTAACATCCTTTGCACTAAATGCCATGATGTGTATCCTCCTAATAATTCAATTTTTCTGAAAAAGACCCGCCCGGAATCGCGCGGCGGGCCTTTTGTATTCAATTCAGCTTACTCAGCCTTCTCCTCAGCAGTCTCTTCGGAAGCGAGCTGCTCGCCCTGCTTGCCCTCAATGATTGCGTTTGCCATGGTAGCGGAGATCAGCTTGATTGCACGGATTGCATCGTCGTTGCCCGGGATGACGTAGTCGATCTCATCCGGATCACAGTTGGTGTCGACGATAGCAACTACCGGGATCTTCAGCTTGCGAGCCTCAGCGATCGCGTTCTTCTCCTTGCGCGGATCAACAACGAACATAGCGCCCGGCAGCTTCTTCATGTCCTTGACGCCGCCCAGGTACTTCTCCAGCTTTGCGATCTCAAGCTGCAGCTTGATAACTTCCTTCTTCGGAAGCAGATCAAACGTGCCGTCCTCCTGCATCTTCTTCAGCTGGTTCAGACGAGCGATACGGGTGCGCATGGTGGTGAAGTTGGTCAGCATGCCGCCCAGCCATCTTGCGTTGACAAAGTACATACCAGCGCGCTCAGCTTCCTCACGGATTGCTTCCTGCGCCTGCTTCTTGGTGCCGACGAACAGAACAGACTCACCTGCTGCTGCGATGTCGCGTACGAAGAAGTAAGCCTCCTCCAGCTTCTTAACGGTCTGAGCGAGGTCAATGATGTAGATACCATTTCTCTCGGTGAAAATGTACTGAGCCATTTTCGGGTTCCATCTTCTGGTCTGATGACCGAAGTGTACACCTGCTTCCAGCAGCTGCTTCATAGAAATTACTGACATTGTGATGTCCTCCTTGGTTTTTTCCTCCATGTCGATCATCACCGGCGATGACCCTTGCGGGACCGCACCGCGCCTCCCGACATGTGTGTATTTTTTCATACTCCGGTATTGTATCACAGCTTCCCGCTGAAAGCAAGAGAAATCTTTGATTTTTCCTGAGTTTTCGAAAGATTTTTCTGTCTTATTATTTCTCCCGCTTTGGGAAACGATACATCTGAATGGGAGGCTGAAAAAGACAGACGGGAGACGCCGCATCGGCCTCTCCCGCCTATAGCTCTGTCTTCCCGGTTTAATAGAGCGAGTTTGCGGCGTAATAGTCCTCAACTCGATGCCACGGAATGGAATCGTATCCCGCCAGCGTCTCCTCATTGTAGTCTCCGGAAAGCTCGGTATCGATCAGCTCACTGTTTTCAATCCGAACCCAATGGATTTTCGGCGGCCCGGTGACTACAATTCCGTCTCCCGTACTGCACTCTATATAGAATCCGCCGTCCTCACACGATACCATGGAGCCGAAAGCCATGAGCTCTGTGGTTCCCGCCTCCACCGCCCGGTTGTTCTGCACATCAATCACATGGAACGCCGAGTTTCTCCGCGACAGCGGCATCTCCAAAACCAGCTCGTCGGCACCGTCTCCATCCATATCGCACAGGTAATAGACATAGTCCTCAAAACTCATTCCGACTTCCCGCACGTACTCGGATTCCTCGTAACAGACCAACGCATGCTCCAGTGCATGTGACAACACCTCTTCTCTGCTTGCATTCGCGTCAAACGATTCCTGCTGCGCGCCGTATCGATAGATCATAATCGGACTGTTCTCTCCGTATTCGCCCGGATCATATTCTTCTTCATAGAATACCTTTTCATCAAAGTAGTCGAAGTTACCGAACCAGCCTCTCATATCATCGGGCACCTCTCGGTATTGGAGCACGCGGTCTCCATAATCCTCCTGATAAAGCTTCAGCGTCTTTCCGGAAATCTCATACGTCCCATAATATCCATATTCCCTGTCGATCGTTCCATCTTCCTCCGGAATGATTCCTACTTCGACCGATCCGATTTCGCTGGGATATTCATAGTCCAGCGAATACCACGTGCCATCCTCTTGAAATCGAACCGCTGAAATATCCTGCCAGGCAAACCACCAATCATTCTCCGTCAGCAGCTCCCGCAGCTGATCCTCTTCACTCATCGGTTCCTGTTTGATTTCTTCCGCACCGGTTTCCTGCACAGTATCCGGCTGCTTCTCTCCGCTGCGCAGCGTCAGATATGCAGCGCCCGCCAAAAACACCGCGATGATGCCGATAATTACAGCAGTCATCACCCAGCTTCCGCTTTTTTTCTTGGGAGGAGACGGTTCCGGACTCGGTGTTTCCGCGGCCGGATTCGGTGTTTCCACGAGTTGATATCCGCAGTATCTGCAGAATTGATCGCTCTCCGATGCCTGCTTTCCGCAGTTGGAACAAAACATACTGACCTTCCTTTCTCTCTGTATTTCCCCTTTGACTTATCGGTACAAGTATCCCTCATACATTCCCATGTAGTCCTGACCGGACACGACGTCGATCGAATAACTCAGCGATTGACTGTCCAGCACAACGAGAGAAATCCTGAGCCGCATATCAACTTCATGATACTTCCCATCCATATTCGAATACATTGTACAATGATACGTATCGACGCGGTATCCCTCACCGTTCTCACTGATGGTTCCCTCACAGGTAATCTGCTCCGCGCCGCCTGAAAAGGCCACATCCTCTCCGCTGATCTCCATCGTGTATTGTTCCGACCGCGACTGTCCATTCGTGCTCCAAATGCCGTCCAGAACCATATCCGGTTTATCGATCAATTCAACGGAATAGTCGTCCAGAGAGACAGAAAAGGTATATCCGTCTTCGCTCCAGCCATCCGGTCCGGCCTCCAAGCTCACCTCGACATGATCGTCCTTGCAACGGATTTTATGCGCCATCGCGTAATACTCTCCAAACGACTCAATCCGTTTGATGGTCGTACCGTCGGGATCAACCGCACAAAAATCCGGTCCCTGATATCCGCATAGATACAGCACGCCGTCGTCTCCGATTGCACTGTCGCCGCCGACGCCGACGAAATCGTCATTTTTCCAGAGAACTTCTCCGGTATTTCTGTCCAGAGCAACAACCGTTCCGCACTCATTGAAATAATAGTGATCTCCATCCTCGCCGATATCCGCCAGGCACTCATTCTCTGTCAGAGGATATCCGTCAGTTCCGTACTCCCAAACCATGTTGTGATCCTTGTCATATGCAGTAATCTGCGCAAACTCCTCGCTGACATCCGGATCTACTGTCCGTTCAAACGCAATCGTCTCAACGAGCTTGGTTTCCTCCTCGCTGTCCTCTGTCTCCGCTTTCAGCTCCATCTTCGTGTCCGGCTCTGCTGCGCCATGTGAAACGCCGAAATACAAGCCAACGCCACATACCGCTCCCACACAAAACAGAAATATACAGATTCCAATCCATTTTCCTCTGCTCATTCTTTCATCTCTCCATTCTATTTTTGTCCCCTCGTGTGTTATCCTTCCCAGCTGTCATCCGCCGTAAATTCTTCATAGGTGCGGTATGTCTTGGAAGAATTAGAAAATCCACACAGGCGGTAAATGCACTCCGTGTAGTACCATTTATGGCTCTTGTCCAATCGGTCGGTTTCTTCGGGAAACTGCAGTTCATATTTCATAACATAGGCATCCGTAATATATACCAGCGTATATCTTCCGACTCCTCCGTATGCTCCCTCCCCGTATCCGGTCAGAATAAACCGCGCCTCTCCGCCGTCCGACGGGTCCTTCGTGGAAAGAATTTCTTCGCTCTCCGCACCGATCCATTCTTCCGCACTGCGATAGCACGCATCGTATTCTTGATCTGCCGATTGATATTGACGCTCATAACACGAAACCGACAGCATGGAATCCGAGTTTTCCGACCACAGATCCAGTGTTCCGATTCCGTCTTTGTCGAAGTCCATCGAACGGTACTGATAGAAGAAAGCTGGGTACGAAATAACGAACCGATCAACCGCGGTATCAAACTTCGTAAAATCCTCCGGATGCAGAACCTCACTGTAGTCGTTCGGATCCCATCCATCCGCATTCCACACCGGATTGATGTCCTCCTCGTCCGCTGCCTCTTCTATGTCAGCGTTCTGCCGGTTATCAGGTTCCTCCTCCACTTTTTCATTGTCCGCATCGGATAACAGAACAGATTCCGTATTCTCCCGCTCGTTCTCCGTTCTCAGCTCGGTGATCGTTTTGGCTCCAAAAAATCCGACCGCCGCGCCTGCGAGAAGCACAAGCACTACAACGAGAATCTTCAGCGGTTTGCGGGCATTTCCTGAATCAGCTGCTGTTTTTGCCGTTATGAATTGCTCCGGCTCCCGCCATATCTCACCGAACTGATGCGGAGCATCTTCCGGAAACGCCGCAAAGGTATCCGGCCGCATCCTCCTTCCGCAGCTACTGCAGAACATTGTACCTTGTTTTAATTCCGTCCCACAGTCCGGACAAATCAATCCAGTTTTCTCTCCGCAATATTTGCAGAAATTTGCATTATCCGGTATCGTTTTTTTACAGTTTTTACAGATCACAAAATCTCCCCTTTTCATGGTTGGGCACGGAATTTTCCGTTTCTGTTCTCTCTTTTGTCGGCATCGTTTTTACATCTCATTTTTTCCCATTATACCAATTTATGTGACACAGTACAACACAAAATCATAAGTTGTTCCATATTTCATCCGCTGCCCTGCATCTCCCGCTGTGTCTAATCCACAAGACACAAAAACAGGCGGAAGACGCCGCATCAGCCTCTCCCGCCTGTGGATTTTCGATTATGCCGACCGGAACTGAATGGCTATGGAATCCTTAAACCATCCTGTTTTTCCGCCGACGCTGATCTTGTAATAATAACAATGATCGCTCTTGCGATAGTAGAAGCTCTTCAGCGTGACCTTACTGCCTGCCTTGACAGTCGGTCCGTTTTTCTGTCCGACGGAAGCCGGTGTTTTTCCGGTAGTGAACGTCGACTTCGCATAGTAGGATGTCTTGCCTGTGACAGACGCATAGGTGCTGGTCTTGACCAGAAGACCGTTTGACATCTTATAGGTATCTACAACCTCGAACGGCACCGGCGCATAGTTGCTGAACGACAGCATCCATCCGGTATGTTTCGGCACGCTGACCAGTTTGAGATAGCTGCCCGACCGCTTCGCTTCGGTATAGAACAGTGTGTTCGGACCGAGGGTCTTTTTCTTGAACTTGCCGCCGCTGTACTGATAGGCATAGAAGTCACTGCCGCCGTCGCCGTAAATGAATTCGCTCAGAATTACGCTCTTCGTGCCACTGCGGAATACATAAATGGCGCATCCCTTGCAGCCCTCCGCTGTGAAACGGTATTTTCCGTTGACATAGACCTTCCGCGCGGTAGTGCCGGAGGTCGCATAGCTCTTGGTCTGAACAATCTTAATTTTGTCTTTCTTTCCGTCTCGTGTGACATCGTAGGACGAATAGGTTTTGTTGTTTTTCAATGTAGTCAGGCTGGAGCTTGCCGCACGCGCCGATGTCGGAATGACCAGAATCATCAGACAGGTCAGCATGCAGAACAGAAAACTTCGTTTGATTGTTTTCATCTTGTTTCCCTCCTTACGGTCTCGTCACCGCTTTTTTTCAGTATACCAAAGCTCATGTTTTATATCAACACATTTTCCAATTTTCATCCAATATCTCCATTCCATTTCCGCCTTTTCTGCGGAAAATGGCACGCAGAATCCTCTACCAGGATAATGTCGTCTCCGATATTGCGGATCGCATCCCAGGGAATGACACATTCTGCGTCCCTGCCGAACAGACCGCGCAGTGTCCGCTTTCCCGGTACCACCAGTGCAGCGACCCGTCCCGAGCACAGTTCAATGTGAACATCACTCACAAATCCCAGACGGGATCCGTCGCAGACATTGATGACTTCCTTGCATCGCAGGTCGGTGATGGTACACCGCTGTCCCGCACAGCAGTCGCTCACGGTATCGCCTCCTGTATGGCACTCCAGAAATCCTCTGTCGACCGTCGTCCGTCCCGATTGTACCGTTTCATGCGGAACAGGCAGTCGGTATTCCCTACTGTCAGTACATTGATCCCCTCCTCACAGCCGAGTGAGGCAGAAAAACCCGCCTCCCGGACCAGCTGCTCGGTCTCCGCATTGCACGCGCCGTAGGGATAGGTATAGCACACCGGTTTGAGAATCCCGATACAGGAAAACAGCTCCTGTGCCCGCGCAGTATCGCGCAGAAAGATCTCCCGGTATGTGTCCTCCGATTCTCCGCTTTTTCTCAGACAGCCGCGGCGCGGGGCGAGCTCGTGAAAATCATAGGAATGGTTCTGCATCTCCACCCGTCCGCTGTCCGCCATCTCCCAGAGCTGAGACGCCGTGCAGTACGACCAGTTCTCATGCGGCTCCTCCGCCGCCTCGGTAAACTGCTCCGTCAGTATTCCCACCGGCGAGAGCACGGCGCGCATATCATATCGTTCGAGCAGGGGATAGACATTGGCATAGTTGTTGTAATACCCATCATCAAAGGTCAGCATGACCGGACGGTCGGGCAGCGGCGTCCCATCCTGCACAAACGCAATCACATCCGACATCGTCACCGTATGAAATCCCACGTCCGACAAGTATTGCAGGTCGCGCTCAAACTGTTTGACCGGAATCACGTACTCTCCCGGCGATTTCCCTTCGTCCGTCACGCTGTGATACATGGCAATCGGCAATGAGACCGTCTGTCCGCTCGGCATTCCGGTTTGCACGGTCTGTTCGGACAGCACCAGACCGAGTGCGCCCGCCGCCAGCACCCCTGCCGCCAAAATCTCCGCCGCTCTCATGTTCCCGCCTCGAGGAACTCAGATGCACGGGTATATTCTCCGTTTTCGTCCCGTGTGCAGACGGAACGGTGTTCCCGCAGCAGCTGCATGATCGGGTAGATATCCACCCAGATCTCGTTGTCCGATTCAAACTGGCTCTCGTCAAAGATCAGTTCCAATCCGATGTGCAGATGCGGCGTCTCAATATTGTTGACGTTTTCGGTCGCGGAATATCCGCTCCGTCCCATGTATCCGATCACCTCTCCCGCCGTCACCGTGTCGCCTTCCTCCAGTCCCTCGGCATACGGACGATCCTTGCGCAGGTGTGCATAGTACCAGTACCGCTTTCCGTCATTACTCCGGATACCGACGCGCCATCCGCCGTACTGATTCCATCCCAGCATGGCGACCGTGCCGGATTCCACCGCGACAATCGGTGTGCCGGTCAGTCCCATCATGTCGTGTCCGAGATGCGGACGGCTGTAACCATAGGTGCGCCGCGCACCAAAATCATCCGAATCGCTGAAATCAAATCCGGAGGCAATCGGCAGAAATGCTTTGAGTCCGTATTGATAGTCCCACACCGCACCGCTGTCTTCCGTCTGCTGCTCCTCCGCAAAATCGCCGAGCAATCCTCCCAGCACCGCCTGATACGCCTGCTGATAGTAGGAAAAATAGGTGTTTTCCTCCACATTTTCCCCTTGTTCCAGCCTCTGTGCCATCTCTGCGGCGTCTCCGGCATGATACGCATCCCACTGCGCACCGTTTTCCGACGCCAACCCCGCGAGGATGGATATCCAGCTGATCTCGCCCTCACGCCGGCAGTCCTCGTCCATCGCCTCGCGCAGGACACGGGACGGAATATTGAAGTTGACATATTGGATAAACTCTCCCTGTGCCGGCTGTGCCGCACCGCTCTGCCAGACCCAGTACAGCTCTCCTGCCGCACACAGGAGTGCCGCCACGGCGGCGAGCATCCATCGACGAATCTGCATACAGTTCCCCCTGCCAAACTGTATGCGCGCCGTAGCATGTTATGCCTGCTTACCCCTCAAACGGCACTGCAAAGAAATCCGCAATCGAGATCACCAGATTGCGTGCGATATCCCGGATGTTCATACGGATCCAGTTGGCATCGTCCGGATTATCGTGATAGGCCAGCTCAATCAGCACACTCGGCGCCGCCGTGCGCCGCAGCTCCGCCAGCGCGGTCGTCGGACGCACCTGCACCTTATCCGGCATCGGATAGATCAGTTTGAGATTGTTGGCAAAAATCTCCGCCGCCCGTCTTCCCGCTTCGCTCGTCGTATAGTAATAGACGTCCGTCCCCTGCAGTTTTCCGCTCAGCTCCTCCGGCGCGGCGTTCGAGTGCAGTGCGACATGCAAATCTGCGCCCGCCGCATTGGACGCCTGCGCGGAGGTCAGCGCGGTATCTGACGTCGCGTTGCGCAGCCACCGGATGCCCGAGGCATCGAGATACGGAATCATCGCATCGACGATCCGATTCATATAGTACTCTTCATTTCCCACCCCGTCATAATAGGGATTGTACTCCTGGGTGGATGGACTCAGATAGACAGTAGGCATAGCCGTTCTCTCCTCCCGAATTTGTCTCTTCCCATTCTATGTTCGGGGTATCCCGCAGGTGCAGACAAAAAAACGGTACCCTGCTCCATGGAACAGGATACCGCTGTTTGTTTTTTGGATTGAAAATCAGAACTTGGTCTGATAGCTGTTGATGGACATGCCGATGGATTCCTTCTTGGTCTCCTTGCCGAACTTGTCGACTGTCATGCGGTCCTTCGGGGTGTGGTTGATGGTGCCGGCGCCGTTGATACAGCCTCCTTCACACGCCATGCCCTCGATGAAGTTCTCCGGCAGGCGTCCCATCTTTGCCTTGAGCAGAGCAACCTTGCACGCCTCGATGCCGCTGCAGACCGCCGGCTTGGCCTCCAGCTCAAGACCCTGCTCCTTGACGCTCTGTGCGACCGCCTCGGACAGACCGCCAACACGGGCGAAGATACGGCCGAAGTAGGATGCATCATCGACCGGCATCTCTTCCTGCTCTTCCGGCGGGAATCCGGCCGCATCCAGCATCGCCTGCAGCTCCTCAAATGTGATGACGCAGTCTACCCACGGGCTGACCGTCGGCAGCGTCTGCTCGTATTTCTTTGCGGTGCACGGTCCGATAAATACCGTCTTGACCGGCCATGCGCTGTTTTCCTTGATGTAGCGGCAGACCTCCGCCATCGGCGAGAGATTATGCGAAATGTGCTCCGCCATCTCCGGCATGTGCTGACGGATATAGCGGACAAACGCCGGACAGCAGGACGAGGTCAGGAAGCCCTTCTCCGCCAGCTCCTGTGTCTCCTTTTTGGTGACCATGTCGGCACCCAGAGCGGCTTCAACAACGTCGTGGAAACCGAAGTTGCGCAGTGCGGTCTTTACCTGACCGACGGTCGCGTTCGGGAACTGCGAGGCAATGGCCGGTGCGACAACGGCAACCGCATAGTAGCCGCGTCGGTCCGCCGACTCAACCAGACGCATCGCATCGACCAGATAGGAATGATCGACAACCGCGCCGAACGGACACTGCGATACACAGGCGCCGCAGTTGATGCACTTCTCATGATCGATCTCCGCCTTCTGCTGATCGTTCATCTTAATTGCGCCGATCTTACAGCTTCTCTCGCACGGACGGACATTTTCGGTGATCGCCCCGTACGGGCAGACCTTTGCACAGCGTCCGCAGTGGATGCACTTCTCCGGGTCAATTTTCGCACGACCGTCATCACCCTTGCTGATTGCACCGCGCGGGCAGACATTCATACAGCGGTGCGCAAGACAGCCGCGGCAGGAGTTGTTGACCGAGTAGCGGTCGACCGGACACTCGTCACAGGCGATGT
>JALFIV010000111.1 GCA_022775385.1 Clostridiales bacterium
GTCGAACTGTACGTTGTGCTCAAGAATTGCCTCAGCGTTTGCAGAAGCGCCGAACTGCGGACCTGCGAGCGGGATGCCGCCGATCGGGCCAGCCTCTACGGTCAGGGTCATCTTGTCAGAGATGCCTTCCTCAGCAGCAACATTTGCGATCATCTCCGGCATACCGGTGCCGAGGTTGACGATTGCATCGTTCGGCAGCTCCATTGCAGCACGGCGAGCGATAACCTTGCGCTCGTTCAGCGGAATGGTCGGAATGGCATCCAGCGGGATGGTGTACTCGCCGGCAGCAGCGCCGTCGTACGGTACGCCGATGCACTGCATGTTGTCCTCTTCGGTGCCGACAACAACAGCGTCAACATAGATGCCCGGGATCTTGACCAGCTTCGGATCCAGAGAACCGGCAGCAACAATCTTCTCAACCTGAACGATAACCTTACCGCCGGAGTTCTTGCATGCCTGAGCCATCGCGGTAACGTCCATCGGACCTACTTCGCGGTGAACGGTGCAGTTGCCGCGCTCGTCGCAGTAGGAAGCACGCAGGAAGACAACGTTGATCGGGAAGCCCTTGTACAGCAGGCGCTCCTCGCCCTCGATGTTGATCAGCTTAACCAGATCTTCCTTGGTTACGTCGTTCAGCTTGCCGCCGCCGTTGCGCGGGTCAGCGAAGGTGTACAGACCAACGTGGGTGATGGTGCCGATGTTGTGTGCAGCGATGTCGCGGTACATATGGGTGATAACGCCCTGCGGCAGGTTGTATGCCTCAATCTTATTCTCAAGAGCAAGCTTGCCGAGTCCCGGAGCACGGTCCCAGTGGCCGCCGACAACGCGCTTTACCATGCCCTCGTGAGCAAAGTGGTCGCCGCCGGAGCCCGGTGTTCCGCGGTAGCCCTGACCTGCTGCGTAGAACAGGGTCATGTCCTTCGGATGACCGGTTTCAATAAAACGCTTCTCCAGAGCCTTGGACAGGGTCTCCGGGCAGGCGCAGCTTACGAAGCCGCCGGTTGCGATGGTGTCGCCATCGTTGACCAGCAGAGCAGCTTCCTCAGCAGAAACAATCTTGACTTTCTTCATTGGAATCTTCCTTTCACAATTGATGCTCTATCAATCAAGAAACGCAGCGGACGCTGTCGTTCCTCAGTTGTCTATTTTTGTTATCTATTTCGACGATACCAGTGCGCGGATCGCATCTGCAGCCTGTCCGATCTGATCCTCCGCCACGCAGAGCACCCGGTGATCCGCATCGATCTCCTCATAGAGGTATGGGCAGGCAGTACAGCCGCGGATAATCAGCAGGACATCATAGTGCTTGCCGTCCTGGGGAAGAGAGAAGGATGCGATATCGTGCACCGCACCGGTGATTTCCCGATAGGCGGCGCCTCGGTCGTAGCGGGGATTGCATCCGCCGCAGAATTTAACAGTACACGTCAGCATAGTGTTTTTTCCTTTTGACAGAACAAAAACGGACAGATAGGCACCCACAGAGAACAATCTATGAGTGCCTATCGCCATACTTTGTTACAGAAATTTCAGCACCGTTTTGTCAAAAACTTAGTCGATGCGTGCGATCGCCTTAGCCAGCTTCTTCTTCATTTCCATGTTGGACTGGCGGGAGATCATGATTCTCTGAGCCTGCGGGGAACCAGCACCGTGCATGGACTCCGGCAGGTAGCCGACAGCTGCGGTACCCATGGTGATGTTCTCGATCAGACGGAGGACTCTCATACGATCCTCGGTTGCAACCGAGTCAACACCCTTCAGGTACTTCACGATGTAGTCGTGGGTAACCGGGTTGCGGTAGTCAGCCTCAGACGGCTGGGTAACCATCAGACCGCCGGCCAGATCCTGTGCGAGACGAGCGATCTCGTACGGGAAACGGGTGACATTCTGCTTGCAGACGTTAGCCAGCAGCAGGTCAATCAGGTAACCGCCGGACTTGGTAGCAGAGCCCTGAGAGGAGCATGCGATACCGCAGGCATACAGGGTCTCGTTCAGGTGGGTCATCTCGATGATCTTATCCTTGACGTGGGAAGCCTTTGCAGCGCCTGCCATCTCGACAGCCAGCTGGGTAGCGCCGATCAGGACGTCGCCGACACCAACCTTGCATCCGCCGTAGGACTGACGATGGAAGCCAGCGAAACGCTCGACGATCATGCCGGCGAACTGAACCTCACCGTTCAGGAAGATACGGTCGTTCGGAACGAATACGTGGTCAAAGATAACCAGAACCTCGTGGCCGCCGTAGGTCTTGTTGCCGACGTCGATGTCGTTGTACTCCTCGAGCTTACGGGTGTCGCAGGACTGACGGCCGTAGATCAGGGTAATGCCCTCAGAATCGGTCGGGATAGCGAAGGAAATTGCGTAGTCCTCGTCGCCCGGACGCATGGAGATGGTCGGCATAACGAGTACTTCGTGGGAGTTGATGTAGCCGGTCTGATGTGCCTTGGCACCGGTTACGTAAACGCCGTCCGGCGTTCTCTCAACAACATGCAGGTAGAGATCCGGATCAGCCTGCTTGGACGGAGCCAGACCGCGGTCGCCCTTGACGTCGGTCATTGCGCCGTCAACTGCGAGGTCCTCGTCCTGTACGCGGGTCAGGAACTTGACAAAGTTCTCATGATACTTGGTGCCGCAAGCCTCATCGATTTCGTAGGTGGAGGAATAAACAGCGTTCATTGCGTCCATACCTACACAGCGCTGGAAGCAGGCAGCAGTCTTCTGACCCAGAAGTCTCTGCATCTTGACCTTCTTGATCAGGTCATCGGTGCTCTGATGGATGTTGGTGAAGCGGTTGATCTTCTTGCCGGTGATATGGGAGGTAGCGGTCATCAGATCCTCGTACTGCGGATCCTCAGCAACTTCATAAGTAGCGGCGAAGGAGTTCAGAGACGGACGGATTACCGGATCGTCTACCGGATTCTCAATCTTCTTACCGAACATCCAGAGATTGAGGTTCAGTTTACGCAGGGATTCAATATACTGGTCCTTGGTCATCATAATGGTTGGTTTCCTTTCTTCAATATCTCGTTACGGATCTTGGAATAAAAGCAGCGGGTACCGCGGACAACACAGTACCCGCTGCAAGTTTACAGGCTAACGGTGAAGTAAGATGAAATTTTCAGTCTTAGAAGCACTCTCTGTAAACGCGCTCAGACAGCTCCTTGGTCCACGGCTGTACGTAGGAGTTGGTGATCAGGCGCTGCTGGTTTGCCTCAACGGACTCAGCGAATGCCTTGATGTCTGCTTCCTTGACGCCGTACTCGCGCAGCGGCTTCAGATGCAGAACCTTCTCGAGCAGCTCGTTCAGGTACGGAATCGCGTTCTCAACTTCACAGCCAGTGATGCGTGCAACCAGTTTCTTGAAGCGCAGCAGCTCGCCGTTCGGATCCTTCTCGTCGTAGATCTCAAGGATCTTGCCGAACAGAGCGTAGTTGGACTCGCCGTGCGGTACATGGTAGGTGCCGCCGAGCGGGAAGGACATACCGTGTACGGTAGCGCAACCAGCCTTCAGGAATGCGATGCCGGCAAACAGGGAAGCGGTTACGAACTCGTCCAGATAGGTCATACGAGCGTCCGGACCGTCCTCGCCGATGCGGCGGAAGCCCTCGAGGATCATCTCCATAGCCTTGACGGAGTACATCTCGGAAGTGGTGGTCTTACGAGCCGGGGACAGGAAGGACTCGGTTGCATGGATCAGTGCGTCGATCGCGGAAGAAGCGAACGGCTTGTACGGCAGGGTCTTCAGCATATCCGGAATCAGGCAAACCTTGTTCGGGATGATGTCGTCGGAAACCAGGCCGAGTTTGGTCTCGCCGCCGGTCAGAACGCCGTCCTTCTCGTCCTTGACGATTGCAACGGAAATGTTGGTAACCTCAGAACCGGTGCCGCAGGTGGTCGGGATAGCGATTACTTCCTTCTCGTGGATAACCGGCTCACGCTTGAAGTACAGCTCATGTACAGAAGTCGGACGCTTGCAGCCGAGGAGCTTGCAGAGGTCCATGATAGCGCCGCCGCCGATAGCGATAACGCGGTCATAGGAATCGTACGGAATTGCTTCGTACATGGTCTCGATCATTGCCTCGGACGGCTCGCCGGCACCGAACTTCTCCTGGAATACGAAGTTGCACGGCAGGTTGTACTGCTCCATGAACGGCTTGTAAATAAACTCGTTCGTCAGAACGCAGTCACGCTCGTTCAGTTTGAACTCCTCTGCGAACATACCGAAATCTGCACACTTGTAGATCGTCGGAGCGATGATGATCTCTCTCTTGTCTGCCTGTAAGGCCTTGCTAAAAGCATCCATGTTAGACATCTCCTTAAATAAAATTTCTTTGCTTGTATAAGAAGTCCCTTTCGGGACTGGTTATCTCGCACATCCTAATTGTACCAAAACTTTGGCAGAACTTCAACAACATATGCCAATGTTACAGGAAAAAATCTAATAAATTTTTGCTTCCTGCAATAGATTGGAATACTTGTTCGGATTCCATTCTTATTTTACCCTAATCGGCTAGTTTTGTAAATTGATTTATGCAAAAAACTTGGATAAAATGTTAACTTTCGAGGGAAAGATAGGGGGATTTTGATTGAAAATGACGAGAAATGACCGGTTTTTGAAGGAAATTGAGGATATGAAGCAAATGCGCCGAAAAGGGTGAATGGGAGAAATCTGCTGTGAATCCGTGCCGGCTGAGGGAAAATAGAGATATATTTTTGCGGCTGCGGATGATATAATGAGAAACAGAAAACAAATTTGAGGAGAACTGTCATGAGGATTCTTCGTGCGCAGGGGCATTTCGGCATTCTGGACGGCAGGGAAATCCGTTTTTCCGACGGACTGGATGTGCGGTATCTGCCGAACGAGGGCGGAAAAACGACGCTGTGCGATTTTATCCGTGTGATGCTCTATGGGCTCAACACGGCAAAGCGCGACAGCCGCCAGGCACTGTCCGATAAAACGCGGTACCGTCCGGCGGACGGACAGCCGATGAGCGGCATTCTGGAAATCGAATATCAAGGGCGTCGGATTGTGCTCAGCCGGCAGACCGGAAAGGGCGGACCGATGCAGGAATTCTCGGCGCGGTATGCCGATACCGGCGAAGAATGCCTGACGCTGACGAGCAAGACCTGCGGCGAGACGCTCACCGGCGTGGGAGAAGAGGCTTTCCGCGCTTCGGCGATGGTGGACGGACTGAATCAGGCGGTGTCCGCATCGGAACTCAGCGACCGGATTCTCGCACTGTCGACGACCGGAGACAGCGCCATGCAGTATGCACAGGCGGTGCGCCGGCTGGATAAATGGCGCAGCCAGCTCAAGGGCGGTGTTCACGGACGTCTTGCACAGACGGATGCGGAACTGGAACAGATTCAGGAAAAGATCCGGCATCTCGACAAGCTGGAAGAAGAAATCCGCCGGCGGACGGACAGAATTCCGGAGGCACAGCGGTGGGTGGAGCATAAGGAAGAGGCATACCGCGCGGTGCAGACCAAGCAGTTCGTACAGATGGCGGGAAAGCGGGAGCGGGCACAGCAGCGCGAGCAGGACGCCAAGGAGGCGGCGGAACGGCTGCGCAGTCAGCTGCCGGATCTGCGCAGAATCAAGGCGATGGAGAGTGCGCTGGAAGCGTTTGATGCGGCGCACCCCGGTCAATACGGTACCTATGAGCCGGAGGATAAACCGAGGCGGCCGAGCCTATGGATAATGGTGATTGCTGTTTTATGTGCGGCGGCGGCTGTTTTCCTGATGGGCACATCTGCCGTGCTGTCCGGTGTGCTGGCGGGCGTCGGCATCCTGATCTTTCTGTTCGGATGGCGCGGCCGGGCTGCGGAACAGGAAACCGTTCCGGACGAGCCGGATGAAACCAGAGAACAGCTGCTCCGCGCGGCGGAGGATCTGGGGATGACCGAGATCGATATCCATGAAATCCGGAACAGAACAGCGGAACTCGTGCAGCTGCGCGAACGGTATCTGGAGGCGCGGGAGTATCAGCAGCAGATGTCGGAGGAGTATCTCGATCTTCTCGAGCAGGAGGGCAGTCTGGGACTGCAGCAGCTGATGGAGACAGCGGAGGTCGAGCTGGAGGACGCGCGCGATGCGCTGGCCGAGCTACAGCAGGAAATTGCGGTGTGCCGCGGACGGTGCGCCGAAATCGGAGATCCCGAGATCCTGCGTCAGAGACAGCGCGAGCTGAAGGAACAGCACGGCAACATCCTGTGGAATCTGGATGCCATTGCGCTGGCAAAGCAGTCACTGGTGCGTGTCAACGCGGAGCTGACTGCACGGATGTCGCCGGAAATCAACCGGCTGGCACAGCAGTACCTACAGATTCTGACCAATCGGAAATACACTGCACTGCAGCTATACACGAATTTTGAGGCGGTGTGCCGGGCGGAAAACAGCGCGGTGGAGCTGGACCGTCTGCGGCTGTCGAGCGGCACGCGCGATCAGGTGTATCTGGCTCTGCGGCTGGCGGCATGTACCGTGCTGCTGGATCAGGGAAACGAGACAGTCCCGCTGATTCTGGACGACCCGTTTCTGACTTATGATGAGGAGCGTGCGGCCTGCGCCATGCAGCTTTTGCGGCATCTGGCGCGGGAGCGTCAGATCATTCTGCTCACCTGCCGGAGACTGCCGGCATAAATCCAGACAAAAAAATCCCGTCGACCGGAGTCGGCGGGATTTTTATTCTGCTTTATTTTGCGTACTCGATTGCGCGGGTCTCGCGAATCATGCTGATCTTGATCTGACCCGGGTATTCCAGCTCGCTCTCGATCTTCTTTGCGATCTCGCGGGAAAGAAGAACCATGCGGTCGTCGGAAACCTGTTCCGGATTGACGATGATGCGGATCTCGCGTCCGGCCTGAATGGCATAGGAACTGGAGACACCGGGCGTCGTGTTGGCGATCTCCTCGAGCTTTTCCAGACGCTTGATGTAAGCTTCCAGATTCTCTCGGCGGGCACCCGGACGGGCAGCCGAAATGGCGTCTGCGGTCTGTACCAGACAGGCAACCAGTGTACGCGGTTCAATGTCGCCGTGATGTGCGTGAACTGCGTGGACGATATCCTGATTCTCGTGATACTTCTTACACAGATCCACACCGATGTCGACGTGGGAACCTTCCATCTCGCGGTCAACCGACTTGCCGATATCGTGCAGCAGTCCGGCGCGCTTGGCCTGCTGTGCATCGATGCCCAGCTCGGCGGCGAGGGCACCCGCGATGTGGGATACCTCGATGGAGTGCTGCAGAACATTCTGTCCGTAGCTCGTGCGGTAGCGCATACGGCCGAGCAGCTTGACCAGCTCCGGATGCAGATTGTGGATGCCGGTCTCGAATACGGCGCGTTCACCTTCCTGCTTGATGATCTGGTCGACCTCGCGGCGGCTCTTCTCGACGGTTTCCTCGATGCGTGCCGGGTGGATGCGTCCGTCAATGATGAGCTTTTCCAGCGTCAGACGGGCGATTTCACGGCGGACCGGATCGAAGCACGAGAGGGTGATTGCCTCCGGCGTGTCGTCGATGATCAGGTCGACGCCGGTCATGGTTTCAAGGGTGCGGATATTGCGTCCCTCGCGTCCGATGATGCGTCCCTTCATCTCGTCATTCGGCAGCGGAACAACCGAGACGGTTGCCTCTGCGACGTGGTCGGCGGCACAGCGCTGAATGGCCGAAGTGATGATCTTGCGGGCCTGCATATCGGCCTCGTCCTTCAGATTCTGATTGATCTCGCGCAGTTTGACTGCGGCGTCGTGCTGAGCCTCTGCCTCAATCGAACTGACCAGATAGTCCTTGGCCTCCTCGCGGGACAGACCGGAAATCTCCTCCAGACGGGCGATCTGCTCTGCCTTGATCTTTTCTGCCTCGTCGTGTGTCTTCTGCACGCGGGCCAGACGGCGGGACAGCTCCTCGCTCTTCTGGTCGTTTGCGTCGATCTTGCGGTCCAGCGTCTCTTCCTTCTGCTGGAGACGGCGCTCCGACTTCTGAATCTCGCTGCGGCGCTCCTTGATCTCGCGATCGAGATCAGCGCGGCTCTTGTGGATTTCTTCCTTCGCTTCCAGGACAGCTTCCCGCTTCTTGCTTTCCGCTGTCTTGATGGATTCGTTGATGATTCTCTTTGCTTCTTCTTCAGCACCGCCGATTTCCTTTTCCGCGATGCGCTTTCTATAAGTAAAGCCCAGCAGACAGCCCGCCAGGATACCAACGATAGCGGCGATAATGATGCCGATTACCATGTGATTGTAGAACACCTCCTAAATTTGTAATTTTTTTCAAAAAATTATACTTGAATTCATGAATTCCTGTGCGGTTAGACGAGAGATCGCATCGTCCCCGTACAGGTGCATTCACTTCATTTTAATCGTTTGCAGGACTTCTGTCAAGGTGAACCGTCTGCAGTGAAAGGGTGGCAATTGCAGAAAATACTCATTTTTTGAACGAAAAGTGCGCGGAAATTACCCAATTGAAGAGAAAGCGGAACAGAAGAGAATTTTACATTCTACCCTATATTTTTTTACATGTTCATAGTATAATGAAACATAACAATGAAATTTTGCAGGATTCCGGCTCTTTGTGCGCGGTGCGGTGTATCATCTGACCGGAATCTGATACCGGAGGTTATGCGGATGAACGCATCAATGGAACGAAAAAAGGATGGGGATCTGGTTTTCTATACAAGCCGGACGATCGATATCCCGCATATGTTTACCACGAAATTCGGCGGTGTGAGCACCGGTCATGTGGCGTCTCTCAATCTGGGATTTAACCGCGGAGATGAGCGGGAGAATGTCCTCAAAAACTACGATATCCTCGCCGGGTGGTTCGGCGTAGAGAAGGAGCGCCTGACCTGCACCAAGCAGGTACACAACGACGAGGTCGGTGTAGTGACCGAAAAGGAAATCGGCATGGGATTGGGACAGCCCAACAGCTGGCAGGTGGATGCGGTCGTGACCAATCTGCCGGGTGTTCCGCTGTGCGGATTCTATGCGGACTGTGTGGTCACCTTATTATATGATCCGGTGAGCCGCAGTATTGCAGCCTGCCACTCGGGATGGCGCGGCACGGCGAAGGGAATTCTGAAAAAGACGGTGCGCATGATGGCGGAGCAGTACGGTGCAAAGCCGGAGAACATCCGCGCAGTCATCGGACCGTCCATCCGGAACTGCTGTTTTGAGACCGACCGCGATGTGCCGGATGCCATGCGGGACGAAATGGGAGAGCGCGTGAATCCGTATATCGAGAAGCGCGGCGCGAAATATTTCCCGGATCTGCAGGGGATCAACACCATGCTGCTGCGGGAGGCGGGCGTGGAACAGATTGTCGACAGTGAGATCTGTACCAAATGCCACAGCGATATTTTCTGGTCGCACCGCGCGACACAGGGACACCGGGGTGTTCATGCCGGTGTGATCATGCTTCCCAAGGAATAAACGAAGAAACAGCAGGAGAACCGGGAAAACGGCGCTCCTGCTGTGCTTTTTTAAGATTAACGATCGAGGATGGTTCCGTCGATGGAAATCGTCACAACCTGCCATGGCAGGAATTTTCCGCTGTTCTGCAGTGCGGTCACCGCAGCGTGCTCCAGTCCGCCGCAGCACGGTACTTCCATGCGCACCACCGTGACGCTCTTGATGTTGTTTTGACGGATGATTTCGGTGAGTTTTTCGCTGTAATCCGCCGAATCCAGCTTGGGACAGCCGATGAGCGTGATCTTGCCTCGGATAAAGTCCTTGTGGAAGTTTGCATAGGCATAGGCAGTGCAGTCCGCCGCAATCAGCAGATTTGCCCCGTCAAAGTACGGCGCCTGAACCGGTACAAGCTTGATCTGAACCGGCCACTGGCTGAGCTGTGAGGTCGGACGATCTGAGACAGGGTGTGTCGGTTCGGTGTGGTGCATCGTGCGCATTTGACTGCCGGGACAGCCGGAATGCCGCTTGCGCATAGCTGCTTTCACAGCTGCCTCGTCATAGGCGGCCGCCTCCCGCTCGACAAATGAGATCGCACCGGTCGGACAGGCGGGGAGGCAGTCGCCCAAACCATCGCAGTAGTCGTCACGCAGTAAAACGGCTTTTCCGTCCACCATGCCAATAGCGCCTTCGTGACACGCGGATGCACAGGCGCCGCATCCGTTGCATTTTTCTGTATCAATCTGAATGATTCTTCGGATCATAATAGCACTCCTTTTTTCATGTGTTGGTGTGATTGACTTTGTGAACATAGTCTACTAAAATGAGCGAAAAAAGTATGTTGTTATAACAACGAAAAGGAAGAAAAGATGATGGAAAATATTTTGGCATCGACTGCGTTGTTTCATGAGATGACAGCAGAGGAAATCCGACAGCTCCTGCCATGCCTGCGGGCGGAGAAAAAGACGGCGGCGCGCGGGGAAGTCATCCTGCAGGCCGGCGGAAAAACCAAGCGGATGGGGCTTGTATTATCCGGCAGTGTCCGGATTGAAAAGAATGATCTGTGGGGAAACAAGAGCGTGCTGAGCCGCGTCATGCCGGGAGAGGTGTTTGCGGAGACCTATGCGCTCTGCCGGGAGGAATCGATGCCGGTGTGTGCTGTGGCGGCAGAACGGTCGGAAATCCTGTTTTTGGACGCGGAGCGGATCGTTTCCCCGTGTGACAGCAACTGTCCACATCACAGGACGCTGATCCGCAATCTGCTGATGGAATCGGTGCAGAAGAATCTCCAGCTCTCGCGCCGGATTTTTTATACTTCCTCCAAGACCATTCGCGGACGGGTGCTGTCTTATCTGTCCGATCTGGCACTGCGGCAGGGGAGCACTGAGGTGGTGATTCCGTTTAACCGTCAGGAACTGGCGGATTATCTGAGCGTGGACCGCAGTGCACTGTCTGCCGAGCTGAGTAGAATGCAGCGGGACGGTCTGCTGACGGTCTGCAAAAACCGGTTTGTGCTTTATCAGCCGCAGGATGAAATCTGAGAGGGCTGTCTTGCGCAACAGATTAGAATGCGATATACTAAAAGTAACAATTGAGAGGAGTGAAGGGTATGGATAACTTTACTTTTTATGCGCCGACCTATTTTGCGTTCGGCAAGGAGAGTGAGAAGCAGATCGGATCGCTGATCCGCCGGTTCGGCGGCAGTAAGGTGCTGATGGTATACGGCGGCGGCTCGATCAAGCGCAACGGTGTCTATGATGCGGTGACCGCCGCGATGAACGAGGAGAACATCCCGTTTGTGGAGCTGAGCGGCATTCAGCCGAATCCGCGCAGCGGACCGGTCTATCAGGGTATTGAGATCTGCCGGAAGGAGAAGATTGATTTCGTTCTGGCAGTCGGCGGCGGCAGTTCAATCGATACGGCGAAGGCGATTGCGGCCGGTGCGGTATATGACGGCGATTTCTGGGATTATTATTCCAAGGATATGACCATCGATCGCGCACTTCCGGTCGGCACGGTGCTGACCATTGCCGCGGCGGGCAGTGAGGGTTCACCGGATTCGGTGATCACGCTGGAGGACGGCATGGTCAAGCGCGGCGCGACCGGAGAGGCACTTCGTCCGCGGTTCTCGATCCTCAATCCGGAATTTACCACAACGCTGCCGGCATATCAGACCGCGTGCGGCATTACGGATATCATGATCCATGTCTGTGAGCGTTACTTTACCAACACCGAGGATGTGGAGATCACCGACCGCCTGTGTGAGGGTATCCTCAAGTCGATGATCGAGGAAGCGCCGAAGGTCATTGCTGACCCTGCGGATTATCAGGCGCGTGCGAACATCATGTGGGGTGGCATGGTCGCGCACAATAATATCTGCGGTGTCGGACGGGAGCAGGATTGGGCGAGCCATGACATTGAGCACGAACTGTCCGCCCTGTATGATTGTGCGCACGGTGCGGGTCTCGCGGTCATTGCACCCAACTGGATGACCTATGTCACGGAGCATAATGTCAGCCGCATGGCGCAGTTTGCGGTCCGCGTCTGGGGCTGCGATATGGACTTTGCCCATCCGGAGCGCACGGCACAGGAGGGAATTGCACGGTTCCGCGCATTCCTGACCTCCATCGGCATGCCGGCTACCATCCGTGAGCTGGGCGGCAAGGAAGAAGACATTCCGACTCTGGTCAAGATGCTCGGCGTAGCAGACGGACGGCAGGTCGGCGGATACATCAAAATAACTCCGGAGGCAGCCGAGGCGATTTATCGCATGGCGATGTAAGCGATGCAGACATTACTTGATATGCTCAATACACTTCTGCCGATTCTGATTGCAATCGGAATCGGCGTCGCCTGCCGGAAGACACAGGTTGTCAGCCAGAAATCTATCGACGATCTGCGCGGATTGATCTCAACCTTTATCATTCCGGTTGTCATTTTTAAGGCGTTTTATCTGATTACATTTGACCGGGCGACGATTACCATCGTGCTCACCATGCTCGTTCTGCTGACGCTGGCATTTCTTCTGGGTTATCCGCTCCGGCGGTTTTTCGGGGAGAGCGGATATACGGTTCCATTTTTGTGTACCAGCTATGAGGGCGGCATGCTTGGATATCCGATGTTCGCCATGATCATGGGACAGGAGAATCTGCACTACTATGCCTGCGCCGACCTCGGTGTCACGTTGTTTGTGTTCTCTGTGTTCCTGATGCTGATGCTCTCGCACAACAACGGGTCGGCGTCGGTCAAATCCTGTGTGGAGATTGCGAAGAAGAGTCCGGCGATGTGGGCGCTTCTGGTCGGACTGATTGTCGGCGTGCTCGGATTGGGCGGCGCAATTGCATCCTCACCGGTCGGCACACTTGTGGATACGACACTGAGCTTTCTGACCCAGCCGGTCGGCATGCTTGTGCTGATCATCATCGGCTATAACTTCCAGCTCGATCCGGCTGTCAATGCGATGTCTCTTCGCATGCTGGTATGCCGCTACGGGGTACAGATTGTCCTCGCGCTCATCGCATTCCCGCTCCTGACGGCGCTGGATGCGCTCAATCCGTTTACGACCGCCGCACTGGCACTGCAGTTTTTGATGCCGCCGTCGTTCATGGTGTCCATCTATTTGAATACCAAGGGGAAGACCACATCGTTTATGTCTATTTTCCTGTCGATCAACACGGTTGCGGGAATTCTGCTGTTCCTGCTGGTCAAGGTATTTGTTCTGTAAACAACAAAAAAACTGTCGGTTCCTGTGAACCGACAGTTTTTTTATTTCTGAGAAATTTTTGTGCCGTTGTATTTCTGCGTTGCGGCGGGAACACCGTTCTGGATGAGCTCGGAAACCGCAAGCACTGCGCGGTCCACGGCGTCATCCATGGCCTCCAGCTCGTCCGGTGCGATGTTGGACAATACCCAATCGGCCAGATCGTAGTCCGGATGCGGCTTGCCGCCGATGCCGACCTTGATACGCGGAAAATCCTGCGAGCCGAGCTGCGCAATGATGTCCTTGACACCGTTCTGTCCGCCTGCCGAGCCCTTGGCGCGGATGCGGAGTGTGCCGACCGGAAGAGAGATGTCGTCGAAGATGACGAGAATGCGCTCCGGAGGGATTTTGTAGAACGATGCGGCCTCGTGTACGGCGGCGCCCGACAGATTCATAAAGGTCTGCGGCTTGACTAGAAGAACACGCTTGCCGCCCAAAACCGCCTCGCCGGTCAGTGCCTGAAACCGCGCGCGGTCGCAGGAGACACCGTGCTTGCGGCACAGCGCGTCCATGACACGGAAACCGGTGTTGTGTCGTGTTTTTTCATATTTGCGTCCCGGATTGCCCAGACCGACGACCAGCCACTCAATCGGCTGAGCCGCTTTGGCCTTCTTTTCGGCATCCAGTTTGGCAAAAATATCGAAGATAGACATCCGAGGTCAGCCCTCCGCGGACAGGATGAAGTAGTAGACCGGCTGTCCGCCCGGGATGATCGTGATCTCTGCGTCCGGCGCTTCCTTCTGGAACATCTTCTCAACGCGCGCTGCATCCTCTTCGGTCATATCCTCACCGTAGATGATGTTGATGAACGAGCAGTCGGTGCGGCACATCTCGCGCACGAGCTTCTTGGTGGCGTCGTCCAGCTTCTTGCTGTTGGAGCACAGCTTGGACTCATACAGGGAGAGGTATTCGCCCTGCTTGATCTTCTTGCCGCCGAAATCCGAGTTGCGCGCCGCATAGGTGACCTGACCGGTGCGGACATTTGCCGCCGCATCGACCATGCACTCGCGATTGGTCTCGGTGTCGCTGCCCTCGTCAAAGGCGAGCATCGCGGAGATACCCTGCGGCACCGTCTTGGTCGGGATGATGACAACCGTCTTGCCCTCGCACAGCGGAACAGCCTGCTCTGCTGCCATGACAATGTTCTTGTTATTCGGCAGGACGAAAACGGTTTCCGCCGGAACCGCATCGATGGCGTGGAGGATGTCGTCGGTGGACGGATTCATGGTCTGACCGCCCTGTACCATCTCGTCGACGCCGAGATCCTTGAAGATGCTGACCAGACCGTCGCCGGCGGCAACCGAGACGAAGCCGTACGGCTTTTCCGGTGCGGCGATCACGCGCTTGCTCTCCATGCCCGCAGATTCCTCGACAATTTTCGCCGAGTGCTGCTGACGCATGTTCTCAATCTTGACCGTGAGCAGGGCGCCGAACTTGAGTCCGGCGGCCAGCGCTTCGTTCGGCTGGTCGGTGTGAACGTGAACCTTGATGATCTCATCGTCG
>JALFIV010000112.1 GCA_022775385.1 Clostridiales bacterium
GTTTTCTATTTATATGTGTAGTATATAGGAGGAATTCACCATGTTAAAAGAAGGCCAGTACCATATCCCCTCGGGATGTGCGATCTCGGGCATCTTCCACAAGGATGGCCGCAAGACGGACGGTTCCGAAATCATCCGCTCTATCGCCACCATGCACGACCGCTCCAACGGTCTGGGCGGCGGCTTTGCCGCATACGGCATTTATCCGGAATACGCCGACTGTTATGCGTTCCACCTCTTCTATGACAACCTCGCGATTAAGGAAGAGACGGAAAAGCTGCTGGAGGAAAACTTCGAGATTGCTTCCTTTGCCAAAATTCCAACCAGAAAGCATCCGAATATCACCGACGAGCCGCTGATCTGGCGTTACTTCGTCTTCCCGCGCCGCTACAAGCTCAACGAGTCCCAGCTGGATGAATCCGAGTTCGTCTCCCGCATCGTCACCAAGATCAACCATCTGTACGAGGGCGCCTATGTATTCTCCAGCGGCAAGAACTGCGGCGTCTTCAAGGCGATCGGTTTCCCGGAGGATGTCGGCATCTACTACAAGCTCGAAGAATACGAAGCCTATTCCTGGACGGCACACGGCCGTTATCCGACCAACACCCCGGGCTGGTGGGGCGGCGCACATCCGTTCGCGATGCTCGACTTCACCATCGTCCACAACGGCGAAATCTCGTCCTATGACGCAAACCGCCGCTCGATCGAGATGCACGGCTATAAATGTGACCTGCTGACCGATACCGAGGTCATTACCTACATCTTCGACTATCTGATCCGCAAACAGGGTCTGACGATGGAAGAGGCGGCTCACGTCGTCGCTGCACCGTTCTGGTCCACGATTGAAAAGATGCCGGAAGAGCAGAAGCAGGAGTACACCTACCTTCGCGATGCGTATTCCAACCTGCTGATCACCGGACCGTTCTCCATCATGCTCGGCTTTACCGGCGGCATCATGGCGCTCAACGACCGTCTGAAGCTTCGCTCGATGGTTGTCGGCGAAAAGGGTGAGGATGTCTACATTGCGTCTGAGGAAGCCGCAATCCGCGTCATTCAGCCGGAGCTGGATTCGCTCTGGAGCCCGCGCGGCGGCGAACCGGTTATCGTCACCTTAAATGAAGACGCACAAGGAAAGGAATAATGTATCATGGCTATTGATTTTTTATATCCGCAGTATGAAGTAGTCCGCAACCGCGACCGCTGCATCACCTGCCGCGCCTGTGAGCGACAGTGCGCGAACGAAGTACATCACTACGACGTCGATTTCGAACGCATGGAGTCGGATGAGAGCAAATGTGTCAACTGCCACCGCTGTGTCTCCCTCTGCCCGACCCGCGCACTGAAGATCGTCAAGACCGATCACACCTTCCGCGAAAACGCAAACTGGCAGGGCGAGACCATTATGGAGGTCTACCGCCAGGCAGGCACCGGCGGCACACTGCTGTCCTCCATGGGCAACCCGAAGGACTATCCGGTCTACTGGGACAAGATGCTGATCAACGCATCCCAGGTCACCAACCCGTCTATCGACCCGCTGCGTGAGCCGATGGAAATCCGCACCTACCTCGGCAAAAAGCCGGGCAAGATCGAGCGCGACGAAAACGGCAGAATTGTTCCGAACCTCGCACCGCGCCTCAAGTTGGAGATCCCGGTCATGTTCTCTGCGATGTCCTACGGCTCGATCAGCTATAACGCACACGAGTCCCTCGCACGTGCATCCAAGGAAATGGGCACGTTCTACAACACCGGTGAGGGCGGCCTGCACGAGGACTTCTACAAGTGGGGCGACAACACAATCGTTCAGGTTGCATCCGGCCGTTTCGGCGTACAGAAGGACTATCTGGATGCCGGCGCCGCGATCGAGATCAAGATCGGTCAGGGTGCAAAGCCGGGCATCGGCGGCCATCTGCCGGGCGCCAAGGTCACACCGGACATCTCCCGTGCCCGCATGATTCCGGAGGGCACCGACGCGATCTCTCCGGCACCGCATCATGATATCTACTCCATCGAGGACCTGCGTCAGCTGGTATTCTCCCTGAAGGAAGCAACCGCATATCAGAAGCCGGTTATCGTCAAAATTTCCGCCGTACACAACGTTGCCGCTATTGCATCCGGTATCGCCCGTTCCGGCGCGGATATCATCGCAATCGACGGTTACCGCGGCGGCACCGGCGCAGCGCCGACCCGTATCCGCGACAACGTTGGTATCCCGATTGAGCTGGCTCTGGCCGCTGTCGACCAGCGTCTGCGCGACGAGGGTATCCGCGACAACGTATCCATTGTCGTCGGCGGTTCGATCCGCAACTCGGCGGACATCGTCAAGGCAATCGCACTCGGCGCTGACGCCGTTTACATTGCGACCTCCGCGCTGCTGGCGCTCGGCTGTCATCTGTGCCGCACCTGCCAGAACGGCCGCTGTAACTGGGGCATCGCAACCCAGAGACCGGAGCTCGTCAAGCGTCTGAACCCGGACATCGGCTATAAGCGTCTGGTCAACCTTCTCACCGCATGGAGCCATGAGATCCGCGAAATGATGGGCGGCATGGGCATCAACTCCATCGAAGCACTCCGCGGCAACCGTTTGATGCTCCGCGGCATCGGCCTCAACGAGAAGGAACTCGAGATCCTGGGCATCAAGCATGCCGGCGAATAATGGGAAGGGACTGAATATCAGATGAAACGAGTTTATGTAAACGAAAAATGGTGTCTCGGATGCCATCTTTGCGAATATTACTGTGCATTTGCCAACTCCGGCAAGAGCGACATGGTCAAAGCGCTGAAGGATCACAAGATCGCACCGCGCATCAAGATCGAGGAGCGCGACAACATCAGCTTCGCGGTTTCCTGCCGCCACTGCGAGGAGCCGCTGTGCGTCAAGGGATGTATCTCCGGAGCACTCTCCCGCGTGGGCGGCGTCATCTCGATCGATACGGACAAGTGTGTCGGATGCTACACCTGCATCCTTTCCTGCCCGTACGGCGCACTCAGCACCTCCACCTCCGGCGCAGTCCAGAAGTGTGAGCTGTGTGTGAAGAACGCAGACGGAACCCCGCAGTGTGTTGCCGGCTGCCCGAACAAGGCTATCGTATTTGAGGAGAGGTGAGCACCGTGAAGTATGTAATTATTGGCAACGCTACCGCAGCAGTCGGATGTATCGAAGGCATCCGCACCATCGACAAGACGGGTGAAATCGTCGTGATTTCCTCTGAGCCGCACTTCACCTACGGCCGCCCGCTGATTTCCTATCTGCTGCTCGGCAAGACCACCGAAGACAAAATGAACTATCGTCCGCTGGACTTCTATGAAAAGATGGGCGTCACCCCGATGCTCGGACGCACGGTCACCAAGATCGACAAGGATGCCAAGCAGGT
>JALFIV010000127.1 GCA_022775385.1 Clostridiales bacterium
GTCCATCAAGCCGGTCATCGCGCTGGAGGACGGCGCAGTCGTGATGCTGGGCAAGGCGCGCGGCTCGAAAAACGGAAACAATATGCTCAGTAAGCTGATTCAGCAGAGCGGCGGGGTGGATTTCTCCATGCCGTACACGCTTGCGTACAGCGGTCTGTCCGACCATCTGCTCCGCAAATACATCGCCGACAGCGAGGCGCTGTGGAGGGGACAGACCGAGACCCTGCCGGTCACCACCATCGGCAGTGCGATCGGCACGCACATCGGACCGGGTGCGATCGGCGCGGCGTTCTTCGTACAGGACTGAGGGAGAAAAGCATCAATCGGGTCATAAACGGCAAATCATGCAGGAAACCATGCTGAAATGCGGGAAAAATTCGCTGCGATGCAAAAAATAGTCCGCAGACTCTTGCAAAGTGACGAGAATTTTTATACAATAAACTATACGCGGATGAGGAGCATTCCCCATCCGGTTCACAGGCGCGTTTTCAGCGATGAAAGGGAGAAGAGAGAGCGGGTCCGCTCTTGATGATATCGTTGCTGCTCAAAGAGGATGCGTTACCCAAGGCGTGTCCTCTTTTTTTTCCTGACTGCACGGGACGCGGCATCCGCCGGGTCTGTGAAGATAAAGTACACTACAAAAAGGAGCAAGAGTATGAAACTACGTTTCCAAAGGCTTGTGTCGATCTGCATGGCACTGGCGATTCTCCTTGGATGCAGTCTGACGACGCTCGGCAAGACGAGCGCACAGGCGGCCGAGGACAAGCGTCCGGTGCTCAATGTCGGCACAAACGCAGAGTTCCCGCCGTTCGAGTACATGAACGACGACGGCGTGCCGGACGGCTTTGACATCGCCGTCATCAAGGCGATCGGCGAAGAAGAGGGCTTCGACGTCAAGATCACCAACATGGAGTTCAAGTCCCTGATCGCCTCGCTGTCCACCGGCAGTCTGGACGCGGTCATCGCGGGCATGACGGTGACGCCGGAGCGTCAGCAGTCGGTCGACTTCTCCGACAGCTACTACACCGCAACCCAGAGCATCATTGTCACGAAGGACAGCGATATCAAGTCGGCGGATGATCTCGTCGGCAAGACCGTCGCGGTTCAGGAGGGAACCACCGGCGATCTGATCTGCTCGGAGATCGAGGACTGTCAGGTCAAGCGCTTCAAGAAGGGCGCGGACGCGGTCATGACCCTCAAAAACGGCGCGGTCGACGCCGTCATGATCGACGACAACCCGGCAAAGCAGTTTGTCGCACAGGATCCGGACACGCTGACGGCGTTTGCGGACACCACCTCGACCGAGGAGTACGCGATTGCGGTGCCGAAGGGCGACACCGAACTGCTCGAGAAGATCAACGACGGTCTGCAGAAGATCCGCGACAACGGCACGTTTGACAAGCTGGTAGCCGAGTACATCGGCGACGGCGAGGAAGAACAGGCGGAGGAGACCGGTGACAAGCCGGTGCTCAACGTCGGCACAAACGCAGAGTTCCCGCCGTTTGAGTACATGAACGACGAGGGCGTTCCGGACGGCTTTGATATCGCCGTCATCAAGGCGATCGGTGAGCAGGAGGGCTTCGACGTCAAGATCACCAACATGGAGTTCAAGTCCCTGATCGCGTCGCTGTCCACCGGCAGTCTGGACGCGGTCATCGCAGGTATGACGGTGACGCCGGAGCGTCAGCAGTCGGTCGACTTCTCCGACAGCTACTACACGGCGACCCAGAGCATCATTGTCACCAAGGACAGCGACATCAAGTCGGCGGACGATCTGGTCGGCAAGAAGGTCGCGGTACAGGAGGGCACGACCGGTGATCTGATCTGCTCGGAGATCGAGGACTGTCAGGTTGAGCGCTACAAGAAGGGCACCGACGCGGTCGTCACGCTCAAGAACGGCGCGGTCGACGCGGTCATGATCGACGACAACCCGGCAAAGCAGTTTGTCAAGCAGGATCCGGACACGCTGACGGCGTTCGCGGACACCACCTCGACCGAGGAGTACGCGATTGCGGTGCCGAAGGGCGACGAGGAGCTGCTTTCTAAGATCAACGACGGTCTGCAGAAGATCCGCGACAACGGCACGTTTGATGCACTGGTCGCTCAGTACATCGGCGACGGCGAGGAGAGCGCAGCGGCGGACGGCGACAAGCAGGTGCTGAATGTCGGCACCAACGCGGAGTTCCCGCCGTTTGAGTATATGGATGACAACGGTCAGCCGGACGGCTTTGACATCGCGGTCATCAAGGCGATCGGCGAGAAGCAGGGCTTCGACGTCAAGATCACCAACATGGAGTTCAAGTCCCTGATCGCATCGCTGTCCACCGGCGGCGTGGACGCGGTCATCGCAGGCATGACGGTGACGCCGGAGCGTCAGGAATCCGTCGATTTCTCCGACAGCTACTACACCGCAACCCAGAGCATCATTGTCCAGAAGGACAGCGACATCAAGACGGCGGACGATCTCGCCGGCAAGAAGGTCGCGGTTCAGGAGGGCACCACCGGCGACCTGATCTGCTCGGAGATCGAGGGATGCACGGTCGACCGCTACAAGAAGGGCGCGGACGCCGTCGTGACCCTCAAGAACGGCGCGGTCGACGCCGTCATGATCGACTCCAGCCCGGCGGACAACTTCGTCGCGGCGAACAATGGCGAGCTGGTTGCGTATCCGGACGAGACCTCGACCGAGGAATACGCGATTGCGGTACAGAAGGGCAACGAGGAGCTGCTCGCCAAGATCAACGAGGGTCTGAAGCAGATTCAGGAGGACGGCACGTTTGACGCGCTCGTCACCGAATACATCGATCAGGACGACACGGGTGCGGAGGAGCAGGCTTCGACCAATCCGTTCTCCCGCTTTATCGACAACGTCAAGTACGTCTTTGTGGACACCAACGGCTATCAGCTGATGGCAAAGGGTCTGGGTGTCACGCTCGGCATCTCGGTTCTCGCCGGCATTCTGGGAATCATCCTGGGCTTCATCCTCGCGCTCATGAAGCTGACCGAGGTGCGCCGCAAGCGCAAGACCGTCCTGTCGCGCATCGCGTCCATCTACATTGACATCATCCGCGGCACCCCGATGGTCGTTCAGCTGCTGATTATGTACATGGTCATCTTCCGCAGCCACTTCTCCATCGTCGCGGCGGTTCTGTCCTTCGGACTCAACAGCGGCGCGTACGTCGCGGAGAACATCCGCGCAGGCATCCTCGCGGTTGACGCCGGTCAGATGGAGGGCGGACGCTCACTCGGCCTGACCTACGGCGAGACCATGCGCTACATCATCCTGCCGCAGGCGATCAAGAACGTCATTCCGGCACTCGGCAACGAGATGATCACGCTGGTCAAGGAGACGTCCATCGTCGGCTACGTCGCGATTGTCGACCTGACCAAGGCGGGCGACTTCATCGTATCGCGTACCTATCAGACATTCCTGCCGCTGATTGCAACAGCGATTGTATACTACATCATCGTCAAGATCATGACCAAGATTCTGGCCGTGATCGAAAGGAGGCTGCGTCAGAGTGATAACCGTTAAGAATCTTTCCAAGAGCTTTGGCGATCTCGAGGTTTTGAAGCAGATCGACTATCATGTCGAGCGCGGCGAGTGCGTGGTTGTCATCGGACCGTCCGGCTCGGGCAAGTCGACCTTCCTGCGCTGCCTGAACCGGCTGGAAGAGCCGACCGGCGGCGAGATCATCTTCGACGGACAGAATATTCTGGATAAGAAATCCGATATTAACAAGATCCGTCAGAAGCTGGGCATGGTGTTCCAGCACTTCAACCTGTTCCCGCACCTGACCGTCAAGGAGAACATCACGCTGGCGCCGACCAAGCTCGGACTGATGAGCGCGTCGGAGGCGGACAAGACCGCGATGGAGCTGCTCGAGCGCGTCGGTCTGGCGGAAAAGGCGGATGTCTATCCGGTTCAGCTGTCCGGCGGACAGAAACAGCGTGTGGCAATCGCGCGTTCGCTCGCGATGAAGCCCAAGGCGATGCTGTTTGACGAGCCGACGTCCGCACTCGACCCGGAGATGGTCGGCGAGGTACTCGATGTCATGCGCTCGCTCGCCAAGGAGGGCATGACAATGGTCATCGTCACCCACGAGATGGGCTTCGCCCGCGAGGTCGCCGACCGCGTGATCTTCATGGCGGACGGCGTTATCACCGAGGAGGGCACGCCGGAGCAGATCTTCGACACCCCCCAGCAGGAGCGCACGAGAGCATTCCTCAACGCGACGCTCAATAAGTAACATACAACGCGAAAGCCGGTTTCCTCATGGAGGAGACCGGCTTTTTCTGTGCAGACGGTTGACAGAATGTCTCATTCGTGTCATAATGAACCTTGTTCATGTGGGAGGTGAAGGAGCGTGAGCGCTGGTATCACATCGAGGGACGCCATCATGCAGGCGTGCCGCCGGATTGCGGCGGAGCGCGGACTGACGGCGGTCAGTATGCGTGCGGTGGCGCGGGAGTCGCATATTGCACTCGGCACGCTGTACAACTATTACGCGGACAAGGATGAACTTGTGCTTGCGACGGTGGAGAGCATCTGGAGGGATATTTTTCACGCCGATCCGGCCGATTCCGCCGGCCTGTCCTTTCCGCAGTATGTCGAGACGCTGTTTTCCCGCATTCAGCGCGGCGCGGCGCAGTATCCGGGCTTTCTGACGGCGCATTCGTTTGCCATCGCCACCGGAAAACGCGGCGAGGCGCGCAGCATCATGGAGCGGTCGCTCCGCCATATGCAGGACGCGATGATGCACATGCTCCGGTCGGACCCGTCGGTCGACCCGTCCGTGTTCACGCCGTCCTTTACGCAGGAGACGTTTGCCGGCATGGTGTTCGATCAGCTCCTGCTGATGCTGATGCGCAGGCAGACCGACTGTGCGCCGCTCACACAGCTCATCCGCCGTGTGCTCTACCGCTGAGCACATTCCGCCCGCCGCCAACGGCGGGATGGTTTTTGCCAAAAAATGAACGATGTTCATTAGAAAGGAAGGAGGAATTCGGATGCAGGCAGTTTTTGAAACCCTGTTCGACCTTGTCTATCTGATCACGGTCATCACATTGGGAATTTGTATGATCCGCGGGAACCGGGGGAGAAGGCAGTATCTGCTGTACGGCGTCATGGCGGTGACGCTCGGATGCGGCGATGCGTTTCATCTCGTCCCGCGCGCGGTCGCGCTGTGTACGACCGGACTTGCCGATTACACCGCCGCTCTCGTGGGGCATCTGGCGCAGCATTCCGTTTGTCATCCTCGGTGCGCTGATTGTCGTGCTGTTCTACCGCAGGGCAAGGGAGGATAAGCTGTTTTGTCTGCTCTGGCTTGCCGTCGTCGTGAGCTTCGGCTGTTACATTCCGGTTGTCCTGTTCGCGGATACCGTTCCGGCGGTCGGCATGCTGATGATTCCGAAAACCTGCGCCTATGTCTGGGCGGTTGTGATCGGATACCGTGCGATGAACAGGAGCGGGCGGACGCATAAAAATTTGTACCAAAACCAGCGGAAGCACCCGATTCGGGTGCTTCTTCTGCTGTCCGGCAGGCTCAGGGGAGATCCGGCTCGGGGATGTCGTTTTCCAGATTGTCGCGGGCGAGATCGTTGTCAATCACGGAATAGATACCGGAAATCGGTTTTTCCGCCGTGTGCGGCGCCGCATGAAACACCTTCTGCGACGGCGGTGCGGTTCCCGCAATGATCGGGTTTGCCGGTTTTTTTCCGGTCTTTGCCTTGCCCTGCAGTTCGGGGACCGGCGCGGTCTGATTTTCGGGACGGCTGTGCGTCCTTTCCGGACGGCTCATTCCCTGTTTGGCCATGGATGATCACCTCGGAAGATAGGATGTGCGTCTGCGCGCGGAATTATGAGCGGAGACAGGCATGACGGCGCGGCGGACGGCGTATGCATCAGAAAGACCGCTGTTTTTTCGAAGGAGGAGACGGACATGGGTGTTTTTTCAAAGAAATGGGCGTACGCCGCCGGTATCCGCGCGCTCAAGACCGTAGCACAGACCGCCGCGGCATCCATCGGCACGACCACCGCGCTCGGCGGCGTCGACTGGGTCATGGTGCTCTCCACCGCCGTTCTGGCGGGTGTGGTGTCCCTGCTGACCAGTATCGCGGGTCTGCCGGAGGTACGGGAGGAATAAAGGGAAATTGTTAATTTTAACAAAAGCGGTTTTGGTAAAAAATATGGCCGCACAGAGGGGAGCTGTGCGGCCGATATGTTTTTGAACCGGTTTACATCGCCGAATCCATATAGGCATCCGTGATTTCCTGCGCAAGTTCCATGTAGACGTCCTGGAGCTTTCCGGCCCACTTTTCATAGGTGTCGTAGTCGTCGCCGTTTTTGAGCATCAGGTCCGCCATTTCTTCGACACCGGTGTTGCAGATCTCAGCCAGATCTTCGACTTTTTCGGTGGAAAGCTGGGCGAGCGCTTCCAGATCGCCGGAGAGTTCCTTGCATTCCTCGTTGTATTCCTCCACCAGAACCGGCGTTTTCTTTTTCATCTTTTTGGTATACTTCTTCAGGATAGATTTGTAGGTGACCTTTTTTTCGGCAGTCTCTTCTTTCGTCTCATCCTGTACTTCTGCGGCGGGTTCGGAGGCTTCTTCCGCCTCGGTCTCGTCTGTCAGCACGATCGCAGTTTTCTCATCCGCACTCCCGATTATTTCCGAATTGGATGCGGTTTCCGCCGCAGAATCCGCTGCTCCGCCACCGCAACCGGTCATAACCGTACATGCCATCAGTGCGGCAAAAATCATCGCCAGCATTCTTTTTCTCATATTTACCTCCTCCGGCTGACCGATTGTGTCAGCCTGTCTGTCATTTCGGCAAAGGATGTCTGTTTTCCCCTGAGTGTCCATATTTCAGTACAATAACAGATTCTTCCTTCACTTTGATCTGATTATACCAGATGTGACAAATAATAGCAACCCACCCCATTTTCCCGCCGTCCCACTTGACAAATCCAAAAAATGCCCTATTCTGATAATTTAAGCCATATGCGGCTCAGAGCAACATCAGACAACACCGTGCAAACGACAAGGAGGAGATCAGATGGGGAGACCGCCCAAGACCGGTTTGGATTACTTTTTCTGCGACGTCGGCTGGATGGCAGACAGCAAATTCCGCCGTCTCAAACTGCGCTACGGCATCCTCGCGCCGTATGTCTATCAGATCGTGCTCACGCTGATTTACGGGAACAAGGGGTACTATGTGGAGGCCGGCTGTATGGAGGAGCTGTGCTTTGATATTCTGGACTTTCTGCAGGGCAAAAACATGCCGGATGCGGAGACGATTGCGGCGCTTGTGGAGGACTTCACACAGTGCGGTCTGTTCGACCGGGAGCTGTACGAACGCGAGCGCATTCTGACCAGCCGCAGGGTGCAGAGGGAGTTCTACAATTCGACGGCGAAGCGCAGTCATGTGCAGGTGGACAAGCGGTACTGGCTGCTGTCCGTCGCGGAGATGAAAGCGATCTCTCTGCGCAGTCATATCCTGTCTCAATTCGTTTCTGACGGAACAAATGGGGTTTCTGACGGAAGAAACCGCGTTTCTGACGGCAAAAGTACACAGAGAAGACAAGACAAGATCAGAGAAGAGAAGACAAGAGAAGATCAGAGCAGAGCAGACAAGACAAGAGAAAACACGGCGGAAACCGCGGCGGATGACGGGGTGATGATGACCGATGAGACGATGACGGATGAGACAAACGAACTTCGTTTTGCATTCCGGGAGGCGTTCGGCAGACCGCCGGAGGAAAGCTTTGTGCGGGAGATGCAGGAATGTCTGCGGGAGGGAATGACGGTCTCGGACATCCGGCATGACATCGAGCGGGCGGCAGACAGACACCCGAGCCATCCGGAGGCCTATGTCCGCACGATTCTGCGCGCCTCGGCACAGCGGGTGCAGGGGAATGCGGCGTTCGAGCCGCTGGCGGACTGGGAGCGCGACTGGCTGCGCGGACTCGGTCTGCCCGAACCCGAGGCGGAATGAGCAAACAGGACGGAAAAACCGGACAGACCGGCGTGGGAGCGCCTTCCTGTGCCGGTTCTGCGGTTATCCACAAGCCCTGCAACTTGTTGCAGTGGACAACGCGGACGGATCGGGTATTCTGGTAACTGGTGGTGAACGGAGACGAACGAAAGG
The DNA here is from genome assembly GCA_022775385.1 of Clostridiales bacterium. Taxonomy (GTDB): domain Bacteria; phylum Bacillota; class Clostridia; order Oscillospirales; family Butyricicoccaceae; genus Butyricicoccus_A. The sequence goes on from JALFIV010000127.1 coordinate 8,150, forward strand.
AGCAGAACGATGATCACAGTTTTGGAAAACGATTACATCCGCGACAAGACCTGCCGCTTTGATCTCGTCGGACTGGCGGCGGATGCCAAGCCGGCGGAGACGTTTCAGGAGCGCAGCATACAGAACGGCAGTACCTTCCTCGAGATGGACACCGGTACGCTGTACTGCTATGACGCGGCGGGAAAGACCTGGATTGCATTCGGAGGTGAGGCGTAATGGCAGTGGATCGAATTGCCAGAGTGATGGCGGCAAAGAGCATGAAGCGCGATGTCGTCACCGCGGTCAAGCTGGACGGTGCGGCACTGGCTAAGACAGACGGTGCGGTCGAGATTCCGGCGGCGACCGGAGAACAGACCGGTGTGATGACGGCGGCACAGGCCGCGGCGCTCGAGCAGGTACAGCTGGATGTGCAGGAGGCACTCGGCAAGCTCGTGCTGGTGCGTGTACAGGGAACAACCGATATGTACGGCAAGATTGCGCTGCCGGACAGCACGATCTATCCGCTGGCGGCACTGAGCAACACGTTTGCGATCACCGGTGAGTACAATCTCCGAGTGGTCAATGTGTCGACGGACAGTGCGGTGCTCGCCAAGAATACCGCGGTCGATTTCTGGATTGTCGGCCTCAAAAAGGCGTGAACGATGGGCAAGTGCATTTCGGACAACTGTCTCGCGCTGGTCAAACGCTGGGAGGGCTGTGATCTCACGGCATACCGCGATCCGGTCGGCGTCTGGACGATCGGATACGGTACGACCGATGCGGACAGGTCCATCACGGGTGTGACCATCAAAAAGGGACTGAAAATCAGTCAGGAGACGGCGGAAAGATGGCTCAGGAAGTCGCTTGAGACCAAATATCTGCCGCTCGTGCTCAAGTACGACGACCGGTATCACTGGAATCAGAATCAGCTGGATGCGCTCGTCTCGTTTGCGTACAACATCGGCTCGATTGATCAGCTGACCGCAGATGGCACGCGGACAATCAAACAGATCAGCGCGCACATCCCCGCATATAATAAGGCAGGCGGCAAAGTGCTGGACGGTCTGACAAGACGCCGCCGCGAGGAGAAGGCACTGTTCGACAGGAAGGTGAGTGCGGTGAGTACGAAGAAATACACCGTCACATTTCAGACCGAGAGCAAGTACAAAACGGTATCCTACGGCGGAAACTCGGTATACAACTCCGCCTGCGGTCCGGCATCGCTGTGCAACGCACTGCGGGCGGCGGGTATCGCGGACGTCGGTCTGATGACCATGTGCAGGCTTGCGGTGTCCTGCGGCGCACGGGTGGACGGCGGGACGGACATGGCGGCGCTGCTCAAGGCGGCATCCGAGCGGTACGGATTCTCCTTCACCGCCACCTATAAGAACGCCGACCTGCGGAAGCATCTGCAGGCGGGAGGGACGGCGATCCTGCACGCGGGAAGCGCGTATCCGTTGTTTGCGAGCGGCGGCCACTTTGTCTCGGCGGTCAGTGTGTCCGGCGATACCATCACCGTGCTGGACAGCTACTGGTACGACGGAAAGTATACGAGCACGACCCTCCGCAGGGACAACGTCACGGTGGTCAAAAGAGGCGTAATCCGAACCGGTCTGAGCCAGTGCGGCTGGGCGACACTGGATCGAAACCCGAGCTATTATCTGCTCACCCCCAAGCCGCGGACAGTCCGCACTACGACGCGCATCAACGCCAGAGCGGACGCAGGCGTGACCAGCAAAAAGGTCGGGACGCTCGACAAGGGCGCGGCACTGCTTGTGCTCGGGGAGAGCAAAAACTGGATCGAGACCAGCGTCTGGATCGCCAAAAAGCACTGTGAGTTGGAGGACGGCAAGGCGGTGACGCTGGCCAATCTCAACGCCAGAGCGGAAAACAGCGTCCATTCCGAAAAGGTCGGAACCATCCGCAAGGGCATGACGATGCCTGCGCTGGAGACGACCGAGAACTGGGTGCGCGTGCCGGTCTGGGCGGCGAGGAAGTATACCACGTAGTATTTCGGGAATCAAGGCGGGTCAACAGAAAGTCTCCCCAATTCTTGGGGAGATTTTCCTTTTGCAATTGACACAAGCAACAGGTGTGGTATGATGGAAATAGTAACAAAACAGGAGGGATGTTTCATGAAAGCAAAACGACTGCTCGCACTGTTTTTATCCGCGGCGATCCTTGCGCAGGGGGGCGCGGCGCTGGCGGCAGAGCCGACGGGAGCTTCTGCTGTGAGAAGTGTAGTGTCCATCAGAAACAATGCACAGACCGCAGAGACCATCAATCTGAACGAACGGAAATCATACACGTTCCGAGAGTATTGGAAAGACACAGGCGATGATGAAATTCTGGTCGATGATACCGATCACTATTATCGCTTCGTTCCGTCGACAACAGGATATTATGAGATTACGGTTGACAATTTTATTCCGGAGAAAACGACGATCGACGTTGTGGACAGCTCGGGAAGAGATGTCGATTATGGGTACTGGGATCAGTACACCAACAAGTGTAAGGCGTTTCCCAAACTGACTGCGGGAAAAACCTACTATATCGTCGTGGAACTGTATCCGCCAGAGGGACGAACGGGACGAACCGCCTATACCACGATCACAAAGCATACTCATACGCTTGAGAAGGATATCGAGCCTGCAGAGGTTGTGTCGACCGGTATGGGGGAATACATTGCATATGATGGATGGTATAGTGAAGAATGCACGACCTGTGAATATTATTCAGACAAAGAAATCCCGCACGTGAATGATATTAGAGTTGAAAGCTTTGTCTATGACGGAAAAAACAAAAAAACAACCGTAAGCGTCAAGGATTACCGTAAAAAGACGGTTTCTTCAAAGAATTATACCTATTCCTGCCCATCCAATTGTAAGAATGTCGGAAGATATAAAATTACGATTCAATTCAAAAATCTGTATACCGGTAGTGTCAAGAGCTATTTTGAAATCGTCCCGCAGGCAACAAAACTGACGAGTGTTTCTGCCTCGTCCAGAGGCTTCACCGCCAGATGGAAAAAACAGCCCACCCAGACCACCGGCTATCAGCTCCAGTACGCCTCGAACAGCAAATTCAAGAGCGCAAAGACCATCACGTTTGTCAGCAACAAGACGACATCCAGAAAGGTCACCAAGCTTTCTGCAAAGAAAAAGTATTATGTCCGCATCCGAACCTATAAGACGGTGAGCGGAAAGAGATACTATTCCATATGGTCGGCAGCCAAGTCGGTCGTCACGGGAAAATAACAATCCAACCACATAAAATCAGCGGGGTGCGTCATACATCCCGCTGATTCTGCATCTCCGGCTCACCGGAAAAGATTTGATTTCCCGCATCATTTTGTTGTCGCTGGAATGAAATTATGCTATTATATAACAAATAATCGAGAAGCAGCCATCATTTCGGACACAAAGGGGAGATACGATGAAACCAAAAAGAATTCTTGCACTGCTCCTGACAGGCGCGCTGGCGCTGCAGTGCACCACAGCACTTGCCGCGACGCCAACCGGCATTTCCGCTGTAAAAAGCAGGACAACCATCAGCAGCAACAGTTTGCAGACTGCCGAAGCACTCAGCTTAAATGTGCAGAAGGCGTACACATTTAATGGCAGCGACGAGTATTATTACAAGTTTACACCGTCCGTCACCGACTATTACGAAGTAAAAGTGGAAAATGTTGTTGAAAACGACACGTTTATTTTCGTTCGTGACAGCGCAGGAGAAGCGATAGCCTATGGAACATACAACCAGCTTACCAAAACGACTGTTATGAGCGGAACGCAAATGACAGCCGGAAGTACCTATTATATCGACATCGTCACGTATATTGACAACAATGCAAGCCGAACAATGGCTACAACGGTTTCCAAGCATGAGCATACGGGTGTGCTGGAGTATTCCAAGGAACCCAGCTGCAACGATGCAGGCTTCAAGTTTTTCAACTGCACGACCTGTGGGAATACCTATGAAGTACATGTTCCCAAAAAGCCGCACACCTGGGAGACAACCTACACGATTGACAGTGTACAGTCCTGCACGCAGGACGGACAGAAGTCGTTCCATTGTTCCTTCTGCGATGAGGTGAACGCCGAGTCCGTCATCGTGTTTCCCGCTTGGGGACACGACTATCAGGAGCGTTCCCGCAGCAAAGCCAATCGGGACGCAAACGGTAAAATCCAGTATATCTGTGAACGCTGTGACGCGGAAAAAACTACGACCATTAGTCGTCCGAAGAAAATCACGCTGTCCAAAACGAGCTACGTGTATGACGGCAAGACGAAAAAGCCGACGGTCAAGGTAACAGATGCGGCAGGCGAGACGATTTCCGCCTCCAGGTATACCGTTTCGTATGCAAGCGGACGCAAGGTTGTCGGTAAGTACAAGGTAACCGTCCGATTCAAGGGATCCAAGTATGAAGGCTCGATGAGCACGTACTTTACGATCATTCCGAAGGCTTCGGCGCTCACGAGCGTGGCGGCATCCTCCAAGGGCTTCACCGCCAGATGGAAAAAACAGTCCACCCAGACCACCGGCTATCAGCTCCAGTACGCCGCGAACAGCAAGTTCAAGAGCGCAAAGACCATCACGTTTGTCAGCAACAAGACGACATCCAGAAAGGTCACCAAGCTTTCGGCAAAGAAAAAGTATTATGTCCGTGTCCGCACCTATAAGACGGTGAGCGGAAAGAAATATTATTCCAAATGGTCGGCAAGCAAGTCGGTCGTCACAGGAAAATAACAATCCAACCACATAAAAAATCAGCGGGGTGCGTCATACATCCCGCTGATTTTTCGTCTCCGGCTCACCGGAAAAGATTCGGTTTCCCGCACCTTTTTGTTGTCGCCGGAATGAAATTATGTTATAATATAGCAAATCAACGAGAAGCAACCACAATTTTCGGACACAAAGGGGAGATACTATGAAACACAAAAGGATTCTTGCACTGCTTCTGACAGCCGCGCTCGCGCTGCAGGGCACCTCCGCACTTGCCGCGATGCCGACCGGCGTTTCCGCTGTGAAAAGCAGGACGACCATCAGCAGCAACAGTGCGCAGACCGCCGAGGCACTCAGCTTGAATGTGCAGAAGGCGTACACATTTACCGACAGTGACTCGGAGCGTTATTACAAGTTTACGCCATCCACCACCGGCTATTACGAAGTGAAAGTCGAAAATGCTGTTTGTGATGATTTCGCTTGGGTTTATGACAGCACTGGAACTCTGGTAGACGCGGGAAATTGCAGCAGTTCGTTTGCCACTGCGTTTACCACGAATGGAATCAAAATGACAGCCGGACAAACCTATTTCATTTACGTCCGTGCGTTCGTGGATTCCGGAGCAAGCCGACCTGTGTATACAACGGTTGTCAAGCATACGCATACGACGGATGACCTTCTGGGCACTCAGGAAGCCGACTGTATCGAAGCAGGCTACAAGGAATACCACTGCTCGAAGTGCATGGATACCTATCAGATAGCCATTCCGAAGAAGGGACACAGCTGGAAGTCAACCTACACGGTTGATAAAAAGGCGACCTGCACGCAGGCCGGACAGAAGTCGATTCATTGTTCCGTCTGCAATGCGGTAAAGTCCGGTTCCTCTGTCACCATTCCCGCTTTGGGACACAGCTACAAGGAGTCTTACCGCATCCAGGCCGATCAGAATGCAAAGGGTAGAATCTCGTATATGTGTGATCGCTGCTACGCAGAAAAAACAACCACGATTCCTCGTCCCAAGAAGATCACGCTGTCCAAAACGACGTACGTATATGACGGCATTGCGAAGAAGCCGACCGTCAAGGTGACAGATGCGGCAGGTAAGACGATTTCCGCTTCGAATTACACCGTTTCGTATGCGGCCGGACGCAAGGTTGTCGGCTCGTACAAGGTCAGAGTCGAGTTCCATGGCTCCCAGTACGAAGGCGCGCTGAGCACGTACTTTACGATCATCCCGCAGGCATCGACGCTCAAGAGCGTGACGGCGTCCTCCAAGGGCTTCACGGCGAAGTGGACGAAGGTGTCTGCCCAGAGGGGTACCACGCAGTCAACAGGCTTCCACCTCCAGTGCTCCACGAGCAGTAAGTTCACGAAGGTGAAAAACGTCCTGATTCAGAGCACCAAGACGACCTCCAAGAAGGTCACCGGTCTTTCGCCGAAGAAAAAGTATTATGTCCGTATCCGTACCTATAAGGAGACGATATCCGGAAAGAGATACTATTCCAATTGGTCGAAGGTAAAGACTGTCACCACAAAAAAATAAACCGGATCACAAAACATCCCCCGACAGAGTTTCCTCTGCCGGGGGATTCCGTTTCCGCTTTGAAAAGAATAGAAAAAGACCGGATTCCTGAAGAATCCGGTCTGCAGCTGGTGGACATTAACGGGCTCGAACCGCTGACCTTCCGCACGTCAAGCGGATGCTCTACCAACTGAGCTAAATGTCCGAATCTCTGCTGCGAGTAATAATATACCATACCCCAAACCAAATGTCAACGAAAAAAATAAAAAAATTTTCAATCCGTAGCATCTTTTTCCGAAAGATGGTATACTGAACGTACAGTAAGAACGCAGGGAGGACACCCATGTGACAAAGAGAACACCATGGTATCCGATTTTGATGCTGACCGTGCTGGCCGCCGTCCTGTTCGGCCGTCCGGCGCAGGCGGCAGACATGCACACCAACACGATGCAGGATGTGCGGCAGCTGGTGCTTGTGACGACATCCTCCAAATCAAGCAGCTACGCGACGGTGACGGCGTATGAGCGCTCGTCCGAGAGCGGCAAATGGGTCAGCAGAAAGAAAACCACCAACGGACGGGTGGGACGGTCGGGCATTCAGCCGATTGCCTCGCGCAGACAGGGAAGCGGAAAGACGCCGCAGGGCATCCTCCGGCTGACCCGCGCGATGGGCGTGAGATCCGACCCGGGCGCGAAGTTCCCCTATACCAAAATCACGGACAAGATGTACTGGAACCTCAACAGCGGGAGCAAGACCTACAATCGGCTGGTCACAAAAGACCCCGGCGGCGACCGCGAGCATCTGATTTCGTATACCAATCAGTACGCCTATCTGTTCACGACGGATTACAACACCGAACAGGTATCGGGCAAGGGCGGCGCGATTTTCTTCCACTGCAACGGCTCGGGTGCGACGGCGGGCTGTGTCTCTGTACCGGCATCCGTGATGAAATGGTACATGCAGTGGCTCGACCCGCAGAAAAATCCGGTCATGCTGGTCACCACCCGGAATGATGTCCAGCGGTATCTCGTGCCGTCGGCGTCCATCACCGCCGTACAGGCGCAGGACAGCGGCTCGCTGACCGTGTCGTGGAAACCGGCGCACGGTACCTACCGGTATGTGATTCAGCGCGCCTCCGCCGCCTCCGGACCGTATCGGACGGTGAAAACGTGCAAGCCGTCCGCGACGAGCTGGACGGACACATCAGCCAATCCGAAACAGACATACTATTACCGCATCAAGACCTACACCTATCTGGACGGCATCAAGAGCTGTGAGTCGCAATCCAAAGCGGTGTGCAACATCACCTATTCGATCACCTACCGCGCAAACGGCGGCACGGGAAGCATGAAGAACACGACGGGCGTCTACGGTCTGCCGACCGCACTGCGGCGCAATGCATTCTGCCGGAGCGGCTATACGTTCGACGGGTGGACGGCATACCGTGTGTCCGACAAGAAATGGTACACGGTGGGACACGGATGGAAGAGCGCCTCGACCATCCGGAGCAGAGGCTATGAAAAATATTGTTTTGCCGACCGGAAGAAGGTGTCTAAGCTGACCTCGGTCAGCGGCGGCGTCATCCGGATGGACGCGGTATGGAAACAGAAAGGACGGGACAAATCATGAGTGCAGAGTATGAAAAGCTGAGACAGTGCTATGAGAGCATCCGCCGGCAGACGGACTTCCAGCCCAAACTGGCGGTCGTGCTGGGAAGCGGACTCGGTGAGTTTGCCGAGACCATCCGCGTGGTGGACACGGTGGAATACAGCGCAATCGAGGGATTTCCGACCTCGACGGTGCAGGGACACCGCGGCCGGTTTGTATTCGGCTATGTCGGCGCGGTGCCGGTCGTCATCATGCAGGGACGCGTCCACTACTATGAGGGCTATGCGATGACGGATGTCGTCCTGCCCATCCGGCTGATGAAGATGCTGGGTGCAGAGATCCTGATGGTGACCAATGCCTCGGGCGGCATCAACGAGCAGTTTCAGGCGGGCGATCTCATGCTGATCACCGACCAGATTGCGACATGGATTCCGTCGCCGCTGCGAGGAGAGAACCTCGAAGAGCTGGGAACGCGGTTTCCGGATATGACCGAGGCATATGACAAAGAACTGCGCGCGATTGTCACCCGAACGGCAAACCGGCTGGAGATTCCGATTCAGAAGGGCGTCTATATCCAGTTCGCCGGTCCGCAGTTCGAGACGCCGGCGGAGATCCGCATGGCGCGTGCGGTGGGCGCGGATGCCGTCGGTATGAGCACCGCCTGCGAGGTCATCGCGGCGCGCCACATGGGCATGCGCGTGTGCGGCATTTCCTGTGTCGCCAACATGGCGGCGGGGATGACCGGCAAGCCTCTGCTCCACGAGGAGGTGCAGCAGTATGCCGACGCCGCGGCGCCGCGCTTTCAGAAGCTGCTGACCGCATCTATTCAGGAGATTGCCCGGAGTATACACTGAGAAAACAAGAAAAGCAGCCCAATCGGCTGCTTTTCCGCTGTGTATGATAGAATGTGCTGTTGTCAGAGAGGGAAGGCTCGTAATTGACAGAAAGGAGGTAAAACCGAACGAGGGGAAGTTCGGAGGATCAATTACGAGCCTTTGGGAATGGGCTGAGTTCAGTCCGCCGCCGCTGCACGGCGCAGCTTGGAACGGGCGGATGCCGCGGTTCGTAATGCGCCAGAGAGCTGCGCGGCAGTATCCGGCGGGGTATTTTCTGTCAGTTTGCTGTTACATTCGCGAGAAAAATGATCCAGTGCGTATACCATGTTGATAATCTCGTCACGGTAAAAGTCGTCGTAAACCTGAGCATAGACCTTATGCTTCGCAGACATAATGGCAGACATATTTTTGGAATGTGCTGACGGATTATCACCCATAGTGTTTTTTCTGTGCTTCTCGAGCTGGGAGAGGCAGCGCACCAAAACCTCGGACTCGCTTTTTGAGAGCGGGACCTTGAGTTGAAGCATAAAAACACCTCCGGTATGAAATTGGG
>JALFIV010000012.1 GCA_022775385.1 Clostridiales bacterium
CATCTGCTCCTGCTTCAGGCGATGACCGGACAGGCGGAGCTGCGTCAGTATCTGGCATCGCGCGGCGGACGGATCGAACAGGAGATCGTCTGCCGGGAGGGAAAGCGGATGTACACCGTGATGGCGGTGCGCGGCGGCGGAGAGCCGGTGGATCTGCCGCTCACGGCGTGCTGTCTCTCGGATGCGCTGTGCCGCGATCCGCAGGCGGGGGCGTATCTCAAACAGCGGCTTGTGCGGGAGGAGAAAATCTGCGATGCCCTGCGCGGTGCCGCCCATCCCAAGCCGGAGGAATACCGCCTGCACTGCGGCTATGCCGCGACACTGCGCCGCGCGCTGGAGGCGAAGGAGGACGAATGAGATGAGCATACAGGGGATTCTGCTGATTGTCCTGATTTTTGTGTGTATTCTGGTGCTTCCGGTTGTGTTTGTCCTGCGCTCGCCGGATGAAAACGAGGCGGACAAGCCGGAGAATGTCGACCGCCGCCTGCGGGAGACAGCGGAATACGCCGCGGTGCGCGGGAGCGCGCGGGTGCGTGAGATGACCGCGCTCGTGCATTCGATTCCGTATGTCACGCGGGCGACGCTCCGCGCGGAGCGGTTTCAGCTCGAGCGCTGTATCGACCGCATCGGTGAGCTGGAAAAGATCGAAGGAAAGGGCATAGATCTCGAGCCGCCGCTCACCGGGGAGCAGATGGAGCTGTACCGGCTCGCGCTCGAGGACAGTCTGGCGCCGGAATATTTTTCCTCGCCGATCTGGGTCGGAAAGAAGAAGGAGCGGCACAAAGAGGGATATTACATCTACCTCGACCCGCAGATTACGGGAAAGGTAGTGGACGAGCGCACCAAAGAGGCGATCTACAACGGAGAAAGGACGAGCGATATATGACAGCAGTCAAGGATATCTTACAGGTACTGGAGCAGGCGGCGCCGTATGAACTGGCGGAGGGCTGGGACAACGTCGGTCTGCTGGTTGGCGATCCGGAGGAGACCGTCACGGGGGTGCTGTGCGCCCTGGACATCACGCTTCCGGTCGTCGAGGAGGCGATCGAGCAGGGATGCAATCTGATCGTCGCCCATCATCCGGTCATTTTCACCTCGGTCAGCCGTGTGACGGCGGACACCGTGACCGGAAAGATTTTGATCAAAATGATCCGGAACGGCATTTCCGGCATCTGCATGCACACGAATATGGACTGTGCGGAGGCGGGCGTCAATGACCTGCTTGCGGCGTCGCTCGGTCTGACCGATGTCGTCTCGATGGGCGCCGGAGAGACCGGTACGCTCGGACGGGTCGGCAATCTGCCGCATCCGATGAGCCTCGCAGAATTTGCCGCACATGTCAAGACCTCGCTGGGAGCCGGCGGGGTGCGCGTGGCGGATGGCGGAAAGACCGTCTCCCGCGTGGCGGTCGGCGGCGGCGCCTGCGGCAAGATGATGGACTATGCCGTGGCGAAGGGCGCGGATACGTTTGTCATCGGCGACTGCAGCTATGATCTGATGATGCGCGCGCATGACATCGGACTCAATCTGCTGGATGCCGGACATTTCCCGACGGAAAATCCCATCGCCTACGGCTTCCGCGACTGCATCGCGGAGCATTTTCCGGATGCACCGGTCCGTGTCTCCAAGGTACATGCGGACTGCATTTCGTTTTATTGAGTGAGAAAGAGGGAACACCATGCCATTTGATGCGGTATCTCTGCTGGCGGCTGTGCGCGAGGTCAATCAGACGGTCGCCGGCGGACGAATTGATAAAATCTATCAACCGGAGCGCGACGAGGTGGTGCTGTCCATCCGTCTGATGCGCGGCGGCGTCAAGCTGCTGCTGTCGGTCGGCGCGGGCACACCGCGCATGCACTTCATTGAGACCGGACGGGAAAATCCCGCCGCGCCGCCGATGTTCTGTATGCTCCTGCGCAAGCATCTGCAGGGCGCCAAGATCGTCTCGGTGACCTCGCCGGATCTCGAGCGTCTCGCGATCATCGAGTGCGACACGATCGACGAGATGGGCGTGCCGAGCAAGAAGTATCTGGCGGTCGAGCTGATGGGCAAGTACTCCAATCTGATCCTGTACGGCGAGGACGGCCGCATTCTGGACGCCATCCGCCGGATTGAGGGAGACGACACCGGAACCAAGCGGCGCATTCTCCCCGGACTGTTCTATCATCTGCCGCCGGCACAGGACAAGGTCAGCCTGCTGCAGATTTCGGAGGCGGGACTGACCGCTGCGATTCAGTCGGCAAACGAGGAGACCGGACTGGACCGCTGGCTGCTCAGCCATTTCAAGGGACTGTCTCCGCTTGTGTGCCGGGAGCTTGCCTGCCGCGCCTGCGGCGAGAGCGAAAAGCCAGTCGGACAGCTGAGCGCGTCCGAGCGGGAGATCCTGCTGCGCGTCCTGCGCGACTTTACGCAGATGATCGAGGAAAACCGGATGAAGCCGTGCCTGCTGGTGCGGGCGGAGGACGGCTCGGTCTTTGACTTTTCGGTCATGCCGATCTCGCAGTACGGTTCTTTGATCCAGACCAAGCAGATGGACAGCTTTTCCGCCATGCTCGCGGAGTTCTATGAGAAAAAGAGCAGCATCGACCGCATCCGCCGCCATGCACAGAACATGACGCACACGGTCACCAACGCGCGCGACCGCATGCGCCGCAAGCTGGCGGCACAGCAGAAGGAGCTGTCGCAGTCGCAGAACCGCGAGAAATACAAGCGGCGCGGCGATCTGATCACGGCGAATCTGTATCAGATCGAACCGGGCATGCGCAAGGTCAAGGTCATCGACTACTACGATCCGGCCTGTCCGGAGGTCGAGGTGTCGCTGGATATCCGCCTTTCGCCCCAGCAGAACGCGCAGAAGCAGTTCAAGCTGTACAACAAGGC
>JALFIV010000051.1 GCA_022775385.1 Clostridiales bacterium
CCGGTCAATACCATTTTTACCCCGGACGATATTCCGGGATATGCGTCCTACGACAGAAAGAACTGTCCGTACTGCCAGAAGAAGGTGCCGGTCGAAGCGCTGGTCAATTCGTTCGGCTATTCCAAACTGTAATACAACCAATTCGGCATCAAATAAACTGCACCTCACAGCGTGGGGTGCAGTTTTTTGACAATAGTACCGCCCGCATCGGGGAGTTCCCAATGCGGGCGGCGCTGTGATACCGGGGTTGCCGGATCGTTGTTTGGGTTAGTAGTTTTCTTCGTGGATTTCGAAGAAGCTTTGCGGATGGGCGCAGACCGGGCAGATCTCCGGCGCCTTGGTACCGGTGACGATGTGACCGCAGTTGCGGCACTCCCAGACCTTGACGGTGCTCTTTTCAAAGACGGCGGCGGTCTCTACATTCTTGAGCAGGGCACGATAGCGCTCCTCGTGATGCTTTTCGACCTCGCCGACCAGACGGAACTTGGCGGCCAGCTCCGGGAAGCCCTCAGCCTCCGCGGTCTTGGCAAAGCCCTCGTACATATCGGTCCACTCGTAGTTCTCGCCCTCAGCCGCGGCAAGCAGATTGTCTGCGGTATCGCCGATGCCGTTCAGTTCCTTGAACCACATCTTTGCGTGCTCCTTCTCATTTTCTGCGGTCTTGAGGAACAGGGCAGCGATCTGCTCATAGCCTTCCTTCTTTGCCACAGATGCGAAATAGGTGTACTTGTTTCTCGCACCGGACTCGCCGTCAAATGCGGCGTGCAGGTTCTTCTCGGTCTGTGTGCCGGCGTACTTGTTCTTCGGCTCGTCGGCAATCAGCTCGAGCTTGTCGCCTGTTGAGCGGCAGAGCGGGCAGACCGGGGTCTCGCCGTCCTTGACTTCAAAAATCTGTCCGCAGACTTTGCACTTGTACTTGCTCATGGTTGTACCTTCCTTTTCTGTTGTATTGCTTGTGGTTGGTTTATATGGATTTGGCTGTCCCACGTGCGGGATACCGGTGTATTCGGCGATATCTCTGTCGGTGGTAACCAAATTGGCAAGGGACAGACCGTGAACCGAGGTGTTGCCGGTGACTCTGGCGAAGGTGCACAGCTCGTCGCGGGAGACATTCAGGAAGTTTGCGACGCGCTGAGCCGCGGCGTCAACCTTCAGGCGTGCCCGCAGCTCCGGATTCTGCGTTGCCACGCCGACCGGACAGTTGCCGCTGCCGCAGATTCGGTACTGCTGGCATGCCGCGGCAATCAAGCCTGCGCTGGCGATGGCAACCGCGTCGGCGCCCATTGCCAGTGCTTTAGCGAAATCAGCCGATACACGCAGTCCGCCGGTGATGACCAGCGAGATATCCGATCCGACGGAATCCAGATACGCTCTCGCACGGCTCAGGGCATAGATGGTCGGAACCGAGGTCGCCTCGCGGAGCATCAGCGGACTGGATGCCGTGGCGCCGCCTCTGCCGTCGATCGTGATAAAGTCCGGCTGTGCGAATACACAGTATTCCAGATCGCGTTCGATATTTCCGGCGGAGATCTTGATGCCGATCGGTCGTCCGTCCGACCGTTCACGCAGCATATCGACCATCGCGCGGAGGTCTTCCTTGCTGTTCACCTCGGGGAACTTGCTGGGGCTCTGAATGTCCTCGCCCTGCTTTTTTCCGCGGATCGCGGCGATTTCCGCCGTGACCTTCTCGCCGGGAAGGTGACCGCCCATGCCGGGCTTGGTTCCCTGACCGATTTTGATTTCAATCGCGTCTGAGCTGCGCAGATTTTCATCGGTTACACTGTATTTATTGGGGATGTATTCAAAGATATATTTGTATGAAGCCTGCTTCTCCTCGGGGAGGATGCCGCCCTCGCCGCTGCACATGGCGGTCTTTGCCATAGCAGAACCCTTTGCCAGCGCGACCTTGACCTCACGGGAGAGCGCGCCAAAGGACATATGGGAGATATAGATCGGACTCTCCAGTACCATCGGCTTTTTGGCGTGTTTGCCGATCACCGTGGTGGTGTCGACCGGATCGTCATCGTTGAGCGGAGGCGGATTGAGCTGGGAGCCGAGCAAGAGGATGCTGTCCCAGTTCGGTATCGGCATCTGGGTGCTCATGGAGCCGCCGATGGATTTTCCGGTCACAGCCATCTGGTGAATCTCCGCCATGTACCGGCTGGACGGATCGTGACGGGCAGTTGCGGCGTCGTAATCCAGACTGCCGGTATATGCCTTGACCGGCGCCTGCTCAGCAGGGGAGACCGGTACCAGATTGGAAACCGGCTGTTTGCATACCGGACAGCAGTCCATCTCGGAAACCAGCTTCTGTTCCTTTTCCTCATCAACAATTGTGCCGCAGATCAAACATTTGTAAATTGCCATGATAACACCTCCGATTATTTCTGCAAATTCTGTTCTTTTTCAAAACATTCGGGACACAAGCCCTCAAAGACCGTGCGATGCCGTTTGATTTGAAAACCGGTTTCGGATGAGACCCGCTCGTCGTATTCCGGATGGTAGCTCATCGGTGCGTCAAACACACGCCCGCAGGCGGTGCAGAGCAGATGATAGTGCCGGTCCAGACGGGAATCGTACCGATCCGCTGCGGATACCTTGACGTGACCGATCTGGTCGTTTTCGGACAGGATGCCGAGATTGCGGTACACAGTGCCGCGGCTGATCTTGTCATCCTTTGCCCGGACGTCCAGATAAATCTGGTCGGCGGTCGGGTGATCGCATCGATCCAAAACAGCGTCCAAAACCAGTTGACGCTGTTTGGAATTCCGCTGCTTTTTCATGGGGATCTCCTTTCGATAATAGGACTTTATACTATTATAGAATGAATGTTACAAAATGTCAAGAAAAAAACCACCTCAGTCAGTGACAGAGGTGGTTTGTATGGCGGAAGAGGTGGGATTCGAACCCACGTGCCCGGTTAAGGACAACTCGATTTCGAGTCGAGCTCGTTATGACCACTTCGATACTCTTCCGAATGAATGCGGTCGGACCGGATAAAGTCCGTAAATTAGAATACCGCATTTTTATCTCAATGTCAAGAGAAATTTATTTTTCTTCGTTGAGAACCGCGCGCATGCGCTCGAGCGTTTTGGGACTGATGATATGCTCGATGCGGCAGGCATCGGTATCCGCGGTGGTTTCATCCAGTGAGAGGACAGACATCAGGAACTGCTTGATCAGGGTGTGCCGGTCGTAGACCTCTACCGCGCGGCGGCGCCCCTCCTCGGTGAGATAAATGTTGCCGTATGCTTCCTTTTCCACCAGACCTGCTTTTTTCAAAACGTCCATCGCGCGTGTGACGCTCGGCTTGGAATATCCAAGCTGATTGGCGATATCGACCGCACGGACCGTTCCGTTGCGCATTCCCAGCAGCAGGATGGTTTCCAGATAGTTTTCTCCGGATTCCTGAATTTTCATAAGCAGCACTCCCGTTCTCCGATTGTATTCCTTGTATAGTTGCCCCTCTTTCCGACCATTATAGCATAGCAAATGGGTGATTTCAACAAAGAAGATGATTCATCCGGATTGAATTGTTGCGCAAACGATGATTTTATGATATGCTTTGATAGGTAATTTGAACTATTGTTTCTGAAAAAACGTGTGCATCTGCTTGTGCAGTCCCGCACGCAGGATGGAGTGAACAAAACTATGGATACAATTCGTTTGGCACAGCTGCTGTTCCCGGACGTCACGGAGACGCCGGAGCAGGTTGAGGCACGCTATCCGGCGCGTCAGCTGCCGGAGGGAGCGAAGGTCACCCGTATGGCGCCCAGCCCGACCGGATTTATGCATCTGGGCAACTTGTTCGGCGCGGTCGTCGACGAGCGTCTGGCGCATCAGTCCGGCGGCATCTTCTATCTCCGCATTGAGGATACCGACAAGAAGCGCGAAGTCGAGGGCGGTGTCCAGCTGATTCTGGATACCTTCCAAAAGTTCGGTCTGCCGTTTGACGAGGGCGCAACACTGGATGGCGACAACGGCAATTACGGTCCGTACCGCCAGAGCCAGCGCGCGGAGATCTATCATGTATTTGTCAAGCAGCTCGTCGAGCGCGGCTATGCGTATCCGTGCTTCTGCACTGAGGAAGAACTGACGGAGATGCGCGCGGAGCAGGAAAAGAACAAGGAGAACTTCGGCTATTACGGCAAGTACGCCAAGTACCGCGATTGTCCGCTGGAGGAAATCGAGCGCCGGATCGCGGCGGGCGAGAGCTATGTCGTCCGTTTCCGCTCGCCGGGCAGCATTGAAAACAAGATCAAGCACACCGATCTGGTCAAGGGAACGCTGGAGCTGACCGAGAACGATCAGGACATCGTCCTGCTCAAGTCGGACGGCATCCCGACCTATCATTTCGCCCATATCGTCGACGATCATCTGATGGGAACGACCCACGTTGTGCGCGGCGAGGAGTGGCTGGCGACCCTGCCGGTTCATCTGCAGCTGTTCGACGTCATGGGATGGAAGCGCCCGAAGTACGTCCACACCGCACAGCTGATGAAGATGGACGGCGGCTCCAAGCGCAAGCTGTCCAAGCGCAAGGATCCGGAGCTGGCGCTGTCGTACTACTACGAGATGGGCATTCCGGTACCGGCTGTCATCGAGTATATCATGACCCTGCTCAACTCCAACTTTGAGGAGTGGCGCCGCGCGAATCCGGACAAGTCCATCAACGATTTCCCGTTC
>JALFIV010000070.1 GCA_022775385.1 Clostridiales bacterium
CCACTCGCCCAGCTTGTCGATCTCCTTGCGGGTGAACTTGTCCGCACAGCCCTCGGCGTTGATCAGACGGACCGTGCCGCCGTTTGCAACCACGCTCTGGAACACCGCGAACGAGCAGTCCGCACAGATATCCGAGATATCCTTGATCTCCATGCCGAAGCGGAGATCCGGCTTGTCCGAACCGAAGCGGTTCATCGCTTCCTTCCACGGCATGCGCGGGAGCGGGAGCTGGATATCAACACCCAGAACATCCTTGAACACGCGCTGCAGGAAGCCCTCGTTGACCGCGATGACGTCGTCCTCCTCGACGAACGACATCTCCAGGTCGATCTGCGTGAACTCCGGCTGACGGTCGGCGCGCAGATCCTCATCGCGGAAACAGCGGGCGATCTGCATATAGCGGTCGACACCGGACAGCATCAGCAGCTGCTTGTACTGCTGCGGAGACTGAGGCAGGGCATAGAACGTGCCCGGATGGATACGGGACGGAACCAGATAGTCGCGCGCGCCTTCCGGCGTGGACTTCTGCAGGATCGGGGTCTCAATCTCCAAGAATCCCTGCTCATCGAAGTAGTCGCGGGCGATCTTGGTGATGCGGTGGCGCAGCTTGAGGTTGCGCTGCATCGACGGGCGGCGCAGATCCAGATAGCGGTACTTGAGGCGCAGCTGGTCATTGACCTCCTTGTCGTCCGAAATCTCGAACGGAGTGGTCTCGGACTTGGACAGGACGCGCACATCGGTCACCGTGATCTCAATCTCACCGGTCGGCATCTTCGGGTTGATGGCGCGCTCATCGCGCTTGGCAACCACGCCGCGGACCGCGAGAACGTACTCCATGCGGACACCGAATGCGATGTCGAACAGGTCCTTGTTGACCGACTTATCAAACGTGCACTGGACAATGCCCGTGCGGTCGCGCAGCAGCAGGAACAGAACGCCGCCGTTGTCGCGGGTTCGGTCGCACCAGCCGTTGAGGACAACCTCGCGGCCGGCGTCCGCTGCACGAAGCTCGCCGCACCAGTCCGTGCGCTTCATGCCGTGAATTGAAGTATTCATAAAACATTCCCTCCGTAAACTAAAGGATCGTTGGTTTTCCGTTATGCCATGACGACAGCGGCGATGCTCTCCGCATCCAGCGCCGTCTCGGTCTGCTCGCCGGTCTCCATGTTCTTGAGGCGGACGGTGCCGTTTTCCAGCTCGCCCGTGCCGATGACCGCGGAGAAGCGCGCGCCGATCTTGTTGGCGTACTTCATCTGCGCCTTGAGTCCGCGTCCGACCAGGTCGCGCTCGGCAGAGACGCCCATCTGACGCAGGTCATAGGTCAGCTTCTGTACCGGACGGTCTGCCTCCTCACCCAGCGGCGCGAGGTAAATGTCGGATACCGGCGGCTCCGGGAACGGTGCACCGACCGCTTCCATCACCATAATCAGGCGCTCCAGACCGCAGCCGAAGCCCATGCCCGGGGTCTGGTCGCCGCCCAGCTGGGAGACCAGTCCGTCGTAGCGTCCGCCGCCGCAGATTGTGCCCTGTGCGCCGATGTTTCCGGAGACGAACTCAAATACCGTCTTGGTGTAATAGTCCAGACCGCGG
Organism: Clostridiales bacterium; assembly: GCA_022775385.1. Classification (GTDB taxonomy): domain Bacteria; phylum Bacillota; class Clostridia; order Oscillospirales; family Butyricicoccaceae; genus Butyricicoccus_A. The sequence goes on from JALFIV010000070.1 coordinate 1,591, forward strand.
ACGATGCCGGTGTCGATCTCATACTCGATGCCCATGTCATCCAGATACGCCTGTACCTTGGCAAAGTGATCCTTGCACTCGTCACACAGGTAATCCAGTGCAACCGGCGCATCCTTGGCGATCTCGCCGCAGGTCGGAACCTTGCAGTCGAGCACGCGCATCGGATTGCGCTCGAGACGCTCCTTGCAGGTGCCGCACAGCATATCCTTTTTGTCGTTCAGATAGGCCTTGAGTGCGTCATAGTACTTCGGACGACAGTGCGGACAGCCGATGGAGTTGATGTGCACCTTGACCTCGTGGATACCCAGACGCTTGAGCGCGGTATCGGCGAGCGAGATGACCTCCGCGTCGGTCGCCGGCGTCGGCGCGCCGAATACCTCGACGCCGAACTGATGATGCTCGCGCAGACGTCCCTTCTGGACGTTTTCATAGCGGTAGTTCGGGACGATGTAGTAGCCCTTGAACGGGAGTCCCTTTGCATACAGCGAATTTTCCAGATAGGCGCGGACGGTGGACGCCGTGCCCTCCGGACGCAGGGTGACCGAACGGCCGCCCTTGTCGGTAAACGTATACATTTCCTTCTGTACGACATCGGTCGTGTCGCCGATGCCGCGGTTGAACAGCTCGGTGTGCTCAAAGTTTGGGAAACGGATCTCACGGAAGCCGTACTCCGCCGCAATCGTGCGCAGTACACCCTCGACATACTGCCACTTATAAACCTCGGACGGAACGACGTCCTTGGTGCCCTTTGGCGCCTTGATATACTCAGCCATAAGCGGGTCATTCCTTTCTTCTGATAGAATACAGCCGCACCGCGGAGCATTTCCGCAATGTTGCTCTGTTGTACAATAGATTTTCATGAAAAACAGGCGGTCATGCAAACCGCCTGGTTTTTTCGGTTTTGGATAAAATGCATCCGTCGCTGCAGCGCACTCAGCCGCGCTTCGGCTTCGGATTGACGATATCACGCCAGTCGAGGTCGCCGCGGTCAAGACCGAGAACCAGCATCTCCGCCGTTGCAACATTGGTCGCAATCGGGATGTTGTGCATGTCACAGAGGCGCGCGAGTGCATGGACATCCGGCTCATACTCACTGTTTGAGTTCGGGTCGCGGAAGAACAGAACCATGTCAATCTCGTTATACGCCACGCGTGCGCTGATCTGCTGTTCACCGCCCTGCATGCCGGCCATATACTTTTCAATTTTCAGTCCGGTCGCATCCTCGACATACTTGCCGGTTGTGCCCGTCGCACAAATACGGTGCTTGGCCAAAATGCCGCAGTATGCCATACAGAACTGAACCATCAGTTCCTTCTTCGTGTCATGCGCAATCAATGCTATATTCATCTCAGACACCTTCTTTCTCTGATTATCTGTACGACCCCTAAGACCACAGCCATACAGTCTCTCTCAATTCAACTCTTTCAAAAATATTACGGTATCCGCATCAGCGGTACGTTTTCTCCTGTTAACCGGCGTGCAATGTTGGTATACGCACCCGCCGCGCCACTCTGCTGCGACGTCACAATCGGCTTTCCCTCCGCCGCGCAGATCGAAACCGACGGATCTTCGGGAATCACCCCGAGCAGACACAGGCCGGTCGCATCCATTGCATCGTCTACCGTGACCGCGCCGCCGCGCTTGACCATCCGGTTGCTGATCCGGTTGACTGCGAGACGGACTGTGCGGACCTGCTGATCCTCCAGCAGGCGCGCCATGCGTTCCGCACCGCGCAGGCTTCCGTTTTCTCCGGTTGTCACAACAATCGCCTCGTCCGCCGCCGCGGCAAACGCGGTATACTCCGGCGCGAGGCCGGCCGGGCCGTCGATCAGTACATAGCGGAATTTCTCCTCCCGGATCTGGCGCACGAGCGTGCGGATCTGATCCGCAGCAAGCCCGGTGCTCATCGGGTCCGCCGGTGCTGTCAGCAGGTAGAGGTTTTCCAGCGCCGGATGCTTGACCGCCGCCTCGTCCAGAGTCACCATACCGGATGCCACGTCGGCGAAGCTGAATACCACGCGGTCGCTCATTCCGAGCACAATGTCCAGATTGCGCAGTCCGGAGTCCCCGTCGATCACGAGAACTTTCTTTCCCGCGGATGCGAGCGCCGCCGAAACACCGGCGACCAGAGAGGTTTTTCCGGTCCCTCCCTTTCCAGATGCCACAACAATGATCTTCGTCATATTTCCTCCTACTGCTAGATACTAAAATTATATACCAATTAGAAACTTCACACAAGGTTTTTTGGTTAAAATTCTTGAAAAAACTTCGTGTTGTATGGAAAATCCTGCATGAATCCTGTCCGTTTTGGTACAAGACCGCCGGCGGGCCGGGAGGCCGCCTCACCCGAGTGAGACAGCCTCCCCTTCCTCTGCCGGATTATTCATCATAATACTCGTCTTCGTCGTAATACTCCTCGTCATCGTAGTAGTCGTCTTCATCGTAATACTCGTCCTCGTCGTAGTACTCGTCGTCCTCGTAGTCTTCCTCGTCGTCATAGTAGTAGACCGGCGGTTCATACTGATAGTCGACATCGCCGTAGAAGTAATAGTTGTAGATATCACGGACGACCGGTGCGACGTTGTTGCCCGAATCGCCGCCCTCGATGACGACGCAGACCGCGATCTCCGGTGTCTCATACGGCGCATACGAAATAAACAGGCCGTTGTCCTGCTTGCCCTCGCCGCGCTGTGCCGTGCCCGACTTGCCGGCGATCTGAATCGGATAGTATTCGAACACCGTCGCCGCCGTACCATCCTCGCCGGTGACCTCCGACATGCCCTCGTGTACAATCGACCACGTCTCATCCGAGGCATCCACCTTGCTGATGACCTCCGGCTTGATGGTCTCAATCGTCTTCTTGCCGTCGAATGACTTGACTTCCTTGAGCAGATGCGCCGCGTATACATTGCCGCCGTTGGCAATCGCCGCACAGTAGTTGGCAAGCTGCAGCGGTGTGAACGCATTGTCGCCCTGTCCGATGGCGGACTGCAGGGTGTCGCCCGGCGCCCACTCGGCCGCCGTGCCGTTTTTGACCGCCTCCGCGCGCTCGGTCGGACCGGATACCGTGCCGCGCTTTTCTCCCGACAGCTCAATGCCGGTGTATTCGCCGAGACCGAACTTTTTCGCATATTTCTCCAGCTTTTCCGCGCCGAGCAGACGACCGGTTTCAAAGAAGAAGTAGTTGCAGGAGTCCTTGATCGCGTCGATGACATCCTCACTCCCGTGTGTGGTGCCGTACGCGCTGTAAAGCCAGCACCGCGGCTGATAGTCGTCGTAGAAGGTATAGATACCCTGGTCATAGATCTGGGAATACCGGTCGATGATGCCCTCCTCCAGTCCGGCAACCGCCGTGCAGATCTTAAAGGTCGAGCCGGGGGCATATACCGTGGCGATACTGCGGTTGACCAGCGGGGAGAGCTGATTTTCATTCAGCGTCTCAAAATCCTGCTGGAAAGTCTGCGGATTGTAGGTCGGATAGTTCGCCATCGCGAGAATTTCGCCGGTGTTGACATCCAGCACCACCGCCGCGCCGCCTTCGGCGCCTTCAATCGCCTGACACTGTTCCGCCAGCGACTGCTCGACGACCGCCTGAAACGCCGAGTCGATGGTCAGCACAGTCGTATTGCCGGACTCCGCCTCGCGGTCGGTCTGTTCGCTGATGACATGGCCGCGCGAGTCCGTCCGGATCGTGCGCTGTCCGTCCTTGCCGTGGAGGTACTCCTCAAACGCCTCCTCCACGCCGACCTTGCCGACGATGGAGTCCATCGAATAGCCGAGATCCTCGTATTTTCCCCAGTCCTCCTGATAAATCGGACCGGTGTAGCCGATAATATTGCCGGCGGTGGAGGTGTTGATCTGGCGTTCGGACTGGGTCTCGACCTCGACGCCGGGCAGCTGGTCATGCTGCTCCATGACCTTGGTGACAAGGTCGATGCTCGCGTTGGTCGCCATCGTGTAGTTGTTGTAAATCGAAAACTGCTCGCGCGTCATCTGGTAGCGCACGCGCACAATGCGGATCTTCTTGAGGTTGGAATACGAGTCGGACACGCCGTAATACTCGCACAGACGCGCCATGACCTCCGAAGCATCCATGCCTGCCGGCCAGTCCTGCTCCTCGCAGAAGCTCTGCAGTTTCTTGTAGTTGTCGTTTTTCGTGCTGGTAAACACGAACTGCTTGTTGCGCAGGTGGATCGGCAGGGTGTCCGTCATCTGCGCCGTCGTGTCGTTGTTGATCAGGTCTAGCAGCTTGAGAACGACCTCGTTGCGTCCCTCTTTCGGCCACATCGCGTAGTCGATCGTGATCGCATACATGGTGGAGTTACTGACCAGTTTGACCCCGTTGCGGTCGAGAATTTCGCCGCGGGATGCCGAGACCGTGCGGGTATAGCTGTACTGCTGATCGGCCTTCTTTGCGTATTCCTCACCGTGGATCATCTCCAGCGAGATCAGATTGGCCGCACTGACCAGACAGCCGAACACCGCGAGCAGACCGAGGGCGAGCAGACGGCGGAATCGTGTGTGTTTATTCATGATGTTCCATCTGCTCCCTTCTGCTGCGCCGCGCACCGCTGATCCGCACGACCAGCCAGTAGACCGGCAGTGTAATCAGCGCCGTGAGCGCCGCCTGAATCAGCAGGCTGTGCAGAACAGCCGTCAGACTGCTCTCCGTCACAAACTGAAAATAAAACAGATAGCGGACAATCGACAATGCAGCCGGCATGCACACCGCCGCAATCACCGCAGTGCGCAGCGGATGCCGTCTCCACCCCTGTGATTCGCCGTACAGACCGCAGGCGATGCCGCCGATCATATAATATATCGGATACAGACCTTCCACCCCGACACCGGAGATGTCATACAGCATGCCGGCAAGCATGCCGCAGACCATTCCCGCCGGACAGCCCAGAAACAGGCCGGATGCGGCAATAATCGACGGAAGAAAGTCAATATGAGCGCCAAACACCGAGACCCGGATGCCCACGCTGGACTCCGCCACAAAGCAGAGCACCATGAGCACCGCACACAGCAGGATGCGGAGCGCCCGGGATGATTGTTTCATAGCTGGCCTCCTCAATCGCTGATGGAATAGTCGGTGATGACAAAGACGCGGGTGACGTTTTTGACATTGACATACGGCTCGACAACCGCATAGTCCGACATGCCGTCGCTCGCGGTCTTGACACTGTGCACGGTACCGATCTGCAGTCCCTTCGGGAACAGACCGCCCGATCCGGAGGTCTCCACTGTGCTGCCCTTGCCGACAGCTGCGCCGTGGTTGAGGTAGCTAACAATCAGACGACCCTTGCTCATCTGCTTATAGTCGCCGTGTGCGACACCGATTTCATCCGTGCCGAGAATCATTGCTCCCGCCTGCATATTGGGGTCGAGCACGGTGGTGATCTCCGCCGAATGGTCGGAAATCTGGGTGATGTAGCCGACCAGGCCGTCGGAGTTGATGACGCAGTCGTACAGCTCCAGACCGTCCTTCTCGCCCGAGTCGATGGTCAGCACGGACGACCACTCATCCATCTGACGCGCGACAACCTCGGCGGTCTCGTATTTAAACTCCGAGCCGCGCTGGGCGACACCCAGCATCTCGCGCAGCTCCTTGTTCTCGTCGAGCGCATCCTTTGCGTCGTTGAGCTCCTGCTTGAGATCACTGACCTGTTTTTTCAGGCTCTCATTCTCCGCGAGCAGATCGTCAAAGAAGAACACGCGGTTGTACAGATTGGCGACCTTGACCGCCAGATGCGTCACTGCCCGCTGTGCGGGAACCAGCGCACCCTTGGCCGCCCTGCTCGTCGGGCTTTCTTTCTTTGTCATGCCGGTGTAGAACGCGGTCATCAGGCACAGAACCACCACCAGCACTGCGACCGGAAACCATTTGCGTCCGGTCAATTCTTTCCACCAATTTTTCAACTTCCCTCAACCTTTCTCCGGGAATTTTTTCAGCATTTGATGCAGCATACAGACGGGAAGCCCCATGACTCCGTAGTAGTCTCCTTCGATCCGCTCGATGAACAGCGACCCATATCCCTGAATGCCGTAGGCACCCGCCTTGTCCATCGGCTCGCCGGTCGCGATATAGTCCGCGATCTCCGTCTCGGACATCGGACGGAAATGCACATCGGTCACCGAGACCTCCGTCTTCTCCCGACCGTCTCCGGCGACCGACACCGCAGTCATCACCTGATGCGCCCGTCCGGACAGCGAACGCAGCATGCGCGCCGCATCCGCCTCGTCCTCCGGCTTGCCGAAGATGGTATCGCACACCACAATGGTGTCCGCCGCAATCACGAGTGACTGCGGATGGCTTTGGGCAATCGCCTGCGCCTTGCGCCGTGCGAGATCGCAGACCGCCTGCTCCGGCGTCATCTCCGGGCTCATGCTCTCGTCGATATCCGCCGGCTGTACCGAAAACGACGGCACCAGACGCTGCAGCAGCTCCTGCCGCCGCGGAGACTGGGACGCCAAAATCACTTCTCTCATAAAATCCATACTCTTTTCTATCGTTTACTCCCGACCAGTCGAGCCGAATCCGCCCGACCCACGCGAGGTTTCTTCCAAGGCATCTGCCTCCGACGCAGAAAACTGCACCACCGGCATCACCACAAGCTGTGCGATGCGCTCGCCGGGCTGAATGGTGTAGGACTCCGGCGACAGATTGACCAGTCCCACGCGGATTTCTCCGCGGTAGTCGCTGTCAATCACGCCGACGCCGTTGGACAGCGCCAGTCCATGCTTGACGGCAAGGCCGCTGCGGGCGAACACAAATGCGCCATGCTGTGCGTCCGGCAGCTCCAGTGCAAGACCGGTCGGCACCATCGCCCGTCCCATCGGGGACAGGGTGAGCGGCTCGTCTAGATTGGCGCACAGATCCGCGCCGGCACTTCCCGCCGTCGCAAACCGAGGCAGTTCGGATACCCGTCCGTTCGGACTGGGAATCCGCTGAAATTTGATTGTCATCGTATCATTCCACTCCTCTGCGGTACAGGCCGCGTGTCGCATCCGGATAGTCCGGCATCTCGCCGTCACACAGCTCTCGTACCCGCTGCAGCGCGGTCTGCGGCATCTCGTCGGTCAGAATCAGGCGGGCATACGACACACCCAGCCCCAGATACTCCGACGGCGCCAGTGCCAGCGGCTGCGAATTGTACAGTGTATTGCGGCAGTGCTCCTCGCGGAACACCGGAAATTTCTTACCCATGCGGTCGGTCAGGTACTGTGTCCCCTTGGAACACGGTCCGTGTCCGTCGCGCCGGCATCCGCCGCGCCGTCCGGCCATCATGCAGTTTTCGGTCAGCATGAGCGGCAGACGTCCGCCGACGATCAGTTCGGTCTCCATCGGCTTGTGCATGTCGCGGATCTGCGCAAATCGCAGTTCAAACGACAGCGTCTGCCGGGTGACACCGCAGTCGCGCAGGACATCCAGCGTCCCGCTGTGGAAGGCGTTCAGACCGAAATCGCCGTAGCATTCATATCCCAGACACTTGACCGGTTCGATCTGTCCGACATTGCCGACAAGCGCCGCACGGCATCCCAGATTGCGGCAGGTCTCGAGCAGCTGACGCACCGCATCCCACTCCTCGTCCCAGATGATGCGCGGCAGGACCGGCACCAATTCGACCCCTGCCTTCAGGATTTCTTCCGCCCGTTCGGGATGCGCCGCAATCTCCCGTGCCGGCAGATAGATCGTCCGCAGCGGCAGACGCTCCATGCCGGATGCGATCTGCGCCATCGTCCGCGCCTGCACCGTGTATCCCGCAAACGGTCTGCGGGCAGGTGCCGGCTCACGCACCGGCGGCGTGCCGGTCTCAAGCGGCGGCAGTGCCGTACGGCGTTCCTCCAGCGTCTCGAGCGCCTCGCGCCGCAGTGCATTCAGCGTCCGCGCCGGAATGCTCAGTCCGTCCTCCAGACGGATATCCATGTGTTCCGCCGTGAACACCGTGCCGCCGGTCTTGCCCAGAGAACGGGCGATGTCCTCTTCGGACGCCGGACGGCGGAGGGCGCGCTCCGGCGGCTCTCCCTGTACGGTCACGCTGTCCGAACCGGACACCGCCGTCAGCACAAGCGGCCGATCCGCCTCGGCGGTCAGCGAAAACGAGACCGGCACGGTCTGTCCGGTTTTGTCGTCCCGATAGGTCTTTGCCGCGCGGTCATACAGCGGTTTCAGCTCGGACGCCGGTGTCTCCGTGCGCATGCCGAACATCGCCGGTCCGGGCTTTCCCTCATAATATCCCTGTGTAAAGCCGTCGCGCGAAAACACGCGGCGCAGGTCGTCCAATTCCTGCTTCGTCGGCATGCGGTCTTCACGCAGAACTGACGCATAGATGCCGGTAACCACCGCGACGTACTCCGGACGCTTCATCCGTCCCTCGATCTTGAGCGAGGCGACACCGGCGTCCCGCAGCTCGCGCAGGTATCCCACCAGACAGTTGTCCTTGAGGCTCATCGGGTAGTTATTTTTTCCGTTGTACGGGAGGCGGCACGGCTGCGCGCACAGACCGCGATTGCCGCTGCGCCGTCCGATCACCGCCGACAGTCCGCACTGTCCGGAATAGCACATACACAGCGCGCCGTGGACAAAGACCTCGGTCTCAATCCCCGCGTTTTTCGTGATGTGGATAATATCCCGCATCGGAAGCTCCCGCGAGAGCACCACGCGGGAAAATCCCTGTTCGGCGGCAAACCGCGCACCCTCCAGGGAGTGCACGGTCAGCTGTGTCGATGCATGGAGCACGGCGGACGGGAAATGCTCCCGAATCGCACGGGCGGCGCCCAGATCCTGAACGATCAGCGCATCCGCGCCCGCCTCCAGCATCCGGCGCACATCCTCCAGCATGGCCGGAAGCTCGCGGTCACTGACCAGTGTGTTGACGGTCATGTTGGTCTTGACCCCGTTTTTCCGGCAGTAGGCGAGTGCATCCCGCATCTGCTCCTCTGTGAAATTTTTTGCGCCGCGGCGGGCGTTGAACGTGCCGAAGCCGAGATAGACGGCGTCCGCTCCATTGCAGACCGCCGCGCGCACGGCCTCCGGCGAGCCCGCCGGAGCGAGCAGTTCCGGGTGTTTCTTCATTGTTTCCTCAACTTGTTTTTATCGGTTATCGTGTCAGCATGCGCGACAGACGGGAGCGGACGTCGTTGAGCTGGCTCTCGGTATCGGCCAGCGTCTTTTCCAGTTCCTCGATGCGGCGGCGCTGTTTTTCGGTCACGCTCACCTTGTCCTTGAGCTCGCGGATCTGGCGTTCGCGCTTCTCCGCCTCCTCCATATCGTCGCGGTGACGGGACTCCGACTCCGCGAGACTGTGTTCCAGATCCTTAATGCGGCGGTTTCTCTTGTCCGCATCGTCCTGAAACGCGCGGATGCGCATCTCGGACTGCGCCAGCTGGCTCTCCAGCTCGCCGATGCGGGCGCGGCGCTTGTCCTCTCCCGCCACCTGCCGCTCGAGCGAGGTGATACGGTCCTTGAGCTGTTCGATGTGGTTGATCTCTTCGGCGCGCTCCGCCGCCCGGGTCTCCAGCCGGCCGATTTCCGCCCGCGCATTTGCCAGCTCCTTGCTGACGCTGGCGTTTTCCTCCAGATAACTTGCCATCTGCTGGCGAAGATGATCCGCCCCCTGCACCGCCTGCACATAGCTGTCCGCCATGTCGCAGGCCGCAAGGGTAATTGCCTGCATGGTATTGACTCCCGAACCGCGAATGTCAGCGATCTTCTGATCCACCAGCGCGGCGATCTTCACCATGTATTCTTCGTCCTGTTCGCCCGTCATGGTAAACGTGTTTCCAGCGATGACGACCTCTGCTCTGTTCTTCATATCTCAAAATCCCTGCCTTATTTGCTGCACGGGGACAGTTCCCCCGGTTTTCTGTCTTCAGTCGTAATTAGTATATCATACTTTCGTCCGATTTGAACCCATCAGACGTTTATTTTCCGAAAAAGTCCCAAAAAAATTGTATCTTCCGGTGGATCGTGGTAGAATGTTGTCAGCATCCTGTGCGCGGCACACGGCGCGCAGGCAGAAAGGACCCAAATATATGCTGAATCTTAGTCAATCGCGCCGAATTGTGGTAAAAGTCGGCACCTCAACCCTGACCTATCCCAACGGAAAGCTCAACATCCGCTGTATCGAGCGGCTGGTCCGCTGTATCGCCGACCTGGAGAACCGCGGATATGAAATGGTTCTGGTTTCCTCCGGCGCCATCGGCGTCGGTGCCTCCAAGCTCCGCCTGCCGGAGCGTCCCACGACCACCCGCATGAAGCAGGCGGCTGCCGCCGTCGGTCAGTGCGAGCTGATGCATATTTACGATAAAATGTTCCTCGAATACGGTCTGAATGTCGCGCAGATCCTGCTCACCACCGAGGAGACCTCGATTGAGCACCGCCGCGTCAACATCCACAACACGATGGAGGCGCTGATGGAGACCGGCACCGTCCCGATTGTCAACGAAAACGACAGTGTCGCCACCGAGGAAATCGAGTTCGGCGATAACGACACGCTGTCCGCCTCGGTCGCCCGCCTGTGCGACGCCGACCTGCTGGTCATCTTCACCGACATGGACGGTCTGTTCGACGACGACCCGCGCGCCAACCCCGAAGCACGCCTCATTCCGGTCGTCCGCGAGATCACCGATGAGCTGTCCGCCGTCGCCGGCGGCGCCGGAACCGAAAACGGCACGGGCGGCATGGCGACCAAACTGCACGCAGCCCAGCTGTGTATGGAGCAGGGCATTCCGATGTTTGTCATTAACGGCAGCAAACCGGAAACCTTGTACGACATCACAGAGGGAAGACTGGCGGGAACCCTGTTCCTGCCCCCGGAAAAGGAGGAGTAAGCTATGTCCGCTGTACTGGATACCTGCCGCCGCGCCGCGGCAGTCAAGCACACCATCGGTGCCCTGCGCACAACCGAGAAAAACCGCGTCCTGCTCGCCATCGCCGACGCCCTTGAGGCGCACCGCGAGGATATCAAGGCGGCCAACGCACTGGACATCGCCGCAGGCCGGGAAAACGGTCTGAACGAAGGTCTGATCGACCGTCTGACACTGGATGACAGCCGCATCGACGGCGTTGCGGACGGCTGCCGCGCTGTCGCCGCCCTCCCCGACCCGGTCGGTGAGGTCTCCGAGATGAAGCTCACGCCGAACGGACTTAAGATCGGCAAAAAGCGCGTCCCGATGGGCGTCATCGGCATCATTTACGAGTCCCGTCCGAATGTCACGGTGGACGCCGCCGCCCTCTGCTTCAAGGCCGGTTCCGCCTGTGTCCTGCGCGGCGGCAAGGAAGCCTACCGCTCCAACCGCTGTCTGATGGACATCATGCGCGGTGCGGTCGAGTCCTGCGGACTGCCCGCCGACTGCCTCAATCTGATTGACGACCTCACCCACGAGGGTGCGAACGAGATGATGCGCGCAAACGGTCTGATCGATGTGCTCATCCCGCGCGGCGGTGCCGGACTCATCCGCGCCGTCGTCAGCAGCGCCACCGTTCCGGTCATCGAGACCGGCACCGGTAACTGCCACATCTATGTCGACGCCTCCGCCGATCTGGATATGGCGCTCGAAATCCTCAACAACGCCAAGTGTCAGCGCGTCTCGGTGTGCAACGCCGCCGAGAGCCTGCTCGTCCACAGCAGTGTCGCGGAGAAATTCCTTCCGATTGCACAGCGCAGACTGAACGAGAGCCATGTCATCCTGCACGGCTGTCCGAGAACCTGCGCCATCCTGCCGGATATTCTCCCTGCTACCGAGGAAGACTACGGTAAGGAGTATCTCGACTACGAGATGTCGGTCAAGATTGTGGATTCGCTGGACGAGGCAATCGAGCACATCAACCGCTACAATACCGGACATTCCGAGGCAATTGTCACCCATGACTATTTCGCCGCGCAGAAGTTCCTCGATCTTGTGGACGCCGCGGCGGTCTATGTCAACGCCAGCACCCGCTTCACCGACGGCGGTGAGTTCGGATTCGGCGCGGAAATCGGCATCTCCACTCAGAAACTGCACGCGCGCGGACCGATGGGACTGCGCGAGTTGACCACCAACAAGTATATTATTTACGGAGAAGGTCAGATCCGGTAACCAAGGAGCATCAAAACAATGGAACAGGAATTCAAATGGAGCACGCCGGATATCGGCGCATTTATGGACATTCTCGCCGCATATCATATGCCGGAGAAGCCCGGCACAGTCTGCATGGATGCCCGCTACTACGACACGCCTGACGGGATGGTCAAACAGATGCACGGCGGTCTGCGGCTGCGCACCGAGGGCACGCAGTCGGTCTGCTGTCTCAAGCTCTCGGCATCGTCCGCATTCGGCGGCGCGCTCAAAGCCCGCGAGGAATTTGAATGCGAGGCGCCGGATATCCAGAGCGGTCTGCATCTGCTCCCGCAGCAGACCAAGGCACCGGCGGATGTCTGCTGTGCTCTGCTGGATGCCGGACTTGTCGAGCTGGGACGGACGACCTTCACCCGGCACGCCGTCCTGCTCACCGCAGACGGCTGTACCGCCGAGCTGTCGTTTGACCACGGCGAGCTGATCCGCGGCGGCCGGCGCGCACCCATCAGCGAGATGGAACTGGAGTTTAAGAGCGGCAGCGTCCCGGCGTTTGAAGCGCTGGGAAATCATCTGCAGGAGACGTTTTCGCTCACGCCCGAGCCGCTGTCCAAGCTCGTACGCCTGATGCGCCTGTGATCCGATGAAACGATCCAAGCTGTTCCGCCGTATCGCCGAAGCCGCGGTGCTGGCCGCAATCAGTGTGTGTATCGTCCTGCTCGTACACTCCGCCCCTGCCGAATCGCCCGAGACCGAAGCGCCGCGCACCGTCGTTTATTTTCTGGATATCGGTCAGGGCGACAGCCAATTGATTGTCTCCGGCTCGGACACCATCCTGATCGACGGCGGACCGCGCAGCTCCGGCAAAAAGCTGGTCCGTAAGCTCCGTGCGCTGGGTATCGACCATCTGACCGCAGTGATTGCAACCCATCCGCATCACGACCACATCGGCGGACTGATCAATGTACTGAACAACATTCCGGTCGATACGATTTACATGTCAGACACGGTTGTTCCGACCAAGACCTTCCGCCGGTTTTTCCGCACCGTCCTCTCCAGTGACACACCCACCGAGTTCCCGGACATCGGCGACACGATCGAGATGGACGGCGGCGCGGTACTCACCAATCTCGGCCCCGGACCGAACTCCGCCAAGATCTATGGAACGAAAAACTGCAATCCAAGCTCTCTGGTCTTCCGTCTGGATGCCTACGGACGCAGTGTCCTGTTCACCGCGGACACCACCAAGCCCGCTGAACGCGACATGGTCGAGCGCGGCGAGCCGCTCGCGTGCGATGTTCTCAAGGTCGCTCACCACGGCGATAAATCCTCCACCTGCGAGGATTTTCTGGAGGCCGCACAGCCGAAATACGCCGTGATTTCATACGGTGAGGACAACACCTACGGCGTTCCCGAACCGGTCGTTCTGCAGCGTCTGCAGCAGTTCGATGTGACACTGTTCACCACGGTATCCAACGGCACCGTCGTGCTCACCATCACACCGGATTCCCTGCGTTTTACTTCTATAAAATAAAAGAAACTGCGTGATAACCTCAGTTATCACGCAGTTTTTGTTATATTGGTCTGAAATTACGGATTCCAGTCTCCGCAGGAAATTGCGACCTCATAGCAGGTGTCGCCCTTGTCCGTCTGATAGGAGTATTCATATTCAACATCATTCTCCGCCGACAGCTTGTAGACATCATAGGAGTTGTCAGCCGCATGGGACTTGTAGAACGACTGTCCGTTTTCCTCATATGTGCCGTATTCCGAAGAGCTGCTCTTCTCCGTAGTGATCTTGGTAAAGTTCGGGAACGCCTTTTCCAGATCCGCGATCTTGCTGGTCAGCGAGGTGTTCGCCGGAAGCAGCAGCTGTGCGCCGCCTTCCGCCTTGACATCGACTTTCTGAACATAGGTGTTTTTTAACTCCACCATGTGCTCGTCCGCATTTGCCAGATAGACCATCATGCGGCGGTCTCCCTTGGTCAGATATTCAATCTGCTGGGTGCGCAGACCGGGGAGATTCCCCTCCTCTTCAAACGTCCAGCCGTCGTCCAAAAACTCGGAGACCGGCGCCGGAAGCTGATAGGTTTTGCCGTCCAGCTGGAACTGTCCCTTGGTCCAGTCGGCGTCCACCGATGCCGGTGCGGTATAAGTATCAAGGTATGCCGGACGTTCGGTCGAAACCGGCGTCTCGTCGGTGTCGAACACCTTGTAGTAGTTCATCTCAATCACAGAGATTGCATCGCCGCTGCCCAGTGAAACATACAACTCGTCCGAATTTGCCGCTTCGCTGAAGAAAGACGGAATCGACATACCCTGCTCGGTGATCTGCTTGGAGAAATCGTACATCAGATTGTCGCTCGCGCCGTAGACCTTCTCGACATCCGCCCTGCTTGACTGGAGCGAAATGCCGTCGATGGTCGAGAAATCCACCGCCGCGGCGCTGCTCGCACGGATGTCAATGCCGGTGACGCGGCACGCCTGAGCCTCCTTGGCGTCTCCGCCCGCATTGAGCAGATTCAGGATGATCGCCTTTTCCTTGTTGCCGTCCTTGATGAAGTACGCGCCCTGAATACTCTCGCCCGGAATCTTCGCCGTCATGTCCGCCGTCTGTGCAAATTCCCAGCCGTCCTTGCGGAGATCCGCAATCTCGCACGGCAGGGCGTACTGCTTGCCCTCCAGATTGAACTGATAAATGGACTCGATGTCCTCCTGTGTCTTGACATTGTCCCAGTACGGCTGGTTCAGCGCAAGTGCCGATGCCGACAGAGCAAATGCCGCAAATATGGCAGTTATGACCGCTTTTTTCCAACTTCTATGTCTCATATTTACTCTCCTCTCCGGAAAATATTATTTACAGTATATCAGTTTTTTTGTGTAATACGCAACAATCATATCCCATTTCTTCTCAGCACACCTCCTGTCTGAAAAGTCCTCCCTCTACCGCGTAATCTATACTTCGTCACAAACTTTTTACATCTTTCGATGCCCCTGTATCCTCTCCTTCAGGGTGACAAGTGCTGTACTTTATGGTATACTAATACAAATCAGCGAGCGTCACATAGTAGTAAAACTATGTGGCGCTCACCCCCATTTTTGTAACTGGAGGAACCAACAATATGAATTTATACGGCATTACTATCCCGGTTCAGAACGTACCGAAACTGGACCCGGAATTTATCCCGCTGCTGCAGTTCAACCGCGCCTTTCTCAAGGACGCGAAGCAGCCGTTTGATGTCGCGGTCGAGCGCTCCGGCGGTCAGATTGCGACCTATCACACCTTCATCCACGGCACACCGGAGATGGCGGAGGCTGACCGCTACTACATCCATCGTCTGGTCAAGACCGCGCTCTGGATGAAGGGCGGTTTCCGCTTCTACATCAGCGGCGACAAGGCAATCTATGAGGACATCCGCGACGCATATTCCGTCGGCGGCGCGCGCGACTTCGACCGCGACTTCATGGAGAGCGTATTCGAGCGTCCGTTCGAGGTCATTTACTGCGACAAGGTGCCGGAGGAGAACACCCGCTCGGAATCCATCGGCAAGCACGTAAACGGCAACCGCATCGGCTTTGACGTCGGCGGCAGCGACCTCAAGGTCTCCGCTGTCATCGACGGCGAGACGGTATTCAGCACCGAGACCATCTGGCTTCCCAAGCTGAACGCTGACCCGCAGTACCACTACGACTTCATCTGTGACTCGCTCAAAAAGGCGGCGGCGCATATGCCGTCGGTGGACGGTGTGGGTATCTCGGCTTCCGGCGTCATCGTGGACAACAAGTCCATGGTCTCCCATGTCTACAACAAGGTCAAGGAGGCTGACCCGGAGCTGTTCGAAAAGACCATCAAGAACATCTATCTCCGCACGGTTCACGACTGCTTCGGCGATGTACCGATGGCGGTGTGCAACGACGGCGACGTCACCGCACTCGCCGGCGCGATGAGCTTTGACCGCAACAACATTCTCGGCATCTCGATGGGTACCAGTGAGGCTGTCGGCTTTGTCGACGCATCCGGCAACATCACCGGTTGGTTCAACGAGCTGGCGTTCATGACCATCGACGCCAATCCGAAGGCGATGGCGGACGAGTGGTCGGGCGACATCGGCTGCGGCGTCAAGTATCTGTCGCAGGACGGCGTGCTCAAGCTCGCGCCGGCGGCAGGCATTCAGCTTTCGGACGAGCTGACGCTTGCGGAGAAGCTGGTGGAGATCCAGAAGCACATGGAGGCGGGCGATCCCGCCGTCAAGGATATCTACGACTCGATCGGCGTCTATCTGGGTCACACGCTCGCACTGTACTGCGATCTGTACGGCTGCACGAGCGTGCTGCTGCTCGGACGTGTCATGTCGGGCGAGGGCGGCGAAATTGTTCTGGACAGCGCCCGCCGCGTCCTTGAAACCGAGTATCCGGAGTACGCGCAGCTCGAGCTGCTGCTCCCGGATGAGAAATTCCGCCGTGTCGGTCAGTCCATGGCCGCGGCAAGTCTTCCGGAGGTAACCGCATGATTCTCAAAAATGGTATGATTTTTCAGCCGGACGGTACCTTTATTGTCGGCGATATGGAATTTGACGAAACCATCCGCACAATCGGTCAGATTGACAAGCCCGCGGACATCAACGCGACCAACAAGTATGTCATCCCGGGTCTGATCGACATCCACACCCACGGCGCGATGCAGGAGGATGCCAGCGACGGCAGTATCGAGGGGCTCGAGATCATGTCCGCCTACTACGCCCGCAACGGCGTCACCTCCTGGTGTCCGACCACAATGACGCTCAAGGAAGAAACCCTGACTCCGGCGATGCATGCAATCCGCGATTTCCAGAGCAAGGGCGCACGCTGCGCCGGCATCCATCTCGAAGGTCCGTTCCTGTGCTATGACAAGCGCGGTGCTCAGGCGGCGGAAAACCTGCACGCACCGGACATTGAGATGTTCCAGCGTCTCAACGAGGAGTCCGGCGGACAGATCTGTCTCGTGACCGTCGCCTGTGAGGAATCGGGCGCGATGGACTTCATCCGCGAGGTCTCCAAGACCTGTACGGTCTCGCTTGGCCACACAATCGCCGACTACGACACCGCGATGGAAGCCTACAACACCGGCGCTTCCCACGCGACCCATCTGTTCAACGGCATGAATCCGCTGCACCACCGCAAACCGGCAGTCATCGGTGCGGCATACGACGCCGGCGCGACTGTCGAGCTGATCTGCGACGGCCTGCATATCCACCCGTCGGTCATCCGCATGATGTTCCAGCTGTACGGCGACAAGCTCACGCTCATCAGCGATTCTCTGCGCTGTGCCGGTATGCCGGACGGTCAGTACACACTGGGCGGTCAGCCGATTGTCATGAAGAACGGCAAGGCAACGCTCATGGACGAGGTCACCCTCGCGGGTTCCTCCATCAGCGTGCTCAAGGCAGTACAGAATGTCGTCTCCTTTGGCATTCCGCTGGAGAAAGCAGTCACCGCCGCAACGCTGACGCCGGCACGCGCAATCCGCAAAGACGATACCATCGGCTCGCTCGAACCGGGCAAGCTCGCGGATTTCCTGATTCTCGACAAGGATCTGAATCTCGAGGCGGTCTATATCGGCGGCAAAAAGTTCGAAGGATAAACCCAATCCGACACCAGACCTGTCCGTAACCGGTTTACGGACAGGTCTTTTTGTGCTATATTGGAGGACAGATGCTGAAAAAAGGAGGATCTTCATGGATCTCACCCCGATACACTTTTTAATCGTCTGTCCGCTGGTCTTTTTCGCCGGTCTGGTGGATGCCGTCGCAGGCGGCGGCGGACTGATCTCCATCCCCGCCTATCTGTTCGCCGGACTGCCGGTTCACACGGTCATCGGCACCAACAAGCTCAGCTCCGCGATGGGCACGTCGCTCGCTACCTACCGCTACTGGAAAAACGGGTTCATCCGCTGGCGCATCGCGGCGCCGTGCGCGGTGCTTGCTGTCGTCGGCTCGTCGTTCGGCGCTAACCTGAGTCTTATCGCCGACTCGACCTTCATCAAATACCTGATGCTCGTCCTGCTCCCGTTCCTCGCCGTCTATGTCCTGCGCGACAGCAGTCTGGCGCACCAGAAAACGCCGTTTTCCACCCGCAGGACGCTTGTACTCTGTCTGTTCATCGCCCTCGCCGCCGGTGTCTACGACGGATTCTACGGTCCCGGAACCGGCACATTCCTGATGCTCCTGCTCTCCGGCCTCGCGCATGTCGCGCTGAACGAGTGTGCCGGAACCACCAAGGTCATCAATCTGACGACCAATATCACCTCTCTCGTTGTCTTTCTGCACGGCGGCGTCGTGCTTCTTCCGCTCGGTCTTGCCGCCGGTCTGTTCAACGTCGCCGGAAGCTACATCGGCACCCGCCTTTTTACGGCGAAGGGTGCCGCGTTTGTCAAACCGATCATTCTCGTCGTTTTGGTCCTGTTTGCCGCGCGTCTGTGCTTCGATCTGTTCTTCTGATTTTCCAACCGCTTCTTGTACTCATCGTGTCTGCTGTGTTATGATACTGTCAAAGAGTGTCAGAATTTGTCACACAGCGTCTGTTTTGAGAGAGGAGGCGGTTTTTTCATGCGCACCGCACGCGCCCTTCTGCTGGGTCTCACCCTCACTGCGGCACTCCCGCTCTGTGCGCAGGCGGCTCATACCCATCTGTTCGACGAGCCGTCCTATCGTTGGTCCGACCGCGCGCCGTATACCTGTACGGTCACCCTGACCTGTCTGAACGCCGGCTGTACGGCGTATCCGCAGACCAGAGACTGTACTGTCACCGTCAAACGCATCGCGCCGACCTGCACGTCGGACGGCGCGGAGATATACACCGCCTCCTTTCAATTGGACGGCGGCACGCTGACCAATCCCATGGTCAAATCCGTTCCGATTCCCAAAACCGGTCACACCTTCACCCGGGACAGCACCACAAAAGCGACACCGGAACAGGACGGAATGATCGTCGAACAGTGCAACTGCGGCAGTGAGAATATACAGACCATTCCCTCCCCTAAAACCGTCAAGCTGTCCCGCACCGCGTATTCCTACAACGACAGGGCGAAAAAGCCCGCTGTGACGGTGGCCGACCGCACCGGCGCACGCATCCCCGCATCGAACTACACGGTCAGCTATCCCAAATACGGGTACATAGTCGGAACGCATGCGGTCTCGGTCAAATTCCGCGGCTCGTCCTATTCCGGCGCACTCTCCACTTCCTTCACAGTCGCACCGCGTTCCACCGAGTGGCGCGGTTTGAGTGCCCGCTCCCGCGGCTTTACCGCCCGATGGCTCCGCCGTCAGACGCAGGTCTCCGGTTATCAGATTTCCTATTCGACCAACAAAAACTTCTCCGGCGCAAAGGCCAAGAAATATACCAAGACGACAACCACCTCCGCCACTGTCACGGGACTCTCGCGCAAACGGACTTACTATGTGCGCATCCGTACCTACAAAACGGTGACCGAAACCGGAAAATCCAAAACCTACTATTCCAGCTGGACACCGGTGCGGAAAATCAAAACAAGATGACACAAGAAAACCCCGTGTGAGAATCACACGGGGTTTTCTATACTGCTTTTTAATTGTTACTGTAGGTGGTATAGTTCACTTTTCCGTTCACATAACGATGCAGAATATAGCGATACTCTCCGGTGGTTTCGGTCACCTCAATGACCGGTTTTTGAATTTCGGTTCCGTAATCCGCCTTGAGCTTGACTGTAATCGAGCCTGTCGCGTCATAGACCGCAGTGATCTTGACCGGCACACTCAGATTGTTCTGAAAACGAAAATCCATTGTCCGACTGTTCACCGCGGCATCGCGGCCTCTCGGGACATAGATCACGGGAGCGGAGTGGTTATGACGTTCGGTGA
This sequence comes from Clostridiales bacterium, assembly GCA_022775385.1. GTDB lineage: Bacteria > Bacillota > Clostridia > Oscillospirales > Butyricicoccaceae > Butyricicoccus_A. The sequence continues at coordinate 21,525 of JALFIV010000070.1, forward strand.
TTGTCATATTCGCCAAAAGTGCCGCATTGAACAGCGTGGATACCACCTGGCAGGAGCCTCCGCCGTATCCCACCGTTTCAACGCCGTTTGTATACGTCCTTGATTCCAGATATCCATTTGCCGCATTGCGCGGTCCCGTCGTTTGATTCAGTGAAAATTCCTCGCCCGGCTGAAGAATCTTTCCGTTGATCGCTTTAACCACATTCTGTAGATTCACACAGCGGTTGTAATCCGTCGTCGTGAAATATGTCTTGTGTGAAGACAGAGTCTTGGCGTATTGACTATATATCTTCAGTGTTTTGACTGGAGATTTCATTGAGACCTTTCCGTCTGCACTCTTCAGTATCAGCTGAATTTTGTCCGTACCGCTCTGCGCCGGCTGATATTTGAGTTTGATGGTCTGATTCTTGGAAAAAGTCGTAGACTGGATCGGCTGTGCCTGTCCGTTGATATACCATTGATAGGTTCCTATGAAGCTGCTCTTGAGTCCGGTCAGCTTCATAGAAACTGTTTTGTCCTTCCCGACTGTCGCATACGATGTTTTGGACAGAGTGAGTTTGGCTCCATAAAATCCAAATCGGGTCGCTGTCTTGATACTTTTGGAAGCAAGTACCATATTGTTTCGTTTCAACGTAAGAACGACCTTATTGGACGTCGTCTTGGTTGTTTTTGGAAGCGTATAGGACAGCGTCAATTTTGTTCCGTTCCGTATAGTCTGTGCGCGCTTTGTATTCACTTTCCGGCCGTTTACCGTCCATGTCGCCGTCACACCGGTTATCGGGCGGCTGAGTCCGGAAACCGTCGCCTTATATTCCATCTTCTTCCCTACGTAGGCCTTTGCATCTCCCACCATAGCGAGTTTCGGCTTCACCGCCAGCACCGCTGTCTCTGCCGCCTCAGCATTCGCCGGGCAGAACCAGACCGACAACACAACCATGCACAGTACTGTCAAACACACTGTGATCCTTTTCATATCCAATCTTTTCTCCATTTCCGGTTTTTTCATCTTATTATAACATGGTGTATTTTGGATTTCCAGTTCATTTTCTTTTATTCTTCTATTTCATTTGAATCAGCTTTAAGTTCTCTCCCTGCTGCATTTCAGTCCGTCGGATCCATCCATTCTGTTCTGAACCGTTCTGTTTCTGTGTTTTCCTCAAAAAAACCCCGTGTGAGAATCACACGGGGTTTGTCTGTTCCTTTAATGTCTGCTTCGGGTGGTGTAGTTCAGCTTTCCGCCTGCATAACGGCGCAGGACATAGTAGCCATTGCTGCGGGTGACCTTCAGCTTGACCGGCTTGGTCTGTGTGCCGTAATCCGCCTTGAGCTTGATCGTGATCGAGCCGCGGGAATTGTAGGTGGCAACAATCTTGACCGGAACGCTCAGATTGTTCTTAAAGCGGAAGTCCTTCCAGCTGCCGACCGCCGCATCGCGTCCCTTCGCAATATAGGAAACCGACTGCGAGTGGTTGTGGCGCTCGGTGATCGTCATATTTGCCAGCAACGCTGTGTTGAACAGCGTGGAGACGACCTGACAGGTGCCGCCGCCGTAGCCATAGACCTGTCTGCTTCCGGCGAATACAATCGACTTGCGGTAGCCGCGGGCGCCGTTGCGCTTGCCGGTTGCCTTGTTCAGCGAGAACGTCTTGCCCGGCTGAATGACTTTGCCGTTAATCGCCCGGACAACATTGCGCATGTTGACACAGCGGTTATAGTTCGAGGTCGTGAAATACGTCGTGTACGAGGACAGGGTCTTGGCATACTGGCTGTAAATCTTGAGCGTCTTGACCGGGGATTTCATGGAAATCTTGCCGTCTGCGCTCCGGAGAACCAGCTGAATCTTGTCCGTGCCGCTCTTGGTCGGCTTGTACTTGAGCTCAAACGTCTTGTTATTGGAGATCGTCACCGTATGCTTGGTCTTTGCCTTGCCGTCGATGTACCACTGATAGGTACCCTTGAAGCTCGCCTTGAGTCCGGTCAGCTTCATCGTAACCCGTTTGGTTCTGCCGACCGTCGCATAGCTCTGTTTGCCCGGCTTCAGCACTGCACCGGCAAAGCCGAATTGATTGGTCACCTGCGTGGTTGCATAGCCGATCTGATCCGGTCCGAGCGTGAGTGCCAATGCGACCGTGTTGGAGGCCGTCGTCGTGGTCTCCGGCACGGTATATGCCAGCGACAGCTTCGTGCCGTTCTGCATCGTCGGGATCGTCTCGGTCTTGACCGTCTGTCCGTTGACCGTCCAGACTGCCGACACACCGGAGACCGGTGCGGTCAGACCTGCGATGGTCGCCTTGACCTCCATCGACTGGCCGACATAAACCTGTGTATCTCCCTGCAGGCTGATGGATGCAGAAACCACCTCCGGAACTTCCGGAATCTCTGTTCCCGGCACCTCTGTTCCCGGAACTTCCGTTCCCGGTACTCCCGTACCTGCCTCACCTTCCAGCGCAAACGCCGGTACGGATGTGAATGCCATGCACAGCATCAAAGCAAACGCTGTGAGTCTCTTCTTCATGAAATAACACATCTCCTTTCGCGTTGTCTATTTCAATTTATTCGCCTTATTATACCATGGCTTCTTTTGTTTCAACAAGGGCTCTTCCGAACTTTCTGATAGCATTTGATACAAAGCCCCGCACAAGCCATGCCGTGCGGGGCAATTGTTGCATTGTGGTCGGAATCAGTTTCTGCTGTATGCGGTATAGTTGACCTTGCCGCCTACATAACGGCGCAGGATATACCGGGAGGAACCGCTTCCGTAGGAGACCTTCAGCGTCGGCTTTTTGATCTGTGTGCCGTAATCCGCCTTGATCTTGACGGTGATCGAGCCGCTCGGATTATACGTCGCGACGACCTTGACCGGAACGCTCAGATTGTTGCGGAACTTTAAGTCCTTGCCGGCATCATATGCCACAGCGGCGTCTCGTCCCTTCGGAACATAGGTGACCGGTGCGGAGTGATTGTAGCGCGAGACGATGGTCATGTTGGACAGCAGCGCCGCGTTGAACGCCGTGGACGATACCTGACAGACGCCGCCGGCAAGACCGGGTACGCTCTGTCCACCGACATAGATGACCGCGTTCTTGTATCCCTTGGACGCCGTACGTCTTCCGGTCGCCTGATTGAACGAGAACGTCTTGCCCGGCTTGACAACCGTGCCGTTGATCGCCTGAATGGCGATGCGCAGGTTCGTGCTGCGGTTTCTGTTGGATGCCGCAAACTGCGTCGTGTAGCTCGCAAGCGTCTTGGCATACTTCTGATGAACCGTCAGCGTCTTGACCGGCGAGGACATGGACACCGCACCGTCCTCGCTCTTGAGCACGAGCTTGATCGTATGCCGTCCGGTCGCCTTGGCCTTGTACGAGTAGGTGAAAGTATTGGTTCCCTTCTTCAGCGTTCTGGTGCCGCGCGGCTTGCTGACCGCCTTGCCGTCGACATACCAGCGGTAGGATACCGTCAGGTTTTCCTGCAGTCCCTTGACCGTTACCTTGACGCGGCGGGTATTGCCCGACGTCACATGCTCACTCTTGGACAGCGTCATGGATGCGCCGGCAAAGCCGAACTTCATGAGCACCGTCGTCTCCGCATACGCGATGGTCCGGCCCTGATGGGTCAGCGTGAGCGAAATCTTGTGGTGTTTGGTCTTGGTGGATTCGGGCAGCGTGTAGTTCAGCGTCAGCACATCACCGTTCTTGACGGTCAGATTCGGCTTGGTCTGCACGGTCTTTCCGTCTATCATCCAGACTGCCGTCGCCCCCTCGGCAATGCCGCTGAGTCCGGTGACTGTCGCTCTCATGGTTGCGCTCTTTCCGGCGTACACCGCAGTGTCACCCGCGAGAGACGGCGCGGCGACTGCGGCACCGTCCGGTACGGCAAATGCCGGCACGGCACTGAGTGCCATGCACAATACCATGAAACATGCTAAAATTCGTTTTTTCATGTTATTTTCCCCCTTCGAATTTTGGTATCTTCATGATACACGATATTCGTTTTCCTGACAAGGAACAATTTGGAGACAAGCAGATGTCATTTTTCCTCTTCGTACAGCGCGCCGCACTTTTCATAATGCGTCACACGGGAAACCTGATTGTTGTCGTCGACAAAGACAACCTTGGGCTTGTGCGTCTTTGCCTCCTCGGGTGTGACATCTGCGTACGCCATCAGAATGACGCGGTCTCCGGTGGAGACACAGCGCGCCGCGGCGCCGTTCAGACAGATCATGCCGTCTCCCGGCGTCTCGGATGCAATCGTGTAGGTCTCAAACCGATTGCCGTTGTTGATGTCTACGATCTGTACTTTTTCGTACTCCATAATACCTGCTGTATTCAAAAGTACCGGGTCGACCGTGATCGATCCCACATAATTCAGTTCTGCCTGCTTGACCACCGCACGGTGAATCTTGCTTTTCAGCATCTGAATGGTCATAAATTCCGTGTCCTCCCTAATTAGCGCTCGATAATAAAGTTGTCAATCAGGCGGGTCGTGCCGATATAAACGGCGATGGCAGTCAGAATGCTGCCCTCCGTGGAATCAACCGGCTTGAGGTTGTTCCAGTCGACGATCTCGACATAATCAATCTTGGACAGCGGCTCGCGCTCGATTTCCTCGGTGATGATCGCGCGGACCTTTGCCGCGTCGGTCTCTCCCGCCTCAATCGCAGCCTTGCCCTTATTCAGCGCACGGGACAGGCAGAGCGCCGCCTGACGCTCCTCGGCGTTCAGATAGGTGTTGCGCGAACTCTTTGCCAGTCCGTCCTCCTCGCGGATGATCGGGCAGCCGCAGATTTCCAGCGGGAAATTCAGATCGCGCACCATGCGGCGGATGATCGAAAGCTGCTGGGCATCCTTCTGTCCGAAATACGCACGGTCCGGACAGACGATGTGAAACAGCTTGCTGACTACCGTGCACACGCCGCGGAAATGGATCGGACGGGATGCGCCGCACAGGCCGGAGCTCAGCTCCTCGACCTTGACATAGGTATAGAAATCAAAGTCCTTGCCGTACATCTCCTCAACGGACGGATGGAAAATCAGATCGCCGCCGCCCTGCTCGACCACTGCGATGTCGTGATCCAGATCGCGCGGATAGCTGTCCAGATCCTCGTTCGGTCCGAACTGAATCGGATTGACAAAGTCCGAAACGACGGTGCGGTCGTTTTCCTTGACCGAACGGGCGATCAGGCTCTTGTGCCCGTCGTGGAGATAGCCCATCGTCGGCACCAGACCGACCGTCAGACCCTCTCTGCGCCACGCGGCAACCTGCTCGCGCACTTCTGCCACTGTTTCAACTACTTTAACCATGTTGTTTTCCTGCCTCCCTAAGGCGTTTATTCTTTGGTTTTGTGGATAAACTGTATTGGAATTACTTCAGTTCGTCCAGAATGGACTCATCCATCTTAAACGTATGCGTCGGAACCTCCGGGAACGTGCCGTTCTGAACCTCTTCGATGTAGGCGCGGAAGCCCTCCTTCATGACCTCGCCGACGTTGGCAAAGGTCTTGGTGAACTTCGGCGTAAAGCCGGAGAACATCGCGATCATGTCCTGATAAACCAGAACCTGACCGTCGCAGTCCGGACCGGCGCCGATGCCGATCGTCGTGATGTCCAGCTCCTCGGTGATGCGCTTTGCCAGCGCATGCGGCACGCACTCGAGGACAACCGCGAATGCGCCTGCCTCCTGCACCGCGCGGGCGTCATCCAGAATCTTCTGTGCCGCAGCGGCGCTCTTGCCCTGTACCTTGAATCCGCCGAATGCGTTGGTGGACTGCGGAGTCATGCCGATGTGCGCGCAGACCGGAATGCCGGCGTTCACAATCGCGCGGATCTGCGGCGCAACCGTCACACCGCCCTCGAGCTTGACTGCATTTGCGCGTCCTTCCTTCATCAGACGTCCAGCGTTGTGTACAGCCTCCTCGACCGAGCACTCGTAGGACATGAACGGCATGTCCGCAACAACCATTGCGTTCTTCGCGCCGCGGGATACCGCCGCCGTGTGATGGATCATGTCCTCCATCGTGACGGAGAGCGTATCCTCGTAACCTAACATGACCATGCCCAGCGAATCTCCGACCAGAATCGAGTTTACGCCGGACTCGTCGATGAGCTTGGCGGTCGAATAGTCGTATGCTGTGAGCATGGTCTGCTTTACGTGATCTTTTTTTGCCTGCTGAAACGTCAATACTGTGTTTTTCATTGTTTTCCCTCCAGATAAGTCATGAGGGCAGTGTCGTCTCGGTCAGGATGTTTTTTGTGTGCGATTTCACACAGCTTTTCCGTCAGTCCCGCATACAGCGCCTGATCCCTGGAATCCAGACATGCCATGTGGCTCCGGATGGTTCCCAGATCGCCGCGCTCTGCCGGTCCTGTCAGCGCCTCCGTCGATCCCTTCCGGCAGATGCTCTCGGCATTGCCTCGGATCAGCGGGGTGAGCGCTGTCTGTGCCTGCTCGCGCGTGAATCCGCACTGCTCCAGCAGCTGCATTCCCCATTCGGACAGACCGACCGCCAGATTGCTGACCACGCACGCGGCCAGATGATAGCGGGGTTTGTCCGCAGCGGAAATCACTGCGGTCTGTGCGCCGCACCGGTGAAGCAGCTGTTCCATCGCCTGGGCAGTCTCATCGTCGCCCTCCAGCGTGAAAAATGCTCCCCGGAGCGTCTTCCAGGATTCAAAGCGGTCACTGACTGCCACAAGCGGATGCACCGAGCAAACCCGTGCGCCCCGCTGCGCCGCCGGTGCGAACACGTCGCTCGCAAGCGCGCCGCTGCAGTGGCAGATGCGTTTCTCTTTTACGGGCAGCGCCGCAATTTCCCCGATCATCGTCTGCAGCACGCCGTCCGGCGTGGTGACGAACAGGGTGTCACTCTCCTGTACCAGCGCTTCTAACGTTTGATAGGGTACGGATGAGGTAAACTCAGCTGCCTGCCTGGCGTGGTCAAAGCTGCGGCTGTAATAGCCGGTGATATGCGCCCCGCACTCGGAAAACAGTTTGCCGAGAGAGGTGCCGACCTTGCCCGCGCCGATCAATCCAATTTTCATCAAAACCACCTCCACAGGTTGTCCGCTCTGTATGCCGGTACTGTCAATACAAAATCGTCCGCCGGTCGGTGATCCCTGCCGCGCAGTCCCATTCCGATGCTTCGGATACGGGCTGAGCCGTAAAAAAGTTTGGAAAAGCGGAGCGTTTCGCTCCAGAGTAAAAACAATCCGGTGCCGTTTGGTGCCGGTCAGTCGCCTTTCGGTCAGCCGCCGCGTTCCAATACCGCCCGTACTGTAACAGTGTATCACACTATTCCGCGCAATTCAATCAAATTCCTCTTTGGGCAACCATTTTTCTCGTCCGCTGATCTTCCAGACCTCCCCTGTCCACATTTCAACCCTTCCAGCATTTTCTACCTCATTTCTGTCTGCTATTACAACGGATTTGTGCGTTTTTATCCTATCGGTTCTGTTTTGCAATATCTTCGGATAATTCTGCATTCTCTGATACCCATCGACATTCTGCCATCCGAAAAACGTTCCGTTCCACGTCAAGTGTTTCAAATGATTCATATTACACAAAAACTGCCTTTTTACCGCAATCTCCCTGCTCCAATTAAAATTTTTTTAGTTTTTTTGCTTTTTTTACGGCGCCTGAAGGTACTGGACAAGACATTTCCAAATCGTGCAAAAAGTTTTGTTTTTTGGCATATTTTGACTTGCGAATATATCATTTTGCTACCGAAATGTAAATTTCGTTGCATTTTCCCCCTTAAATGTACTATAATTATATTAGAAATTAGTGGGTTAAATTCATTCTCTTTTGAGATGTCTATAATCTCACGTTTTTTCTTTCCCTTTGTCTCACCATTGTTTCAATATTTAAGCAGCAGGAGGCTGTTCTCATGGCACGTAAGCATATGCATCTTTGTGATTCCTCCGCGCTGACTGATCTAAAACTGTTTCAGTTCGGCTCGGATCACTATTCCACAAAGCTCTCAGATCGTCCGATTCTGAGTGCGCATTATACCATCCATTACGTGTTCAGCGGAAGCGGCACTGTCCGCATCGGCAACACGATGTATCCCGTTGCTCCCGGTTCAGTTTTTGTGGTATTCCCCAATCAAATCCGCCAGATTATTCCGGGCGGCGATGCTCCGTTGGGAATACACTGGGTAGAAATGGACGGCGAAGTTCTCCTTCCGGAACTGCTTCGGCTGAATCTGACGCCGAACGAGCCCATTCTTCCGCTGACCGTTCCGGGCGGGACCGGAAAAACCGCTGCATATTTCTCGGAACTGTCGACAGCAAAGGAGGAAAACTCCGAACACCAGCTCGGCATCTGCTGGCTGATTCTCGGCGCGCTCTCCTCAGAAACTGCACAGGTGAAACCGCAGCGCATTGGAAATCAAAGAAAATACTATGTCGCTCAGGCGATTGATCTGATTCACCGCTGCTACATGCAGGATATCACGGTGGAGGATATCGCCGACCACTGCGGTCTCAACCGGAGCTACCTTGGCAAGCTGTTCCGCGATGAGACCGGAAAGAGTACGCAGGAATACCTCATCGAGTACCGGATGGAGGTCGCCTGCCGTTATCTGCGCGAGACCACCGCACCGATCGGCACCATTGCCCTTTCGGTCGGCTATCAGAATCAGCTGCATTTCTCGCGTGCCTTCCGCAAAACCTACGGCATGTCGCCGCGGGACTGGCAGAAAGAGCACCGGATGCATCAATCCGAGCTGTCCACGCAGAATGAAGATTCGTAATTCGCAGCCCCTTTTGGTAATTCCCCGCAGTATCTCTCCGATACTGTGGGGAATTCTTTTGTTCTCCGATCCGTGAGCTCCGTTATTGTTTGATAACGAAACAATGCAGGCCATGGAGAATCCAACGCGCTGCTGTTTCACCCAAATAATCATAAACGGCGGCTGCTGCTGCAGCCACCGTTTTTTTGTCTTTTATTCGTTGATATATGCTTTGATGATCTTGCCGATGAACATCTGGTGCGCATCCACCGGATCGGGATAGGCGCGCGTTACCGCCTCCTCATCGACAATCTTGGAGACATCCAGCGGAGCCTGATACATCTTTTTGCAGACGATGGTGTATGCCGCCTCCTCGAAGGACGGTGCGCCGTCCAGCGATACCGGCGTCAGGCCGGTCTCCTTGACCTTGTCGATGTCTCGGCCGGACTTGCTTCCCGCAATCGACAGCGCCTGCTGATGACCTTCCTTGAGGCTGATCAGCGTGAACGTGTCGTTGTTCTCCATGTAACCCAGCGTGTGGCGCGAATCACGGACATAGACCGTGACGGCCGGCTGGAACCACAGCTCGCCCATCATACCCCAGTTGACCGTCATGAAGTTGAAGTCATCCGGCGTGCCGGCTGCCAGCAGCATCCACTTGTTGCAGATTTCATCCACGACGTTGCCCGGAAGCTGTTCCGGCTTGATTTCACGAAATGCCATAATAAAATTACCTCCATTAAATCTCTCGGCGGAGCTGAATTTCCATCCAGTCATCCTTGGTGATGAGTACACGGCGCGGTTTGGATCCCTCCGACGGACCGATGATGCCGCGCTCCTCCATCTGGTCCATCACACGCGCGGCACGCGCATAGCCCAGTTTGAGGCGCCGCTGCAGCATGGATGTGGACGCCTGCCCGCTGCTGACCACGATGCTGATGGCATCCTGCAGGAGCGGATCCTCGTCCTCTGCTGCGTCGTATCCGGCGGAGCTGTCTCCGGCCGCCTGTTCAATATGTGTCTGGGCATCCTCGGAATATTCCACGGCGCCCGTTGTTTTGACATGTGCGATGACCCGTTCGATCTCCTCCGTGCTGATAAACGCGCCCTGAATGCGCTTGGGCTTAGAGGCTCCCAGCGGATGATACAGCATGTCGCCGCCGCCGAGCAGCTTTTCCGCGCCCGTCGTATCCATGATGATGCGCGATTCCACGCCGGATGCGACCGCAAACGCGATGCGCGACGGGATGTTGGACTTCATCAGACCGGTGATGACGTCGGCGGACGGGCGCTGAGTCGCAACCACCAGATACATGCCGGCCGCGCGCGCCTTCTGCGCCAGACGGCAGATGGAACCCTCGACCTCCTTGGCCGAGACCATCATCAGATCGGCCAGCTCGTCGATAATGATGACAATTTTCGGCAGTACCTTGGTCGGCTTTTTCTCCTTCGGCGCCTCCACCTCGTCGATATCAAACGGCGGGAGATCCTCCTCGGACGGCACAGCCTCCTGCTGCGCCTCCTCCGCCTCGCGCTGGCGCATGAGCTGATTGTAATCCTCCATCTTGCGCACGCCCTCGGAGGCGAACAGCGCATAGCGGCGGTCCATCTCGGTGACCGCCCAGTTGAGGGCGCCCGACGCCTTCTTCGGATCAGTGACGACCGGAATGAGCAGCTGCGGAATGCCATTGTAGTTGCTCAGCTCGACGATCTTCGGGTCGATCATAATCAGGCGGAGATCCTCGCTTGAGAACTGATAGAGCAGGGAGATCAGGATGGAATTGATGCACACGGATTTGCCCGAACCGGTGGTGCCGGCAATCATCAGATGCGGCATCTTCGCCAGATCGATGACCTGCGGCTTGCCTGTGATATCCTTGCCCAGTGCGACCGGCAGCTCCGCGCGCGACTGGGTGAACTCCGCAGAGGACAGCACATCGCGGATCGTGACCATGGTCGGGTGGTGGTTTGCGACCTCAATGCCGATGGCATTCTTTTCCGGCACCATGACGATGCGCAGATTCTGCGAGCCGAGCGCAAGGCCGATATCGTTGGTCAGCGAGGTGATGCGCGAGATCTTGATGCCGCGCTCCATCTGCAGCTCAAACCGCGTGATGGTCGGTCCGACAATCGGCTTGTCGATCAGATGCGCCTCGATGCCGAACGAGTCGAGTGTGTCCAGCAGCTGTGCGGCGCGTTCCTCCAGCTCTGCCTGCGAGTCGCGCACCGACCGCTTGGAGCGGTTGAGCAGATCGAGTGACGGCGGCAGGTACGGCGGAATGTCACTGTTCTCTATCGCACCGGCGATCTCCGCTTCGACCTGTTTTTTTGCCGCGGCGAGCGCCGCCTTGCTCGCCTTTTTCTCCTGCCGCAGCTCCGCCTCAATCGCCGGATCGTCCTCCGGCGCCGGTGCGCTGCGGGAAATCGGCTCGGTGGCGGTCTCCGGCGCAGGATCTTCCTTGGGTGTCTTGCCCCAGTCCATCAGCCGGTCGATGTCCGGGAATCGGGAGGCGGGCTTGGATTTCGGCGTCCCCTGCGGCATGACCTCGTTCAGCCGCTGCTGACGCTCAATCGCACGGCGGGAGTTCTCCCGCTTCTTCTCGTCACCGGGGAACTCCTCCGGCTCCTTGGAAACCGATACGTTTCCGCCCAGCAGACGCTCGGCCTCCTCCGCCTCCGCTTTGGCGCGCTGTGCCTTTTCCATCGCCTTGGCCGCGCGCTTCTGTTTTTTCTTCGCCTTATGGATATCCCACAGCGAGGCGTTTTCGAGCGACAGTTCGCTTGTCGTCTGCAGGACCGGCTCCGGCTTGGGCGCTTTTTTCTTCCGTCTGCCCGGCGTGACGGTCATGTCGTCCTCTTCGAGGTATTCCAGATCGTCTTCCTCCTGAATCAGCTCAATCAGCTGGCGGAGCAGACCCCACGGCGTCTGATGCAGGGCGGCAAAGACGCACACCAGCAGGAAGAATGAGAGGATGATCTTGGCGCCGGTCTGCGATACCGCCGCGCCGGTGACCATCGCCAGCAGTCCGGCGAGCACGCCGGCGGATCGGGTCTGAATACCGGTATGCCACAGCGTCCCGATCGTGGCAAACGACATCGGGAGCGTATCGCCGATGCGCACGCAGTGGACGATTGCGCTCCACAGGAACGGAATGAGCGTCACACACAGGACGCGCAGACGGTACGGCTGGATATTGCTCATGAGCAGGACGGCATCCAGCGCGAGCATCAGCGTGAACGGATAGATGCCCCAGCCGATCAGTCCGGTGGCGAGTTTCCACAGCGGATCGAGAATCAGTCCGCTCAGTCCGAACATCGCCAGCAGCAGCAGGAGCGTCGGTACGCAGAGAATCAATCCCGCCATCCGCCGTGTGATGACGATGGAATTGCTCTTCTGCCCGCTGCGGGAGGATGTGGATCTGCCCCGGCTGTTTCCGGAGCTGCGGTGCTGTCCGCCGCTCTTTTTTCCGGTTGACTTTCCGGATGTTTTTCGTGATGTTGCCGGCTTTTTCGATGCAGCCAAACAGGATTCACCTTCTGTCTTTTCCAAAATGCGCCGCACAGCGGGGATGCCGCGCGGCATATTGCTCGTTTTCTTCGATTCTGCCCCCCCAAATTGCAAAAAATAACAGGTTTTTGGGCAGGCGATACAAAATTATAATATCATACTTATAAAAAAAATACCAGATTACTTGTTGCATTTTTCCGGACAGGCAGGTATCCTAATACATGAGAGAAGATTTTTTGTTTCCGAACCCAGGAGAAAGGTTGTTTTTTGATGTATAAACTAATCGCGCTCGATCTGGACGGAACCGTGCTCAACAGCAATGTTGAGGTTCTGCCCTCCACCGTGGAAGCAGTCGCGTTTGCCCGCCGTCAGGGTATTAAGGTCGTCATCGCCACCGGACGTATCGTCGGCGAGGCGGCACAGTTCGCACGGGAAATCGGCGCTTCCTCCGCAATGATCACCTCCGGCGGCGCCGCGATCTCCGATCCGTTCAACAAAAAGGACGTTATGGAATGGACCATTCCGGTCGAAACCAGTGCACAGATCATGGAGCATCTGCAGGGACGTCCGATTTCGGCGATGATCTATGTCGGCGAGCATCTGTATATGACCTCGTATTCCGACAGCCAGTTCAAGCTGAGCCGCCGCGTCGAGGGTTACTGGTCCAGCCGCGTCATCGAGGACGACATCGCCGGACTCATCCGCCGCGAAAACCTCGGCGTCTGCAAGATTTTCGCCCGCGGCGAGATTCCCGAGCTGGCGGACGCGCTCTGTCAGTTCAACTGTCTCCCCGGCATCCACATCACCCGCTCGGCGGAGGACAACTTCGAGGTCATGCCGGCCGGCGTCAACAAGGGACGCGCCCTGCGCATGCTCGCGGATCTGATGGGCATCTCGATGGAGCAGGTCATCGCAATCGGCGACAGCGACAACGACACGGATATGCTCAAGGCGTGCGGCATGCCGGTCGTCATGGCAAACGGCGACGACGCCGTCAAAAAGCTCGCGCGCTATCTGACCTCCGGCAACGACGAGGGCGGCGTGGCGCAGGCGATCTATCATCTGTGCGGCTGAGATTCCCCGCCGTCAAAAATTGTACCGCACTCTTTCGTAAAAGATAACTGGCATAAAAACTGTTCCATACCGGCTCGAAAACCTCAGCCATCCATGAATATGATAATCCGCCGACACAAAGAAATTTTATGTATCCCAAACCCGCGTGCGGAAAACTGTCAAAGATTCATCAGAAGATGAAAATTCCTCGAAACACCTAGGTTTCTGTCAGAGACTTTTGTTCGGACAAAAGTCTCCAACACCTCTAAATCCGCGTAGACAACCTGACGGTTTTCTACGTACTTTCCCTCGGGTTTCCGATACTCCGCCCCGCTTGCAGTACTAATGCGGGTCGGAGTTTATTTTTCATGGATAACAGACGGCAACGCTGATTTTCCGAACCGGTTACATGGAGGGCAGACGGGAAGATGATCCGCACCGGCTTGCAAACCTCAGCCATCCATGAATATGATCGTTCGCCGCGTTAGTGGTAATCAGCGGCGGACGATCCGGAAACTCTAGGAGGTTTTCAGGAACCTCGGTTCCTGAATCGTTTTCTTTCTAAATTTCTTTGTCGACACAAAGAAATTTTATGTATCCCAAACCCGCGTGCGGAAAACTGTCAAAGATTCATCAGAAAATGAAAATTCCTCGAACCGGTTACATGGAGGACAGACACAAAGCTGTTCCGTGCGGGTTGAAACCCTCAGCCATCCCTATAAAAGAGAACGAAAACAAACCCCGCATGACAGACCGTCATGCGGGGTTTTCTGTATTTTTTACGGATTACAGACCGGTGCGGTTGCGGATATAGTGTCTCGCAATCAGTGCGGTCTCATACGGATTTGCCTTCTCCGGATCCTGCTCCGCCTCGACCATCAGCCAGCCCTCATAGCCGACCTTGTCCAGTGTCATGAAGATCGGGGTGAACTCGATGCAGCCCTCGCCCGGAATCGTGAAGCAGCCCTCGACAACGGCGTCGCGGAACTTCCAGCCCTTTGCTGCACACTCCTCCATCTTCTGCTTGCGGATGTCCTTCAGATGAACGTGGCCGATGCGCTCTGCGAACTCCTCGCAGACAGCAGCCGGATCATCGCCCGCCAGCAGGGTGTGTCCGGAATCGAAGCACAGGAAGACATACTTCGGGTTAGTGTGATCCATGACGTACTTGGTCTCCTCGCGGGTCTGAACCACGGTGCCCATGTGCGGATGGAAGCAGAGCTTGATGCCGTGCTCCACAGCGAGCTTGCCCAGCTTGTTCAGTCCGTCGCACAGACGATCCATCTCCTCCTGCGTTGCAGTCGGATGGTCGCCGAGCATCGGGACATCTTCGGTAAACGTACAGCGGGTGACCTCTGCAACGTGGATGTGCTCGCCGTGCAGAACGGCCAGATCAACCAGGTGCTTGAGGAAGCGCTTCTCGTTGTCCTCAAAATCGCCCTCGCACAGGGTGGAGGAGAACCAGCGGCTGCCGATTTTCATGCCGCGGATATCCAGACTTCTCTTGAGCACGGTCATATCGGACGGATACTTGCGTCCAATCTCGGTGCCCTGGAATCCTGCCAGAGCAGCCTCACTCAGGCACTGCTCAAATGTGTTCTTCTCGCCCAGCGACGGCATATCGTCGTTGGACCAAGTAAGCGGTGAAATACCGACTTTAACATTTTTTCCTTCAAACATACGATAACTACCTTTCTCCAAGATTGTGAAATATAGAACAATCTACTCTACACCTAATACTTTATACTTTTTTACAAAAAAATCAAGTGGCAGAACGCCAAAAAAACTACCTCTCCCTTGTAAAAAAGAGAGAAATTCCCGTGTTACAAGGCGTGTAAGTTTTCGGTTTCTTGCTTTTTTTCAGGGATTTCCGCATTTTTGTGCAAAAAAACAAGGCAAGTAGACCGCGCTGTCCGCGGCATACTTGCCAAAGTTTTCACAAAATCAGGCGTCCATGTCGTCTTCTGCGGTCTCCTCTCCGGATTCCCCCGCCGGAAGAATCTCCTCCGGCTCGTCGTCCTCGAACACCGCGCGGTCCACGCCGGACTTCTTCGCCTGTTCCTGCTTTTCCTGTTCCTCCTGCGCCTCGCGCTCCTCCATCTCGTGGAGCTTGGACAGGTACTTGTCGCCGAGCAGGCGCTTCATCTCCGCCTCCTCTTCGTCCTGCTTGCGCTGCAGACGGTTCATCTCGTCGAGCTTTTCCTCCGCCGTACCCTCTTCGTACGGGATGTACATCTTGGGTTCGATGACATACTTGGAGAGCGCCCAGCCGAGTGCCGCAACGATCAGTTCCACCACAAACGTCCAGTGCACCGAAATCGTCAGCTTGAGCGCAATGCGCAGTGCGGAAAACAGGATCATACCCAGACAGAAGCCGAGGATCATGCAGTAAAACCGGATGGCTGGCATCTTGAACCGCTGCTCCTCGGTCAGATTCGGGTTGAGCGGGATGCGGTCGGGCGTTTCAATCTCGCCATACGGATTTTTGTACTCAATCTTATCGTCTTTTTTGTTCATTCGTGTCCATTCCCTCTTTTTTGTTCTCTTTCCGAGGAGATTCCTCGTTCCCTATTATAGCATACCGCCCGGAACACCCGCAATACACAATGGGATGGCATTCTGTCCGGTTTTCACCCTCACCGCAGGGTGCGGACCGAGTCACGCTCCGCGAGATCGAGCTGGAATTTGTAATTGGCGTCGAACTCCGGATTCTCGATTTTCTGCAGCAGATTTTCCGCCGCCTTGATGCCGAGCTTTTCCTTGGGGTGGATGTAGCTGCTGATCGGGAACTCCATCCGGTTGTTGAGATTGGAATCGTCAAAGCTGATGAGCGACAGGTCGCGCGGCACGACGATATTGCGACGGCGTGCAAACTGATACAGCCGCACAGCGATCTCATCATTGAAGCACACCATTGCGGTGCAGGTCTGCAGCAGCTGGTACAGATAGTTGCCGTACGAGCCGTCGTAGAGATAGTCGATGCTCTCCGTCGTGTACCAGGTCACGCGCGATTCATCCAGCGGCAGACCGCAGCGGCGCAGTCCGGCGGCATAGCCGACAAAGCGCAGATGCGCCGCGTAGTCGTCCGACTTGAAAATACCACCGATGTGACGGTGTCCGCGCTCATGCAGATATTGAATCGCACGCTCCGCCGTCCGCACATTGTCCGGACTGATGCACGGCAGATTCCGCCCCGGAAATTCGCTGTGCAGCAGGACACACGGCAGGCGCTCTTCAATCTCGCGGTACTGATCGCTGTTGCACTGGAAAACGGCATTGCGGCTCGGCTCGAGCAGCAGACCGTCCGGCGGATTGTCCAGAATCTCGCGCAGAATGCGCCGTTCATTCTCCCGGCTGTTGTTTGTGATATACAGATTGGTCGTGTATCCCGCGTTCATCAGCGTCGAGCTGATGCCCGAGATAATCGGCGGAAGAATATACTCATTCTCCGAGGTGACGACCAAAGCAATCGTCTTGGTGTGTGCGCGGCGGCGCAGCCGCTCCATCGGCCGGATATAGGTGCCGCTTCCCTGGATTCGGTTGACCATGCCCTCCTTTTCGAGCAGCGCGATCGCCTGACGCACGGTCTGGCGGCTCACACCGTACTGTTCTCCCAGCTTTGGCTCGGATTCCAGACGGTCTCCCGGTGCGAGCGTCCCGTTCAGGATCTGCTCCTGCAGCTCGTGAAACAGCTTCATGTACTTCAGCATCTTTTTCCCCTTCCTCTCTCTTGGTATGTCCGCTTCTTTGTCTCCTTCTCCGATTCTATTAT
>JALFIV010000079.1 GCA_022775385.1 Clostridiales bacterium
GAGCCGACCGGTCCGGTTATCGACAACAGCAAGCCGGCAAGCCAGCAGGAGACCGAACAGTACCTCGCAATCAAGGACGATACGGATCTGCCGGACTATGCCAAGGATTACCCGGGTCTGTACTCGGATGCCGTGAGTACACCGGTCAAGGTAAGCGACGAGAAGGTCTGCTATCTGACCTTTGACGACGGCCCGTCCGAGACGGTCACACCGAAGATTCTGGATACGCTGGAGGAATACGACGTTCAGGCGACATTCTTTATTGTTGCCTCTCAGATTGAGGGAAATGAAGCGCTGCTGCAGCGTATGATTCAGGACGGAGATACCATCTGCATCCATGCCAATGTTCATGATTATGAATCCATCTATGCGTCGGTAGATTCGTATCTGGCGGATTTTGCGGCGGCGTACGATGCGATCTATGAAGCGACCGGCTACCGCGTTCAGGGATTCCGTTTCCCGGGCGGCAGCAACAACGGCGTGCTGATATCCAACGATGAGCTGTATTCGGCAATTGTCACCGAGATGCAGCGCCGCGGATTTGAGTACTACGATTGGAATGCGTACGACGGTGATGCCGAGGGAAGCTCGGTACCCGCACCGGCGGATCTCGCCAACCGCGCTGTGGACGAGGTGCTCCAGAGCTCGCGCAACGACGTCATTGTGCTGATGCACGATACCTACGGCAAGGAGAACACCGCAGCCGCATTGTCCTCGATCATCGAGCAGCTGCGCAGTGAGGGCATTGATATGCTTCCGATCAGTTCGTCGACCCGGCCGGTTCATTTTGAGGTCAACGACGATACGCCGTCGGATAATCCGGAGGATCAGCTCGTGACCGAGGGATCGACTGAATCGGATACCTCGGACGAGGATGCCGACGGTACAGAGGACGGCTACGACGACACCGAGGGGGACACCGGTGAGTCGGAGGGCTATTGATTCCAAACAGAGACAGCCTGCAGGAGTTTTCTGCAGGCTGTTTTTTGTGTGTTTTGGAAGAGGAGAAAACAAGAGGAACTATTCTTCCGATGAGAAAGAAAACGGTTGCATTCCTGATGTTACAATCGGTATAATTGATGTATTGAGAGATAAGAAAACAATCATTGGGGAGGGGATGTGTGTGAAGACCTGTGTTGTCTGCGGCATGCAGCTGCCGGACGAGGCGATGGTATGCAGCCGGTGCGGATTTCCGATGCATCAGCGGGCATTTCTGTCGGAGGCGCACTATCGGGCATGGATGCGCGAGGTGATCGAACCGTGCCGCATTGACTGGCATCGGCGCGATATCGAACAGCAGAGAAAACAGCTCAAGGAGCAGAAGCGTCAGATTGAGGAACAGCGGAGAAAG
Organism: Clostridiales bacterium; assembly: GCA_022775385.1. GTDB lineage: Bacteria > Bacillota > Clostridia > Oscillospirales > Butyricicoccaceae > Butyricicoccus_A. Next base: position 1,352 of record JALFIV010000079.1, read on the forward strand.
CTGGAGGAACAGCAGAAATCCAAAAAGGAACCCGAGCGTCCTGCACAGAACAGACGGACGGAATGGAATACTGCGGACAGCGGTTGGAATCAGACGGCGAAGGAGCAAAATCCGAAAAAGAAGGGCGGCCTGGTCAAAAATGCCCTGATCGTACTTGGCGTGTTTACGGCGGCGAGTTTGCTTGGACGCGCAGTTTTTGCACCGTCTATGCAGCCCTCCTCGTCAACCGTATCGTCTGCCGAAACGCAGTCTTATGTTGAAGCATCGATTGATGCGGAGGCGGAGCCTGTCACGCTCTCCCAAGAGCAGCTCGACAAGGCGGCAGAGGTCGGATTTGATCTCAATCTGTTTGAAAACCTGCCGCTGACCTCGCGGGAGGACATCCTCGCGTGGCTGGATGAAAACAAGTATCAATATAAGGAATCCAGCGGTGAGAGTAACTGGACGGTTGACATCCGGACGGACGAAGGAAGTCTTGTCTTGGTTACCTATGAAGGACAGACATCCGGTACACAGGCGAACTATCTCTTGCTTTATATTTATCATGAAGAGTATCGGGAAGATGAGACGTATTATAACACGGTCAAACAGCTGATGCAGGAGCTTCATAAGGAAGGTTCGGTGAAGGAAGCCATCTATTATGACAACGCAGAGACGGATACCGTTTGGAAGGCGAAGGTAGAAAAAGTGGTCTTGAGAAAGGCAAAGCAGAGTGAGATCGATGAGCAGGCGGATCAGCTGGTTCGTGTGCTGAATGAGATGCCGGAGATCAAAGAAAAGCAGGAAACACTGGATTGGATTGCGAAAAACAGTGATTCTTATGAAGATGATCCCGAATACAGTTGGTGTAATGTGGATTTGGGCATCTGGAGTGCAACGTATTTCTATGAGGATTTCTGGCATTTTGAGGTATACGCCGGAAATGCAAAGAGGTATTACGAGACAGTCTGCGAAAAATTCAAAGATGCCGGCTTTGAGCAGGGAAAAGAGACCAAACAGGATAACAGACGGAGCATCTATTATACCCTGTCCGGAAAATGGAGTATTCAAGTGGAGTACAATCCGATATACCAT
>JALFIV010000080.1 GCA_022775385.1 Clostridiales bacterium
CAAGCGGCGTGTGGTGGATTTGATGATCACCACCATAGCCGCCACAAGCGACAGCTTGAACATCACATGGAAAATCTGACTGGCGGCACCCCTCCCGTCAGATACCTACCCTGTGTAGTCCCTTGTAAACTGTACTTTGAATGTAGCAAAATATTTCACATTATTTCAAAATAAAAGCTTGTCCATTCTTCCGGTTGTTCGATGGTTGATTCTTTCTCGTCCTCTCCTTCAAATCGACGCTCCTCCATTCTATTTGAAAACAAAGAGCAGAGGCAAATGCCTCTGCTTTCTGTATACAAAAAGACAGGGGCAAAGTCTGCCCCTGTCTCTTTTACTCCGCCGCATCAAGCATATTCTCTATAAAAATCCCATATCCTCGCGTCGGGTCATTCACCAGTACATGGGTCACCGCACCGACCAGCTTACCGTTTTGCAAAATCGGACTGCCGCTCATTCCCTGAACAATTCCACCCGTTTTGCTCAGCAGCTGTTCATCCGTCACGCGGATTGCCATGGATTTTCCGTCCTCGTCCCGTCCGACAATCCGTTCAATCCGGATGGTATACCGTTTGGGTTTGCTGCCGGAAACACAGGTCAGAATCTCCGCCTCTCCGATCTCGATTTCATCCCGTTCTGCGACCGGAATCGCCTGTCCCGCCACGGATTTGGTGCTCATTGTACCGAAAATACCGTATGCGGTGTTTTTGGTGATGCGTCCCATGCTGACCTCCGGCTGAAACGAACCGAGCAGTTCGCCCGGCTCACCCCGCTGTCCTTTGTTCACGCTGACCACCGCCGCCGGCATCAGACTGCCATCCTCGAGCGGAAGCTGTGTCCCGCTGTCGCACTCACACACCGCGTGTCCCAGTGCGCCGAATTCTCCGGTCTCCGGATCAAGATACGTGATCGTGCCGATTCCCGCCATACTGTCGCGCACCAGCAGTCCGAGATGGTATTCCGAATCCGCCGTGCTCCTGACCGGCTGAACCCGCACCCGGATGTCCACGCCGTCCCGCTCTCCCGATACGACAATTTCTTTTCCTCCGGTCTGCTGAACGATTTCCGCAAAGTCATCTCCCGAAGAAATCGCCGTACCGCTGACCGTGCGCAGGATGTCACCGGTCCGCAGTCCCGCCTGCTCAGCCGGACACACCGCTCCCGCCGCGCTCTGCACCTCCGTCATGCCGCAGACCACCACGCCCTTTGCCGTCATGCGCACACCGGTCGGCATACCGGACGGAATCACCATCCGGACAGCCAGCGCAGGCGGCGACAGCATACAGATCATCAGCAGTCCGGTGCCCAATGCTCTTCGCGTCTTCTGCATGTTCTCACTCCCTCCTGTTATCAGGATGGCTGAATGAGAACCCCCTCATGCTATCAAATCCATGGCGCCGTTCGCATCTCCTGCCGAATCAGGAAATCGGTCTGACGGAGTGGCAAAAATTTTTTGACGCCGCACTTGCGCCCGCATTCCCTCCCTGATATAGTGGAAGCAGGAGGTGGGAAATATGCGTGTGGCAATTATTGGTTCCCGTTCTGTCCAACTAGAGGAGGAGCAGGATGTTCTGCCGTATCTGCCTGAAAACACCACCGGTATTGTCTCCGGCGGCGCGGAGGGCGCCGATCAAATTGCGGAACACATCGCGGAATTTCTCCACGTTCCGCTCACCGTTTTCCGTCCGGATTACGCCCGCTTTCAGCGGCGCGCGCCGCTGGAGCGCAACCGCGATATCGTTCAGCACGCCGATTATGTCATCGCGCTGTGGGACGGAAGCTCCCGCGGCACTGCGCATGCGATTGAGCAGTGTATTAAGGAATACAAGCCGGTCCGCGTTCTGATCTGCCGCAGCGGAAAGCTGATCGAATCCGTATTCGATCAATCCGAATCGTAAAAATTATTGTTAGTATTTCGCGTTTTTTCGATTTGATTCAAAATTTTTTTGATGGCAAAACAAGGATGGCAAATGCCATCCTTGTTTTTATCTTCCATTTTTCGATCCTTTTTATCCATTGTTCACTTTTCTATGCAATGGAGAACTTACTTGTTTGTGAAACTGTCAACCATATCAGCCGCGAAATCGACCAAGCCAAGGTCCGTGTCGCGGGCACCGATCAGCGTCAGACCCAGCGGAACATCATACTGCTTGACCATCGGCAGATTGATCTGCGGTGTTCCGGAAAGCGGAGAAATACACAGCATTTTTGTGGACTGCAGACGGGTTGCGCTGATCTCCTCCAGAGAAGCCGTTCGGAGCGGGGCGACCGATGCCGCAGTCGGCAGGCAGAGAATACCTCCGTCTGCAACCAGCTCATCGACTCGCGCTACAATATCGGCACGCTGCGCATAAGCCTCTCTGTACTGCTGCAGAGTAATGGTAGATGCCCATTCCAGACGCTCCTTGGGTCCGCGGTTCAGATGCGGTCGGTACTTGCGATACCAGCCGCCATAGCTCTCCCAAACTTCATATCCCTGAATCATGCGGAAGATTTCAACCCACTTATCCAGACCCTCTTCGGCGACCGTAATTTCGCGGACATCCCCTACTGCTGCGCCGATATGGTCAATCGCAGGCTGCAGCGCTGCCGCGACATCCTTGTCGACAGCATCCATACAGTCCTTTGCAATCAGCAGACGTTTGATCTTGGTGGGATTCTTGTCCTCGCCCAGCATGACACGGCCGACCTTTTTGAAAACATCCGGACTGTTTGCGAGGAAGCCCAATACATCCATGCTCGCGCAATACGGTGCCTCACCGTCAGACGGAACGCGGCGATAGGTCGGACGGATGCAGAGAACGCCGTTATACGCACCGGGAACACGAACCGAACCCAGACAGTCGCTGCCCAGTGCAAAGTCTACCAAACCGCCTGCCGTTGCTGCACCGGAGCCGGCAGACGATCCGCCCGTGAAACGGCGGAGGTCGTGCGGGTTAAGCGGAGAACCGTAGTGCCAATTCTCGCCGCTGATGCTGAAGCACAGCTCGTCGCAAATCGTCTTGCCCACCAGATCCGCGCCGGCATCCAGAAGACGGAGAATGATGCTGGATGTAAACTCATCCGGCCCGTGCGCTTCCAGCCACATCGGATGGCCGTTTCCCACGGTGCTTCCCAGAATCTTAAATACGTCTTTGGCCGCAAAAACGAGCCCCTTCAGCGGACCCTCTCCGGAGCCCTGCATGGCAATATGGTTTTCGCGTACAAATGCCTGCAGCGGGTCATACGGCGGCGTACCCGACACGGTGAGACGGGGATTGTTCAACAGTTTGTTCGGCATCATAAAAACCTCTTTTCCTCATCTTATCCCTAAATACTTTTGAGCGGAATGCCCAAAAGAATGCAACAAAAGTAGATGAAACGAACCAAGGAGTAAGCAGTCCGCAAACCGCAGCATTGATTTCACAGTACGCTGGGGGAAATATCGGTCTCGGTAGTCTGCCATTGTTGTTTTGATCATTTTTTCCACTGCATCCGGCTATTCCATGTCGTATTTATCAAATCTGCAAGAGCGATTGCACACACAATTCAAAAATGCAGCGGATCCACCTTTGCTGATATGTTCATTATAGATGGTTAAGAGTCTGTGCACATCAAAGGAAACTACAAAAAACCAAGTCTTTCATTGTGCACGACGCACAAAAATCACAAATTCAAAAATTTCATTACCCAAAGCGCAGCCTGATAATTGAGCAGCTTCATGGGGTTGGAAAAATCGTCTTGTAAAATTGATTTGATCTTCTCCATTCGATAAATACATGTGTTCCGGTGGATATAGATCTGTTTGGCAACCTCGGTAATATTGCCGGATTTGGAGAAATAAACATCCAGCGTCATCAGCAAGCGGGAATGATTCTCCCTGTCATAGTCCTCCAGTGCCCCCAATGTCTTTCTCACAAACTCTGCAAGGCTCTTCCGGTCAACATATTTCTCGAGCAGCATAACTACAGTATAATCCTCCGCGAAAATGATTGGAGGATACGTCGTACTGCCGCGGAGTATTTTTGCGATGCTGTGCAGATCGCGGTACGTCTCCGGAATCCGCGTAATGTCATCGGCAGGCACGCCGACGATGATAAAGCTTTTCGGCGAGAACTGCGCCGCAAGCGCATCATACAGTGCCTCCGCATACCTGCGAGCCTGCGTCTCACTCTCCCGTTCTCCGGCCGGAGAGGCCAGCAGCAAAACCGCATAGGCACTGTACGGCACTCCCATCACGGAAAGACACAGTTCTTTTGCCGTATGCAGACAGATTTCCATACAGCGGTCCCCTTCCTGACCGAGCTTCTGCTGTGTAATCCGTTCCTCCGCGCTATCCCTGGCATAACGCACCAGCAGACAGCGGTATGGCGTGTCAGACCGCAATCCATGCAGTTCTGCCATTGCACGCGCCGCAGATAATGACTCAAAGTTTCCGGAAAGCAGGTCATCAAAAAACTCCCTTCTGCTTCGAACCTTTGCCTCTTCATTTTCACGCGCTCTGATCCGCTCAATTGCCACACTGACGGCAACCTGCTCGAGCGCGATATAATCCGCCGCATCCAGCGTCCGCACCGTCTCCCATACCACGATGTAACCATAGGTACTGCTGTCATAGACCGAAACCGGAACAACACGGCAGATGATTTGATTGTTATTTTCCAATGAATACCGGCGTGTAATCGGCTTGCGGAACCGATCCAGCGTATCCGGAATGCTTTCAATAAATTCCTGCGGCAGAACCGCCGCTTTCCGTTTGAGCGTCAGCGATTCCCGGAGCGGATAGGGGTTCTGCGGACAATCCTCCCATGCCAGCAGCCGCCAGCTGCTGTCCAGAATCAAAACAGGATTCCCCATATAAGCCACGGATACTCTGGCGATTTCATGCAGGCTGTCCGGCCGGATACTGGCGATATTCAGCTGACGCTGAATCGCCATGGGGCGCGCCATTTTTTCATCATAAATCTGATACAGATGTCGATTCGTGATGTCAGCCACAGAGGCCAGCGAATGACCATACGGAAGCTCCAAAAGCGGAAAGTCAAGTGCATCCGCTTCCTCTATCATGCAGAGGGGAATCTCTCTCAGGTAGCGATTGGTCTTGACGGCTAATCCGGAGCATCCAATCTCCACCATCTGCTGAAGAATTCTCCGCTGCTGATCCTCGCCTTCCGGGAAGAGATAGCCTGTGGACAAAACAAATTCTCCCGGAGTCATCCAATCAAACGTATCCGGATTATCGATGAAACTGGTGCGTGAAATAATCCGCCCCACGCCGCCGGCACCGGCCAGCAAACGAATGTCTTGTATCTCTGAAAGCTTCAGAAAATCGGCCACTGTAAACATTCCGCCTCTTCCTCCCGATCTTTACAAAATCCAAACCGCTGAGACCCCTATCACTCTGTCTTAAATCATACGAAACTTTTCGCTGTAAATCAACGATTTCATCCCAAAAAATCACTATCTTCCCGGATAACGCCAATCAGCAGCAGGCAATAGGAACAGCCTGTGGTTTTCCACAGGCTGTTTGTTGTCACTATGATTCTTTAATTTTAATTACAAGTGCATTCTGCTCGGAATCATACCGAAGCGTAACCTCTGTTTTTTCACCAGCATATTTCACTTGCCCATCGTTCTCTTCTCCGACGAGTACATATCCTTCTTTTTTCAGCGTTTTCTTCAATGCTTTATAATTCTCGGAAGCACTGTCGTTCTTCTGGTAAATTCCCCATTCATTTAACCAATAACTATACTTGGCGTTCCAATCTCCAAAATCTGCAGTATATCCCCCTGTTCCGCTTGTATAAGGAATACTGTTTTCATCCAGCCACTCAAGAGTTGCAGTGGTAAGTTTTGGATCCGGCATTCCTGCAATCACCGCTATCATCGGATCTTTTTCTGCGTCCGCATTCCCAATACCTGTGGAAACACCGACGCCCACGCCGATGCCTGCCGCAAAAATGACCACCGCTACAATCGCCGCCATCAATCCCCGCAGTTTTTTCTTCGGTTTGGAGACCGCCGCCGGAATCTCCGCGGTTTTCTCCGCAGTCTGTTCGTTCTCTGTCTCAGCCGGTTGGATTTCTTCCTTCCGCTGTTTTTCTTCTTCGCGCGTTTCCCACTGTTTCCGATACGGAATCACGGTCTGTTCCATCCATGACGCATAGTGATGCTTGGACAAAAACCACCGCCGCGCCGGAAATCCGCAGGTTTCGCAGCGCTTCGCGTCATCCGGTATCCAGTTTTGACAAATGATGCATTTTTTCATAGAAAATCTCCTTCGTCTGTCCATGCTGGTTTTATTATACCAATGTGAAATTCCATTTGCAACCAAACTGTACCAAAACCCGAACAGGCAAAAAACCGCACCCCTAACGGAGTGCGGTTTCGTTTTGACAAATTGTCGATGGTTCGGCAGAACTTAAGCCTTGCCGTCGGAGCCCAGAACGTTAACGATCTTATGAGCAACCATGTCCTTAACAGCCTGACGAGCCGGCTTCAGGTACTGACGCGGGTCGAAGTGATCCGGATGCTCAGCCATATGCTGACGGATGGACGCGGTCATAGCCAGACGAATGTCAGAGTCGATGTTGATCTTGCAGACAGCCAGCTTTGCAGCCTTGCGCAGCTGCTCCTCCGGGATGCCGATTGCATCCGGCATGTTGCCGCCGTACTGATTTACGATCTTAACGAACTCCTGCGGAACAGAGGAAGAACCGTGCAGTACGATCGGGAAGCCCGGCAGACGCTTGATGCACTCCTCGAGCACGTCGAAACGGAGCGGGGGCGGAACGAGGATGCCCTCTTCGTTGCGGGTGCACTGTGCCGGGGTGAACTTGTAAGCGCCATGGGAGGTGCCGATAGCGATTGCCAGGGAGTCACATCCGGTGCGGGAAACGAATTCCTCAACCTCTTCCGGACGGGTGTAGCTTTCCTTACCAGCCTCAACGACAACTTCGTCCTCAACGCCGGCCAGGGTGCCCAGCTCAGCCTCGACAACAACGCCGTGGTCATGTGCGTACTCAACAACCTGCTTGGTCAGCGCGATGTTATCCTCAAAGGACTTGGAGGATGCGTCGATCATAACGGAGGTAAAGCCGCCGTCGATGCAGGACTTGCAGAGCTCGAAGGAATCGCCGTGGTCCAGATGCAGAGCGATCGGGATGTCCGGGTAGTTAATGGTAGCAGCCTCAACCATCTTTACCAGATAGGTGTGGTTTGCATATGCACGAGCGCCCTTGGAAACCTGAAGAACGACCGGGGAATTCAGCTCACCGCAAGCTTCGGTGATACCCTGAACGATCTCCATGTTGTTTACGTTGAACGCGCCGACAGCGTAACCGCCGTCGTATGCCTTCTTAAACATTTCGGTAGTAGTAACGAGTGGCATATTCATCTTCCTTTCAGAATTTTTCCGTATGCAGAAGTACACACGGTATCCATATGATGTTATTTTACCAGTTCCTCCGGTTAAAATCAAGACATTTGCGTAATTTCAACCGCAGCAAGCAAATTTTTCTGTTTTTCCCTTTGCTTCAAGGTTATTTCCGGACACACTTTATATTTTATTGTCCGACTGTGGGAAAGGATTTGATTTCTCCCGTGAAGTATGGTATATTTTACTTAAACTCAGGAAGTATGGCTATATCCCGATTCATTATTTCTTGGCTTGTCAGATCTGCTGAATCGGCCGCTTCCGCACTATCCTTAGGAGGTTTCTACTATGAGTGAGTTAAAAGGTGCAATGATCATCGGTCAGTCCGGTGGCCCGACTTCTGTTATCAATGCCAGCGCATACGGCGCAATCAAGGCTGGTCTTGATTCCGACGCGATCACCGCTGTTTACGGCGCGGCAAACGGCATCGTCGGCGTTCTGAACGATCAGCTGTATGTAATGGAAGAAGAGGATCCGGCTGAGCTGGAGCTGCTGAAGTACACCCCGTCCTCTGCTCTGGGTTCCTGCCGCTACAAGATCGCAGATCCGGACGTAGATGACACCGATTACAAGCGCATCCTCGAGATCTTCAAGAAGTATAATGTTCGTTACTTCTTCTACAACGGCGGCAACGATTCCATGGACACCTGCAACAAGGTTTCCAAGTATATGAAGAAGGTCGGCTATGACTGCCGCGTCATGGGTATCCCGAAGACCATCGACAACGACCTGTTCGGCACCGACCACTGCCCGGGCTTTGCTTCCGCTGCAAAGTATATCGCTACTTCCATCACTGAGGTTTACCAGGATTCCCACGTATACGACAAGGGTCAGGTAACCATCATCGAGATCATGGGCCGTCATGCCGGCTGGCTGGCTGGCGCTGCTTCTCTGGCTACCGTTACCGGTTATCCGGCTGATCTGGTTTACCTGCCGGAGGTTGACTTCAATATGGACGAGTTCCTGGAAGATGTCTCCGCAATCTGGGAGAAGAACCACAACGTAATCGTTGCTGTTTCCGAGGGCATCCACTATGCTGACGGCTCCTTCGTTTCCGAGGCTAAGACCTCTGCTACCGACGGTTTCGGTCATGCTCAGCTGGGCGGTCTGGCTGCTATGCTGGCTGACGTTGTCAAGGAGAAGCTGGGCGTTAAGGTTCGCGGCATCGAGCTGTCCCTGCTCCAGCGCTGCGGTGCACACGTTGCTTCTCAGACCGATATCGACGAGTCCTTCCTGGCTGGTCAGACTGCTGTCAACGCTGCTGTTGCCGGCGAGACCGACAAGATGGTTGCGTTCAAGTGCTCCCGTGAGAACGGCTACACCTGCGAGACCGAGCTGCTGAACCTCTCCGACGTAGCTAACTACGAGAAGAAGGTTCCGGTAGAGTGGATCAACGAGCGCGGAAACAATGTTTCCCAGGAGTTTGTTGACTACGCACTCCCGCTGATTCAGGGCGAGACCCAGATGAAGAAGGAGAACGGCCTGCCGCGCTTCGCAAAGCTCAAGAAGGTACTTGCCAAGTAAGCATTCTTCAATCAAACAAAACCGACCGGCGGACACTGCGGTGTCCGCCGGTTTTTTTACCGTCTTTTTTTCACCACTTACCGCATTCCATCGACCACTTACGGCAAAACGCAGGACACCCCCTCGTTTTTCTGATATACTGCAGTCAGATCAAATGAAAGGAGAGGAAATGATGAAGCTCACACTCGAGCCGTCCCCGCAGCCGGAACTGGAGGTTGTAATCCGCGGCGACCTGAACGACCCGCAGGTATCCCAGATTATCGCGGCGCTCAACTCGGTCAAGGCGATCTCCCGTCTGTTCCTGTATCAGGAGGACCGCACCTATCTCTGTCCGGTCGCAGACATTCTGTACTTTGAATCCGTCAACAACCATCTGATCGCCCATACCAAGCACGGTGAGATGGAGGCGCGCTACAAGCTCTACGAGCTGAGCGAAATGCTCCGCGGCAGCGGATTCGTTCAAATCAGCCGCGGTGTTCTCGTCAACGTCAGTGAGGTCCTGTCGGTCGAACCCGAGTTCTCCGGCAACTACACCGCAACACTCAAGAGCGGAAACCGCCCACTGATCATTTCCCGCAAATACTTCAAATCATTCCGCGACTATGTTGTAAAGGAGCTGTAAGTTATGAAAATGAGCAAAATCCAACTGGTTATGACCTATTTAATTGTCGCCGTCGGCATCGGCGCCATCGTGATCACCCTCGCGCTTCTCGCCAGCTACGGCATGACCGATATTCTGAAGCAGTTCACAGTCTGGCTGACTGCCTCCGCTGTCATCGGCGTCGCATCCATCGTCTATGAGAATGCTACCCTGTCGCATTTCACCGCTACCCTGATCCACGCACCGATCACCGCCGCTGTCGCACTGTGCTCCGGCTGGATTCTCGGCTACGGCGACGGTTCGTTCTCCCTGTTGATCCTGCGCATGCTTCCGACGATCATCATCATCTACGCCGTTATCCATCTGGTGCTGTTTCTGTTCCGCCGCGCGGCGCTGTCCGACCTGAACCACCGCCTGCAGGAAAAATAATCTGCCGGACAGACACACCTTCCTTCCCTTCCCTCTATACTGACAGCAGGGGGTGATACACATGATGTGCTGCAGATGGAATCTCATCGGACTTGCGGCCGCAGCATTCGGAATCGGTGTGCTGCTCTCCTGTCTGCTCCCGCCCGCACTGCTCGTCCCGTTTTCCGCCGTGATTCTGGTCGTTGCCGGTATCACTCTGATTGTCTGAGGAGGGAATCGCATATGAAAATCGTTGTCATCAAGAGTCCCCGGCTGCTCGCCGGCATCCTCCGCGGTATCTTCCATATGAAAGGCGCCGCAGAGTGACACGGTTTCCCGTATTCTACACAGCAAAAAAAGACGCCGCAAGGCGTCTTTTTTGCTGTTCTCAATCACATTCTACGGTATTCTCCAAAAATACCGCACGGAAATTCGGGTATATCGCATCAAATTTCAGATCCAGCTCCGGAATAAACCGGCATTCTGGATCGATCACAATCACAGAACCGATTCCCGCCGCATTTGCCGCGCGAACACCTGCATTGGAATCTTCAAACACCAGACAGTCCGCAGGGTCGACACCAAGGACATCCGCCGCAACAAGGAACAGATCCGGCGCCGGCTTGCCGCGCTCAATCCGGTCGTTGCACACGATTTTGTCCCGCCGGAACCACCGTCCGAGGTTCATATGTTCAAAATAAAAATCCACGCTGTATGGACTGGACGACGTTGCAATCGTAAACAGGACGCCGCTATCGCGCAACGCATCCAGATAGGTCTCCAGTCCGGGAACCAGCTGAAAATGCTCCGGATCCGCCAGACACAGCTGCTGATAATACTCTTTTTTCTTTTTCCGGTATTCGTCGGACTGTTCCTTTGTCAGGTTCTCTCCCCAGACATACCGGACCGTCTCCTCGCTGCCTCGTCCGCACAGCACATCTCGATACTCCTGCTCGGGAATCGGATCCATATCATAGTCCTCGAGCACCCGGTTCCATGCGTTCAGCTGAAACATGGTATCAAAGAACATCGTTCCGTTAAAGTCAAAAATGACTGCTTTTTTCCTCATCCCGGCTTCGCACCTCCTGCTTTGTTTTCTTGCCATGTGTGACATTATAACACATCTATCTGCATTCAGCAATGTTTTTATGCATACCATTCGGAGATTTCCCATATGGTGGTACAAACGCAGCCGTTCGAAGGAGGATATCAATGCATGGAACTGACCAAAACCAACTTGAATTGGAGCCGGCTTCTGCTCGACTCCCAGCGAACCTACGAAGAATCATCCGATGCGATTGTTCCGGACACATTTCCGGACATCCTGCGTATCTCCGCCTCCTATGGCACCGTCCAGCTCAAGGATGATGCCCCGCAGACCGGCCGGGTACTGATCTCCGGTACGGTTCCGGTCACCGTCCTGTACGTTCCGGAGGGAGGCGGCCTGCGCCGTCTGACCGTCCCCATCAGCTTTGCACATATCGAAGAATGTCCCGGCATCTCGGAGGAGAGTCAGCTGTTTGTCACCTGTCAGGTGGTCAGCACCGATGCCTCGGTCATGAACTCGCGGAAACTCGCCGTCAATGCCATCCTGTCCATCCGATGCAGTGTCTTTCTGCCCGAGCAGGTCACACTCACAAACGGCATCGACAGTCCGGACAGCAGTCTGGAGCTGCTCTCCTCTTCCCACACAGTCACGGTTCCAGCCGCCGTTCAGCGCCGCGAGTTTACGATGATGGATGATCTCCCACTGCCCGAGCTCGACCGGTTTGCCGAGCTGTTCGCGCCGCGCGGCGATCTGTGCACGACAGAATGCCGCATTTTGAATGGAAAAGCCGTGCTCAAAGGCGAGTGCCTGCTTCATCTGCTCGGTCTGACACAGGACGGCGAACTGGATCACATCGACTGCGCCATGCCGTTTACCCAGATTTTTGAGGCGCCGGACTTCAAAGAGTCCCAGCAGATCGCCGTCCGCTTCTCCCTCCGTCATCTCGACGCGGAAAAAGGAGAGGACGGCCAGCTCTCGGTCGGCATCGGCATCAATCTTCTGCTGACCGCGTTTTCCACCCAGACCATCCAGTCCATCGAAGACATCTATCACCTGCAGTATCCGGTGCATGTCGAGACCGACACAATTGAGCTGCCCGCCTGCCATCCGATGTCCGAATTCGGGTGCGAAGGCTCGGAGACCATCCCGGTCGGGATGAAAGTGGTGTCGGTCGCGGATGTACGGGCGGTTCCGGACACGGTTCTGCAGGACGGCGACCGGTTCTCCCTGCGCATGATGGCATCTATCCTCTACCGCTCGGACGACGGCGAATACTATTCGATCAACCGCGCCATTCATATGCCGCTCCGCCTGCCGGACGGCACCGGCAAAGTCCAGGTCACCGGCATCGTCTGCCGCGCCTCCGCCACCGTGAGCGGAGAAAACTCCGTCGTGCTCTCCCTGAGCGGACGGTGCGCCCTGTTGTGTGAAGAGCCCCTGCGTCTCAGCGACATCCGTCAGCTGACCGTCGATACGGCGTCCGCGCCGGAGCATCCCTCTCCGGTCTCTCTCATCCTGCGCTATGTGGATCAGGAAGAGCGGCTATGGGATATCGCCAAGCACTATCGGACCACAGTCGACGCCATCCGTCAGGCAAATCAGATCGGTTTGGACTGCCAGAGTGCAGCCTCACAGATGCTGCTCATCCCTGTACGGGTACAATCCCGGAGGTAGTTTATGGAATATCAAGAACTGTACGAAGACATGAGCCGCCGCACAGGCGGGACGATCTACATCGGCGTTGTCGGTCCGGTCCGGACCGGAAAATCCACCTTTATCAAGCGGTTTATGGAGACCCTTGTTCTCCCCCGCATCGACAACGTCTACCGCCGCGAACGCGCCAAGGATGAACTGCCGCAGTCCGGCTCGGGCCGGACCATCATGACAGCAGAGCCGAAGTTTGTGCCGGAGGAGGCCGCGGAAATCTCCATCCACGGCGGCGGAAGCTGCCGCGTCCGTCTGGTCGACTGTGTCGGCTATCTGGTGGACGGCGCCCTCGGCCACACGGAGGACGATCTGCCGCGCATGGTATCCACACCGTGGAGCGATACGCCGATTCCGATGGCGCAGGCCGCCGAACTCGGCACGCGCAAGGTCATCGCCGACCATTCCACCATCGGTCTGGTCATCACGACCGACGGCAGCTTCACCGACATCCCGCGCGAGGACTATGTCGCGGCGGAAGAACGGGTCATTCGCGAGCTGTCCGACCTCGGCAAGCCGTTTCTGGTTCTGGTCAACTCCTCCGACCCGCACGGCGAGACAGCACAGTCGCTGTGCACCTCGCTCGCCAGCCGGTTTGACGTGACTGCCTGCGCCGTCAACTGCCTGACGATGGATGATGCAGAAATGCAGGCGATCCTGCAGGCCGTCCTGTATGAGTTTCCGGTCCGCGAGGTCGGGATCCTGCTCCCGCCGTGGATCAACACGCTCCCCGCCGGACACCGCGTCAAGGAGGCGGTCTATCAGGGAATCCGCACGCAGGCCTCTCACATCATCCGGATGCGTGACATGGATGCCTGCTGCGATGCGCTCTCCGGGACCGAATACGTCACAGGATCACATGTCGACGCGATGGACCTCGGCTCCGGCTCGGTTCGCATCACCATGACCGTGCCGCAGATCATCTTTTATCAGATCGCAGGCGAGCAGACCGGTCTGGAAATCCGGGACGATGCGGATCTGATCCCGCTGCTCACCCGTCTCGCCAAAATTCAGAAGGAATACGAACGGTTCGACGGCGCACTCTCTCAGGTTCGACAGACCGGATACGGCATTGTCATGCCGAGCATCGAGGAGCTCTCCCTCGAAGAGCCGCAGATCGTCAAACAGAACGGCAAATACGGCGTCCGTCTCAAGGCCTCCGCGCCGTCCATCCACATGATCCGTGCGGACATCCAGACCGAGATTTCCCCAATCGTCGGATCGGAAAAGCAGTCGGAGGATCTAGTGCATTATCTGCTCTCGGAATTTGACGGTGCACCCGAGCGCATCTGGCAGACAAATATCTTCGGAAAATCGCTGAGTGAGCTGGTCAGCGAAGGTTTGACCAGCAAACTGACCCATATGCCGGAGGACGCACGCAGCAAACTGCAGGAAACCCTGCAGCGGATCATCAACGAGGGATCGGGCGGCCTAATCTGCATTATTCTATAAATTCATCGGCGGCCGGAAGCTCACTATTTCGGCCGCCGTTTCTCTCTTTTTGCGTTGTTTTCCAGTATTTAGCTAACATTCCGCATCTCTGGCCGCCAGTCTCTGCCATTTCGTTTTCTGCTTTTTTCTTTTCTCTTTCACTCTTTGAGTTCACATCTGGGCTTTTTTTCTTTCTCACCGACAGACCTTCCAATATTATCTATCTTTTATCATTTTCAACCTATCGGTTTGATTATTGTCATTATTTTGTTTATTTGTCTCCTTTTTTGTTGCATTTCGTCTTTTTTGTTTCTTTTTTTACACTTTTTCTCATTTCTACAAAAGCTGTATTTTCTTGACAACAATCGCTTTTAGCCATATAATAGTAATAGAAACACATCCAAGGAGTGATACCATGCCACTGACTGCATCTCAGACCCGTAGTCTGCTCCAGTCTCCGCTGTTTGATGGCTGTGATACAAAGCATTATACCTCGTTTCTGCAGTCTCTGGAAACACATGTTCTCCAGAAAGGCGAGATATTGTCCCCTGCCGCTGTTTCCTCTCCCTCTCTGATCGTCCTTATCTCCGGAGAGGTGGAATACCGAACTGTGAACGGTGCGCTGTTCTCAACCAGAAAGGCACCGCACCTGTTTAATCTGGGCACCCTCTTTCAGAAGTCGGCCGCCCCGAGCTATTTTCCCACCCTGCAGGCGCGCAAGACCATCGCAGTTCTCGCTTTCCTTCCCTGTGCCAAGCTGCAGTCGATGCTCCGCTCCGACTCGATCCTCGCATTCAATCTGCTTCGGCTCCAGTCCAACTGCGTCTATCAGCTGACGGATATCTCCTGCCGGTTCTCGGCGTCCTCTCCGTCCGCCCGTCTGGCCATCCTGCTCCTGCAGCAGAGCGCCTCAAACCAAATCGACGTCTCCTTCGGCATCGCCAATCTGGCTCGCACGCTGGACGTCAGCCGCGCCACCCTCTACCGTTCGCTAGCCGAATTGGAGGAACTCGGCCTGATCGAGCGTTTCGGCAAATCCATTCAGATTATCGACCGCGACCTGCTGCTCCGCTATCTGGAACAGTCCTGACCGGATTCAACCAAAACCGAACATACAAAAGCACCGTAACTCCCAACGAATTACGGTGCTTTTTGTGATTCAAGAGATGTGTGGGGCTCCAATCTATGCAAAAATGTGAAGATGATTGAAGATGTGTATAGAGGAATAGAGCTTTGCTAAGACCGGATGGAGATGTTCATTGAACAGACAGCTTCATGTAAAAAGTGGAGACACAGTCAGATCATCCTCCGCACACTCTTGAAGGAAGCAAAAAAAGACGCCGCGGCACATCCATGCCGTGACGTCTTTGTCATCCTGACTAAAGTATAGTCTGAATCCGCAAAAATGTCAACAAAAAGTTTCGATTCCCGTTAATTTCTTCCCATTCCACCCAAAAAACGCCGTGAATAATACTCTTTTTTAATTATATCATTCTCCTTTCCGTACCACCTTCTCTTCTTTTTGTGTTTTTCCCAAATAGGGATTGACTTTTATATCGTCTTACGATACAATCGAACTGTGATATAACGGATGACGATATAACGTCAAACGAAGGAGGTGCCCGTATGGGAGAAACCAGTGCGCTGACCGAATCGACCTACTACATTCTGCTGTCCCTGTGGACGCCGCAGCACGGCTACGGCATCATGCAGCAGACCGAACAGCTCTCCGGCGAACGCGTCCGTCTCGCCGCCGGCACGCTGTACGGCGCGCTCAATGCGCTGTGCGAAAAGGGGTGGATCGCACCGCTTCCGGTTGCGCACGGCAGCCGCAGAAAAGAATACGAACTCACCGACACCGGACGTACCGTACTGAGGCAGGAGCTGTCCCGCCTGCGGCAGCTGGTGAAACACGGAGAATCCATCCTGGGAGGTGACGCAGATGCGTGAACACAAAACAATCCGAAAATGGTTCTGGGTCTGGGACTTTGACAAAGAGGAAATCTGGCTGAACGAGATGGCGCAGAGCGGCTGGATTCTTGACAAAGTGTCCTTCTGCACCTATACCTTTGTCCCCTGCGAGTCTGGAGAATACACTGTCCGCCTGGTCTGTGCTTCTCCGGACAAAGAGTACCTCGACTTTATGGAGGAAACCGGCGCAGTTTATGTCGGCCGCATGGCACAGTGGCTGTACTTCCGGAAGGAAACCGTATCGGGCAGCTTTGATCTGTTCTCCGATCTGGACTCGCGCATCGCACACCTGCGCAGAATCGGAACGGTGCTGACCGCCATCGGCGCCGCCAATCTGCTCATCGGCATGGCAAACAGTCTGAATTCCTCCGTGCACCTCGGCTGGGTCAATCTGCTGTGTGCCACCCTGCTGATGTATGCACTAGGGCGAATTCACGAAAAAACCGAACAGCTGAAGCAGGAGCGCACCCTGCGCGAATGACCAAAATCCTATACACGAAAAAATGCCCGGACAACAGTCCGGGCATTTGATTTTACGGCAGCAGCGCCGCTGTTTTTTTATTCACCCTCAGACGGGTTCTCGTAAAACCGAACCCAATCGAAATCGAGTGCTTCGGCAATACGCATTGCAGTCCCAACCGGCAGACGGTAATCGCCCAGCTCGATTCGGGTATAATAGCTGCGTGCAATGTGTGCCTTCTTCGCCGTGACCTCCTGGGTCAGACCTTTGCTTTTTCTCAGTTCAACTAACCAATCGCGCATGAATATCACCTCATAAAGTATTTCATATTGTTTGTATCCGTATCATTGATTTGATCTTTTTCACGGTGCTCATTATAGCATTAAATCAATGTGTTGTATATGTATTTTATGACGGATTTCATCTAAAAATGCGCGAAAATGCTGTCACCATGTTACAAATTGAAATTGATGGAAACGCACTTTTGAAAACTGGATTTAAAAAAACAGGTTTTCGGCCTTTTTTCAGGAAAAATCGGCTTACTTGACAAGTTTTGAGATGATTTTGAACTCCGGAGTGCCGGAAACCTTGGTCAGCTCGAACAGCACGGTTTCCGCCGTAGAAAGACGAATGCCCTCCTGCTCCGCACGACGCAGGCCGATTTCCTTGTCATGCGGGAAACGGGAACCGACACAGTCCTCGACAATCAAAACGTCTTTTCCTGCCATCTTCATGTCAATTGCGCTCTGGAGTACGCAGATGTGCGCCTCGGTGCCGCATACCAGAATGTTCCTGCAGCCGGTCGCCTCAATTGCATTCTTGATGCCCTCGTCATCCCAGCAGCTGAAGCAGCCCTTTTCCATCGCCGGCGTATCGCCGACCGCCTCGCGGATTTCCGGAACGGTCTCACCCAGACCCTTGGTGTACTGCTGCGAAATAATCATCGGAATGCCGAGCGTTTTGAGTCCCTTGAGCAGCATAGCCGAACGATTCAGCAGCCGCTCCTTGTCGGAAATAGCCGGAATCAGCTTTGCCTGATAGTCGACAACCAGCACAGCGGTATTATCTCTTGTGCACTTCATGTTGGTTTTCCTCCTGTATTTGAGATACCTTTATTATACGATATCCGGACAGTTCTCACAAGGTTTTTGTCTGGGCTTTCCGCGTGCACGCCTCGGCAAACGCCCGCACCACCGCGCGCGCAGATTGATCCGTCCGGTGGGAAAACTCCGGATGCCACTGCACCGCCCACAAAAACTGCCGCGACGGCGCATACACCGCCTCGATCAGTCCGTCCTCCGACCGCGCCATCTCCCGCAGTCCATCCGCCAGCTGTCTGACCGCCTGATGATGATAGCTGTTGACGCCCAGCGTGGTACATCCGAGCAGACGTGCCAGCGGCGCATCCGCCGTCAGCGTCACACGATGACAGACCTGATCATACGGCGGCATCATATGGTGCTCGGTATCGCTTTTCCATTCCGACGGAAGATCCTGATACAGTGTACCGCCCATCATCACGTTGATCAGCTGAATGCCGCGGCAGATACCGAATATCGGGAGATCGCGCTCATATGCCAGTGCAAACAGCGCCTGCTCCAGGCGGTCGCGCGCGGTATTCCACACCGTGGTCGGATGCGGGGATGCGCCGTACAGCGCCGGATTGACATCGTGTCCGCCGGTGAACAACAGACCATCGCACATCTCTACGGTCTGCGCAATCTCCTGCGCATCCATGCTCGCCGGCAGAACAACCGGGAACAATCCCGCCTCCTGCAGGCAGTCCAGATACCCCGGCAGCATCCAGACGCTCTCGCGCCCGTCGTCAAACAGCGGCAGTACGCCGGCAATCGGTCGTTTGTCCATAGTATTATCACCTCAGCAGACAAAAAACGGAGATTTCCTGAGAAATCCCCGTTGATTTGGTTTGATTATACCGCAACCTCCGTATTTCGTCAAGCGTTCCCGGATCAGTCAAAATCGCAGGGCATCGCTTCCTTGAGCACGTCGGTCGACTTCTTGAGTCCGGTGAGCGCCGGCATGGTCAGATCCTCCATCTCCTGGCTGATCGGGCCGTCATAGCCCTCCATGCTCAGGACAGACAGGAACTCCTTCCACCAGGAAACGTCGTGGCCGTGGCCGAGTGCGACATAGTTCCAGGTGCGCTGTGCAAACTTGTCGATGGTCTTGGTGTCCAGTACGCCGTCCGGTCCGATGTAGTTGCGCTCGATTCGGACATCCTTTGCATGGACATGGTGGATGCGATCCTTGCCCAGCTTGTGGATCATGGCAATCGGATCGCCGCCCATCCACATCAGATGGCTCGGATCGAGATTCATGCCGATGATCGGGTCGCCGACCGCATCACGCAGGCGGATCAGCGTCTCCGCGTTGTAGACACACTGCGCCGCGATGTTCTCCAGCGCGATCTTCTCAATGCCGTTCTCGTGTGCGAGGGCGACCATCTTCTTCCAGTGTGGAATCAGCACCTCATTCCACTGCCACTCGAGGATCTCGGTGACGATCGGCGGCCAGCTGGTTGTGATCCAGTTGGGCGTCGTGTCCTGCGGAGAGCCGCCCGGACAGCCCGAGGTCATGATGATCGTCTTGATGCCGAGCAGTCCGGCAAGCTTGAAGGTCTTTTCAATGACGATCTGATTGCGTCTGCCCTCTTCGTTCGGGGCAAGCTGGTTGCCCGTGCAGTTGAGTGCCTCCAGCTTGAGTCCGCGCTTCTCAATTGCCGCCATGTAATTCTTGCGCGCCTGCTCGCTCTCGAGCATCTCATCCAGATTGATGTGCGGTGCCTTGGACCAGTTGCCGCAGGCAATCTCAATGGATTCATATCCCAGCTCAGCAACGGTGTCCAGCATTTCTTCAAACGGCATGTAGCCGAGACAGTCGGTGTTCAGGCAAAGTCTCATGTGTCGTTCCTCCCTAAAATTTATTGGCTGCGTCCCTCTGTGCGGGACAGGGTTGGTTCCATCCCACCGCATTGGCGGCGGGATGGAACGAAGACAAAGATGAAAAAATAGAAATGTTTTGCAGCTTATTTGTAGAATTCCGGCTTCTCCGGGATGTCAATCGGGACAATCGTCTGGGTGTCGCGTGCCTTGGAGGCAGACAGTGCCGTGATCTGTGCGACATAGCCGTCCCACGCGGTCGCTCCCTCGACCTTGCCCTCCTTGGTGGTGTAGATCCACTGCTGAATCTCCTCATTGTAGGCATCGGTGAAGCGGGTCGACCAGTCCTTGTCGATGTCACGGATCTTCGCGCCCTTTGCGGTCACCGTGATGGACGGCGGCTCCGGCAGATTGAGCACCGCATCCTCGCAGACGACCTCACAGCGGATCTCGTAGTTGTTGCAGTTGTGAACGTACGACTCGACGTCGATGCGGATGCCGGACTCGGTGGTCAGGATCATGATCTGCGGGTCGTGAACAAACTTGCCGTCCGCATCGTTTCCGGTGTGCCGGGAATCGCGTCCGTAACGGACCTCAGCTGAGGTGTAGTTCTCGCCGACCAGCCAGCGCAGTGTGTCAATCTCATGAATCATGGAATTCTCAACCGCGGAGCTGTTGGTCCAGTCAACCGCAACGGACGGGTTGCGGTGTGCGCAGTGCAGCAGCAGCGGCGCACCGTACTCACCGCTGTCGATGGCGGCCTTGATCTGCTTGTATCCGGCATCGTAGCGTCTCATAAATCCGACCTGAACCAGATGCTTTCCGGTCGCCATCTCCGCGTCGACAATACGCTTGCATGCGTCTGCCTTCGGTGCGAGCGGCTTCTCACAGAACACCGGCTTCTCGGCCTTGATCGCCGCCATGACATACTGCTCGTGGAACGCGTCGATCGTCGTGCAGATGACTGCGTCGATTTCCGGATCATTGATCATCTCTTCTCCGGAGTTATATGCTCGGATGTCGTACTTCTCTGCGACCGACTTGCAGAAGTCGATGTTCGCATCGGCACAGCCGATCACCTTTGCGCCCTGCGGTCTGGTGTTGATTCTCTCAATGTGGGTGCGTCCGATCGCACCGGTTCCGACAACGCCGATTCTCAGATCTGCCATCATTCATTCCTCCTGATAATAATTCCCTAAAACAGGTTCTCTTCCGTGTACACTTTCTACGAGCACGTGCTCTCAACGTGGTAAAAAGAATAGATGCCGGTAGTCCTCCGTCTCTTTTCTTGGGTCTCGGCATCATTCTTCCGATTTACGAGCACGTGCTCTCTTTCTCGTTGCTATTATTATGAACACTTCCTGTCCGAATGTCAATAATTATTTTCGCGGTTTTATCTTTTTGTGAAAAGCCTCCATTTTTTCTTTCGTTTTTTTGTACAATCAAAGGCTTTCTTTGACCATAATCGCGCTTTTGACCAGGTACTGTTCCTGCTTCGGCCGCTGATGCAGCAGGAGATAGTTCATCATGAGCTGTACCGGCAGCTTTCCCTGCTCCGGCAGGTCGCTCGAGATCGTACAGGTCACGATATCCTCACGCATCAGCTCCTGAATCTCCGGATAATCGCTGTAGCAGACCACTGTCAATCCTTGCACACCGTTAATCTTGATCGCACGGCCGATCTCCTTTACGCCGCCGCAGGTGACAAAAATACCGTCCAGCTCCGGTTCCTCCTCGAGCAGGCGCATCGTTTGCGCAAATGTGATGACCGGATCCTCCATGCTCTCGATGCGGCGCACGATCTTAATCTCCGGAAACTGTTCTGAAATCAGCGATACAAAATGTGTTTCCCGATTTTTTACGCCGTAATTGTTGTTTTCTTCCGCGCTCGCCGCCGTGACGACCGCGATTCTCCCCTGTCCGCGCAGGAAGCTTCCCATCAGCCGTCCGGCGATGCGTCCCTCTCTGTCATTGTCCTGATCGACTGTGCACAGGCGTCTGCTGTCTGTCAGATCGGAATTGACCGTAATCGTCGGCACACCCTTTTCCGCCGCCCGATTGACTGCGTCGCGCACGACGCCCGCATTGATCGGAGACAAAATGATGCCGTCGCATCCCTTCTGTACTGCCTCACGGATCAGTCTCGCCTGCTCCTGCGGCTCGGAGAATTTACAGATCTCATACTGCAGTTCGATGTTGAAGTCCCGGTACTCTTCCGCACCGCGCGCAATGCCCTCGCGCAGATACGGCATCGCGTCGACATCCAGCAGGATCGCGGCAAGCCGGAACACCTTGGACTGGGATTTGAGCGCCATTCCGACCATATTCGGCTTGTATTCCAGCTCATCGATGATTTTCTGCACCTTTTTGCGCACATCATCGCTGACGCCCGGACGTCCGTGAATCACCTTGTCAACCGTCGAGCGGTGCACACCGGCGATCTCCGCAATCTGTTTCATCGTCACTTTCATGTCGTTTGTCCCCTCTTCTCCCGTTCCGGCATCCCGCCGCCTCTGTTTTCTTGAGTATATCACACATTTTTTCGTTTGAAAAGTGTTTTTGAGCACGTGCTCTTTTATTATTATTCCATGTTTTATTGAATATGACCTAAATCCTGTTTCTCTGTTGCGCCTCGAACCGTTGTGCGGTACAATAAGAAACAAGAACAGTTCCCGCAGAAAGGATGGGATTTTCATGACAGTTCCGCAGCGTCTTGCCGCCCTGCGCGCGCAGATGACAGCGCATCACATCGACATCTACTATATTCCGACAGATGATTACCATTGTTCGGAATATGTCGGCGATTTTTTCAAATGCCGCCGCTGGATCTCCGGTTTTACCGGTTCCGCCGGCGTGGTTGTTGTGACACAAAAAGAAGCCGGTCTGTGGACCGACGGACGGTACTTCCTGCAGGCCGCAGACCAGCTGTCTGGCAGTACCATCCATCTGTACCGCATGGGTGAGCCCGGTGTCCCCACCGTCACCGAATATCTCGCGATGACACTGCGTGACGGTCAGTGCCTCGGCTTTGACGGACGCACGGTCACCGCCGCATGGGTGGATGAGCTGACCCGCGCACTCGGCGGAAAAGACGTCCGGCTGTGTACCGATGTCGATCTGGTCGGTGAAATCTGGACCGACCGCCCCGCGATATCCTGCCGTCCTGTCTGGCTGCTGGAGGAAACCTATGCCGGAAAAACCCGCGCGGACAAGCTCTGCAGTCTGCGTTATCAGCTCAAATCCGAACACATCGACTGGCTTGTCCTGTCCACACTGGATGACATCGCCTGGCTGCTCAACATCCGCGGAGATGACGTCGCATACAATCCGGTTGTACTGTCCTATCTCATGGTCTCTCAGAACAGTATTCGTCTGTTTATCCAGCCGGATGCACTTTCTGTTCCGGTCCGCGACGCGCTCGCCCACGACGGCGTCCGCTGTTTCCCCTATGAGGACATCACAGCGCACCTGTCCGCGCTGACCGGCTGCACCGTACAGCTCGACCGGCGCAGTACAAGCACCGCACTGGCCTCCGCCCTGTCCGAAAGCGTCACACTGGTGGATGCGGTCTCCCCCACCCAGCTGTCCAAGGCGGTCAAGAATCCGACCGAAATCCGCAACATCCGCGAGGCACACCGGGCAGACGGCGCCGCGCTCGTGCGGTTTCTCCATTGGCTCAAGCAGAACATCGGCAGAATACCGATCACCGAGATCAGCGCCGCCGAGTGTCTCGAGCAGTTCCGAAAGGAACAGCGGCATTATCTCCAACCGAGTTTTGATCCCATCGCGGCATACGGTTCGCACAGCGCCGTCGTCCATTACTCCGCAACGCCGGAGAGCAATGCCGAACTCCGTCCGGAAGGATTCCTCCTGCTGGACACCGGCGGACAGTACCTTGAGGGAACCACCGACGTCACACGAACTGTGGCGCTCGGTCCGATCACCGACACCATGCGCAGACACTATACTGCTGTCCTGCGCGGCAACTTGAATCTCGCCGCCGCGGTCTTCCGCTCAGGCTGTACCGGCGTCAATCTGGATGTGCTCGCCCGCGCACCGCTGTGGGAGCTGGGTCTGGATTTCAACCACGGCACCGGTCACGGTGTCGGCTATCTGCTTTCCTGCCACGAAGGACCCAACAGCTTCCGCTGGAAGATCTCGCCTAACCCCTCGGACAACGCGGTCTTTCAGGAGGGTATGGTCACCTCCGATGAGCCGGGCGTCTATCTGACCGGACAGTACGGCATCCGTCTGGAAAACCTGCTGGTCTGCCGGAAGAGCCGCCGGACCGAATTTGCGCAGTTCCTGTGCTTCGAACCGCTGACGCTCGTTCCGTTTGACCGGGACGCGATTGATCCGTCTCAGATGACCGCACACGAGCTGTCCCTGCTCAACGAATACCACGCGCGGGTCTTCCGCGAACTGTCCCCCCGTCTGGACGAGAACGACCGTCTCTGGCTGGAGGAGCAGACGCGCCCGATTTCCGTGTTCTGACAGCCGGAACAATTCTTGCATTTGCATTAGAATATGATATAATGTTCTTAATTCTATCTTTACACATTATTTATGTGGTCTTTATGTGAAAAAACGCATGTTTTTCACACTTGTTTCGAAATTTGAATGTAAGGATGCGGTTTTATCTATGAAAATTGTCATCGTCGGCTGCGGCAAGGTCGGTCTGACTCTGGCGCAGAAGCTTTCCGAGGAGGATCACGACCTTGTCCTGATCGATTCCTCCCTGCCCCGTCTCCGCGCCATTCCGGATGAACTGGACGCGATCCGTCTGCACGGAAACGGTTCCTCCATCAATACGCTGATGGAGGCGGATATCCAGCACACGGATATTCTGATCGCCGTCACCTCGACGGACGAACTCAATCTGCTCTGCTGCCTGATCGCGAAAAAAGCGAGCAGCTGTCACACCATCGCCCGTGTCCGCACCCCGAACTATGTCCGGGAGGCGAACTTCATCAAGGAGAAGCTCGGAATCTCCATGATTATCAATCCGGAATTCTCCGCGGCGATGGAGATTGCGCGTCTGCTCAGCTTCCCGTCCGCCATCCGGATCGACACGTTCGCCAAGGACCGCGTGGAGCTGCTCAAGTTCCGCCTGCGTCCGGAGTTCCGTCTGCATAACATCACGGTCTCCCAGTTTGCTCAGCGCACGAACTTTGATATTCTGATCTGCGGTGTCGAGCGGGACGGCACGGTCGTCATCCCGGGCGGCGATTTCATGCTGCAGGAAAACGACATCCTTTCGATCCTTGCCTCTCCGCAGAGTGCGTCGTCGTTCTTCCTCAACATCGGTCTGAACACCCATCCGGTGCGCAATGCAATGATCGTCGGCGGCGGAAAGATCGCCTACTATCTGGCCTCCCGCCTGCTTACAACCGGCATCAATGTCCGCATCATCGAGCAGAACGAGGAGCGCTGTGCCGAGCTGTGTGAGCTGCTGCCGAATGCCACCATTCTGTGCGGCGACGGTACCGACCGCCAGCTGCTCATTGAGGAGGGGCTCGCCGAAGCGGAATCCTTCGTCACCCTGACCGGCATGGACGAGGAGAACATCTTCCTCTCGCTGTTTGCACAGTCGCACTCCCATGCCAAGCTCGTGACCAAGGTCAACCGAATCGACTTCAACGACATCATCTCCAATCTGGACATCGGCAGTGTGATCTATCCGAAGGATCTCGCCGCAAACTATATCATCCGCTATGTCCGCGCGATGTATAACTCGCTGGACAGCAATGTGGAAACCCTGTATAAGATTCTGGGCAACCGGGCGGAGGCGCTGGAGTTTGCGATTCATGAACAGTCCGCCGTCACTGACGTGCCGCTGTCCGAGCTTCCCCTCAAGAGCAATCTGCTGATCGGATGCATCAACCGCCACGGCAAAGCCATCATCCCGCGCGGTCAGGACTGCATCCAGGTGGGCGACACCGTCATTGTCGTCACAACACAGAAGGGTCTGCGGGACATCAGCGATATCCTCGCGAAGCCGAAAAGGAAGCAATAACCCATGAATAAATCAATTATCTTGTATATTATCGGCTGGATTCTCATGCTGGAGGCCGCATTCCTGCTTCTCCCTCTCGCCACCGCGCTGATCTATCAGGAGACAGCCGGATTTGCCTTTCTGATCACCATTGCGATCTGTCTGGCGGCGGGACTGATTCTGATCCGCCGAAAACCCAAGCACAAAATCTTTTATCTGAAAGAGAGCTATATCACGGTTTCCCTCAGCTGGATTGTCCTGAGTATCGCCGGTGCACTCCCGTTTCTGTTCTCCGGCGCGATTTCCAATCCGATCGACGCACTGTTTGAAACCGTATCCGGCTTTACCACCACCGGCGCCAGCATCCTGTCGGATGTCGAGATCATGCCGAACTGTATCCTGATGTGGCGCAGCTTCACCCACTGGATCGGCGGCATGGGTGTTCTGGTCTTTCTGCTCATCCTGCTTCCGATGACCGGCGGCAGCCGCATGAACCTCATGAAGGCGGAAAGCCCGGGTCCCTCGGTCAGCCGCCTCGTCCCGAAGGTCAAGTCCAGCGCACGGATTCTGTACGGCATCTATATCGTGCTGACCGTGCTGGAATTTATTTTCCTCCTGCTCGGACGCATGCCGCTGTTTGACGCGCTCAACACCGCCTTCGCCACCGCAGGCACCGGCGGTTTCGGCATCAAGGGCGACAGCATCGCAGGATATTCCTCCTATATTCAGGTTGTCATCACGGTCTTTATGATCCTGTTCGGCGTCAATTTCAACGCCTACTTCCTGATTCTGCAGAAAAAATGGCGGCAGGCCTTTTCCAGCTCCGAGGTGCTCTGCTATCTCGGCATCATCGGCATCGCCATCGCGGT
The DNA here is from genome assembly GCA_022775385.1 of Clostridiales bacterium. Lineage (GTDB taxonomy): Bacteria > Bacillota > Clostridia > Oscillospirales > Butyricicoccaceae > Butyricicoccus_A. The sequence goes on from JALFIV010000080.1 coordinate 26,323, forward strand.
GATCACGTTCAACATCCGCTCCCTGTACTCCGGTCTCGGCGAGAGTCTCCGCCACGCCGCTTTCCAGGTCGGCTCGATCATCACGACCACCGGTTTTGCCACGGCGGATTTCAATCAGTGGCCGGGTTTGTCCTGTACGATTCTGGTCATCCTGATGTTCATCGGCGCGTGTGCGGGCAGTACCGGCGGCGGCATCAAGGTTTCGCGCTTTATCATCCTGTTCAAGAGCATCCGCAAAGAGCTCAACCAGCATCTGCACCCGCGTGCGGTCAGTAAAATCGCCGTGGACGGCAAACTGGTGGAACATGAGGTCATCCGCGCGACCAATGTTTTCCTGATCACCTATCTGATGATCTTCACCCTGTCCATTCTTCTGGTTTCGCTCGACAACCACGATCTGATCACCAACTTTACCGCGGTTGCCGCGACCCTCAACAACATCGGTCCGGGTCTCTCTCTGGTCGGACCGACCGAAAATTTTGCGTTTTTCTCCGGCGGCGTCAAGCTCGTCCTGATTTTCGATATGCTGGCCGGACGCCTGGAGATTTTCCCGGTTCTCCTGCTCTTCATGCGGCAGACCTGGAAAAAGTTCTGAACAAACAGCAATACCCTGTGAATGCATCCATTCACAGGGTATTTTTTCATATTCTGCTTGTCAGGTAATGTGCGCTTTTCCCTCATATACCTTGCGGTATTTGCGCGGTGACATGCCGACGTTGTGGGTAAACACGCGGGTAAAGTAACTCAGATCGGTATATCCCATCCGCTGGGCAATCTGCTTGATCGGCTGTGTCGTCGTCACTAGCAGCGTCTGTGCCTCTCCGATCCGCCGCTGCGTCATATACTGCATGACCGAATGGCCGGTGGCGCGTTTAAAGCTGTGGGACAGATAGGAGACGCTGACCTGAAATTCATTGGCCATCTGCTCCAGCGTATAGCTTTCGGTCAAATGACTGTCCACAAATTCCTTCACCCGTTCGGAAAGCCACTCGTGCTGTCCGATCGGCCGTCCGCTCTCGCCGCATACGGCGTCAATCTGTTCGACCAGCGTATACCAGAGCGCATGGAACAGATCCTGACAGATCCGGCTGGAATACTTGGACCGCTTCTGCGATTCATCGAACATCATCTGCATCAGCATCTGCAGGCGCGGGAAGTTTTCTCCCGCCGCGAGCACCGGACGGGCTGTGTCCGGAAGCAGATGGTTGTCCGACAGTCCGCTCCGCTTGATTCCGCTGATGCCGCAGCAGAGGAGCGGCAGCTGCTGTCCGGAATATGCCTCATCGTGCAGGACACCGGGGTTGTACATCAGCAGGTCGCCCTTCTGCACCGGATAGATCTGACCATCGATCTGGCAAATTCCGGGCTTGTCCAGAATCAGAACAATTTCCGCGACGTCCTGATGCGAATGCAGCCTCCGCGGCGGAAGATTCGTCTTTCCTTCCAATTTGCTGACATAGACCAGCTGCGGACAATCCTTCTCCGATGCGTCCGGAACAGCATCCACAAAAAACTGCATTTCATCCCACCTCTCCTTCTGATTAAACTATACCACGGGGCGTTCGTTTTGAAAACAACTTTCTTTTTTCCGAAAAATTCTTTTGAGCAGTTTTGTCCTGTTTTATTGTTTGTTCTGTTCTGTCCCATTTTCCACTCTGTAGATTTTAGACAAACCCATCGAAAGATATTCCACCTTTTTCATGCAGAAAATGATAGTTTGTGCGGACAATCTTTTGATTTTTCAGAAAAACTCTTTTCCTCTGTTATTTCCCAATGTTACAGTTGTCTGTCCATCGTGCAACACTTTCTCACAGCAATAATGTTCAATATTGGATATAACTAACAAAATATCCTCTTTTTTGTTGTGCAATTGGAACAGTAGACATGCTGTAAAACACAATGCTATACTTCACTCGTAAACACAGGAGCATTCCAGATGTACTGCATGAAGGAAAATATGGAAGTTCCTGTCCGGGAATCATTCGATGAAGTCAAAGGAGTTTTTGTCATGGAGAATTTCAAGGGTAAAATCGGTATCGTTACCGGTTCGGCGCGCGGCATCGGCAAGGCAGTTGCCTCCAAATTTGCAGAGTGCGGCGCCGACGTCATCATGATGGATATCAACGAGCCACTTCTGATTGAATCGGCAAAGGAAATTGCGGACACCTACGGAGTCAAGGTGTATCCGATCCGTGTAGATGCCATCTCCACCGAGTCCATCACCGAAGCGATGGAGAAGGTCAAGGAGCTGGTCGGAAGTGCGGACATTCTGGCAAACTGCGCCGGCATCTCCACCTCCCACAAGCTGATCGACGTCGAGGACGCCGAGTGGGACCGCGTCTTCAACATCAATCTCCGCTCGGTATTCACGTTCAGCAAACTGTTCGCCAAGCAGCTGCAGAGCGACGGAAAGAAGCACGGACACATCGTCTCCATTTCCTCGCAGGCATCCAAGCTCGGCGAGTACGGCAACGGCGTATACAGCATCACCAAGGCAGGCGTCAACATGCTGACGCAGGTTCTCGGTCTGGAATTTGCGGAACTCGGCATCACGGTCAACGCCGTGTGCCCGGGCTATGTCAACACGCAGATCATGCAGGAGGTCTTCCAGAAGCGCGGCCCGATTGAGGGCATGACGCCGGAGGAATACGAGAAGAAGCTCACCGCACGCATCCCGTTCGGCCGCATGTGCGAGCCGTCCGAAGTTGCCGAGCTTATGACCTTCCTCGCATCCGACCGCGCCGATTATATCACCGGCGTCACGGTTACGGTTGCAGGCGGCTCCACGCTGATCTGATCCTTTCCGCTGTCTGAGAAAACCGGTTTGCAGAATCCTCTCTTTCTGCGAACCGGTTTTTTATCTCTGTCTTTCCGAGCAGGTTCATGCTATAATGGACTCACCAATCCCATGGGAGGCTGACATGAAACACTCTATCCTGATCATCGGCGGAGGCGCCGCCGGACTGGCCGCCGCACTGTCCGCCGCGCGGAGTAATCCGGATGCACAGATCACCGTGCTCGAAGGACTCGACCGCATCGGCAAGAAAATCCTTGCAACCGGAAACGGACGCTGCAATCTGAGCAACGAATCCATCCTGCCGATGCATTATCATTCCCAGTCTCCCGCCCGCCTGGAACAGCTGCTCTCGGATATGAGCACCGGCCGTGTGCTGGATTTCTTTGAATCCGTCGGTCTGTACTGCACCGCGGAGGACATGGGGCGCATCTATCCGTACAGCAAGCAGGCTGTCATGGTGCTCGATGTCCTGCGCCTCGCACTCGAGCGCAGCGGTATCCGTCTGGTCTGCAGCTGCAAAATCACCGGCATCTCCAGACGAAAAAACCGGTTTGCCGTCACGTCGGCCGACGGACAGCAGTTCTACGGCGACCGCGTCATTCTGACCACCGGCGGCAGAGCCGCACCCAAACAGGGTACAGACGGCTCGGGATATCCGCTCGTCCGCGCCCTCGGTCACCGCTGTACGCCGCTCTATCCGTGTCTGGTTCCTCTGCAGTGCAGCAGTCCGGTGCTCAAAGGGCTCAAGGGCATCCGTGCCGTCTGCCGCATCACGCTGTCCTGCGGCCGGACCAAGCTCGCCGAGGAGCTGGGAGAATTGCAGTTCACGGACTATGGACTCTCCGGCATTCCAGCGCTTCAGCTTTCCTGCTGTCTCGGCCGCCTGTCCGACGGAGAGCCGCACACGGTCGGTATTGATCTGCTCCCCGACTGGAGCTACGATACCCTGCGCACCGTCATCAGCCAGCGGATGCACCGCTGTCCCGGTGAGACGCTCGAGACCTTTCTGCTCGGTCTGATCAACAAACGCATCCTGTATGCGGTCTTCAAAACCTGCTCACTCCCGCCGCTGTCCCATCCGGCAGCATCGCTGAGCAGAAAGGACGTTGACCGCCTGATTTCCGCGCTGAAGAATTGGAAATTCCCTGTGACCGGCACGCTGTCGTGGGATCACGCGCAGGTGACCGGCGGCGGTGTGCCGCTGACCGAGATCGACAATTCGTTCGCCTCCGTCAAATGCCCCGGTCTGTACCTCGCCGGTGAAATTCTGGATACCGCCGGAGACTGCGGCGGCTACAACCTGCACTGGGCGTGGTGCTCCGGCATGACCGCCGGCGCCGCGGCGGCACAATACTAAATACGCAGAGAATAGCCCTCCCGTTTGGGAGGCTTTTCTGATTCTATAACGCAGACATGAAAAAGAAGTCTACCGCATGATTATATCAGCCGCACAATACTTCAGAAAATCTTAAGATCCTGTTTCGCAGTTCCTCCATTTTTCTCTGGTACAATCCAAAGCAGAAAGAGAACCATCCGGATTGGTACAAGGCCTGTCTCTTTTTCAAACCGAGAGCCGGGTCAAACGGAAGAATGGAGGATTTTTTATGCTTCAAGTCAGTAATCTTCACAAATCGTTTCAGTCGGGAAAAACCGGCTGCACCGTACTGCGCGGTGTCTCGCTTCAGGTTGACAGCGGAGAGTTTGTCGCAGTCATGGGACCGTCCGGTTCGGGAAAAACCACCTTGCTCAACTGCATTTCCCGTTACCTGACACCGGACTCCGGCAGCATTCTGTTGGACGATACCGATCTTTCTGCGCTGGAGGAATCCGAGCTTGCCGCTGTGCGCAATCAAAAGTTCGGCTTTGTCTTTCAGGATTTTCTTCTGCTCGACGGACTGACCGTGCGCGACAACATCATGCTCCCCCGCATCATCGGCGGGAAAATCGATTCGTCCATGGAGCGGGAAGCCGATGAGCTGTGTGCACTGTTCGGGATTTCTCACATCAGGGATAAATACCCCGCTGAGATCTCCGGCGGTGAAAAACAGCGCACCGCGGTCGCGCGCGCACTGATCAACCGTCCATCCCTGATTCTGGCGGATGAGCCGACCGGCAATCTGGATTCCAAATCCTCGCGCGCCGTCATCGATTCGTTTCTGCGGGCACAGCACGAACGGAATACCGCTGTCTTCATGGTGACGCACGACTCCTTTGCGGCCTCGTTCTGCGATCGGGTCATCGTCCTGCAGGACGGCACCGTGCGCTGGTCGCTGATGCGCGGCGGACAGGGACGGCGTGCCTTTCAGGACTGTCTGCTCAGCAAAATCCGCGAACTGGGGGAGGTGGACCGTGTATGACCTCGCTCTCTCAGGTATTTTCTGCCCTGCGCAGAAAGGACCGGCGGCAGGAAATGCTGCTGTTCGGATGTCTTATGTTTTCCACCCTGCTCATGACTGCCTACTGCATGATGATGTACTCTCCCACGGTGCAGAACACTCTGCCGGAGGGCGGGGATTCCCGCAAGCAGGTCATGATGATCTTTGTGCTGGCGATCATCAGCTGCGGAGCGTTTGTCCTGTATGCATCGGGACTGTTCCTGCGTCAGAAATCCCATGACGTCGGCATTCTGCTGGCGCTGGGCGCCCCCCGGACCACACTGATGCATCAGCTGCGCCGCAATCTGCTCGTTCTTGCATCATGTGCCTGTGCCGCAGGCATGGCGCTCGGCACGCCGCTGTCGTGGCTGATCTGGAGCCTTTTTCGTCTCACACTCGCGGATACACCGGAGATGGTCCTGATCTTTGATTTCCGCGCCTATGGTATCCCACTCGTCTTTACCGGTTTCGTGCTTGCCGCCCTGTCTGTCATGCTCTCCCGCTTTCTGGGACGCATCCATGTGCTGGACATTATCACGGAATCCCACCGCGCAGAGCCGGTTCACGCCGTCCCGCGCTGGTTTGGACTGCTGGGAATTCTTCTGATTGTCACCGGTGGACTGCTCGGCTATTTCACTCCGGTGTTCTGCGTGCGTATTCTTCACTGGTATCCGCCGGAAAGCCTGACGGCAATCTTTTATCTCCCCGCGCTCGCCGGTCTCTATCTTCTTCTGCTCCACACGGTCGTCAACGACTGGCACAGAGGCAGAAGCCGCTATACTCATCTGGTATCGACCTCGATGATGCAGTTTCAGGGACAGCAGACCGTGCGCAACATGCTTGTCGTCACGGTTTTGACCGCCGGCGCTCTCTTTTCCGCCTTTTATGTCCCGATGATGGTCACGCCGGCACAGCTCGGGATTCAAAACCGCCCCGCAGACTACTCGTTCTTCTACCGCGCGGATCAGAATCTGCCCGATCAGTTGGAGATCGAACAGCTCGCACAGCAGCATGGCGTGACGGTGACGGATTTTGTCAGCCAGCCCACCGCCTCACTCGCGATCGACGGCTTTGAAGAGGTCGAGACCAAAAGAGCTGTCGGCATCACCTATATCGACGAATACCGGGAGTGTCTGTCCGAATGCCGGTTCCTCTCCGAGCATGCATGGAACACACTGACCGGAGACAATCTGGATCTCGCCCCCGGCACTGTGACCGCGGTGTACGACAGCGAGGGCGGCAGCGTCGGCATGATCCCCAACGAGGTCACCCAGGTCACCAATCCGGTCACCGGAAAGTCTCTTTCGGTTCTCTCGGTCGAGCCGGTGCTCCGGCACGATCTGCTGTTCGGATGCCGTGTCATGGACGACAGCGATTATGCCGCAGTCACCGCCGGTCTGCCCGATGCGTGGCGGGAGACACAGGTGTTCTTTCAGGCGGAGCACGACAGCTATCCGTTTGCAAAAGCGCTCTTTTCCGAAATCGTCTCCCGATCCGGTCCTGAGACCGCGCTGTGTGACGGCTATGACCGCATCTGCCGCGCCCGCACAATCGCATCCGGCGAGAAATACTTCTTTGATCCCGAAAATTCAGAACTGTTCGGTGTCTCTGTGATCCGTTTTGATCAGTCGGACAGCTCAGCATTCCGCCTAAACTGGCTGTATATGCCCCAATTCCGCACACTGGATCAGGCGGATTTCCTGACCACCATGGCCGTGTTCCTTCTGCTGTTTACCTTCGTCTCAATCCTCTGTCTCAGCGCCGTCGCTGTCATCCTGTTTTCCCGCAGTATGACGCTGGTCATGATCAACGCATGGGTCTATGACGATCTGCGAAAACTGGGCGCCTCCAATCAGTATTTGCGAACCACCCTGCGCGGTCAGATCGCCCGTGTGTTCCGCGCCCCGATCCTCACCGGAACCCTGCTGATTCTGGGATTCGATCTGCTGATCCTGCTCGGAAACGGCGAGGGCGGCATTACATTCTATGAATGGATGGGGCTCGTCAGCTGTCTCGCGGTGGCAGTTGCCGTCCTGCTCCTGTTGTACGGTCTGTACCGCCTCACCCTCCGCAGCGCACGCCTGTTCCTCGGCATCCGCTGAGGGCATCACCGAAACAGAAAACGGCACAGTCCGGAAAAACCGGGCTGTGCCGTTTCGTATATAGAGAAATTACGCCGAATCGCAGAAATTCTTACGCGTTTGCCGTGGTTGTATCCGCCGGCTCGTTCTTTTCGGTCAGCTTTTTGATACCCTGAACTGCGACAATGATGCCGAGCAGGAGGAGCAGAACCGCAAAGATCAGCTGGAGCGTGTTGCCCAGATCCAGACCGGTGGTGAACAGCTGTCCGCCGAGTCTGTAGATCGTCAGACCGAGTGC
>JALFIV010000116.1 GCA_022775385.1 Clostridiales bacterium
TTTTTCAATCTCTGTTTTTTACATCATTTATTCCGGCTGCGCCGCAAGCCATTCCTGCGCGCCATCCGCAATTCCGTCTGCCACCTGTTTTCTGTATTTCTCGGTGGACAGCTTTTGATCTTCCTCCGGATTGCTCAGAAAACCCATCTCAACCAGCACGACCGGAACCTCCGACCAGTTGAATCCGGTCAGGTCCGACCGCTCGACCAGTCCGCGGTCCTGTGCGCCGGTCGCCTTCACAAGCGCGTTTTGAATACAGACCGCCGCCTCGCGGCTCGGCTCTGCAATCTCCGGCGTTCCCAGCAGGCTTCCCGCCGGAATCAGGGTGGATATTCCATGCGCCGAGGATCCTTCCGCGCCGTCGGCATGGATGCGGATACACAGATCCGCCTCCGCGTCATTGGCAATCTGCGCGCGCTCAATGTTGCTGACCGCCGCCTCGTGGGTCTCCCGCGTCATAACAACTGTCGCGCCGCGCTTTTCCAGCCGTATTTTTACATACTTCGCGACAGCGAGGTTGAGTTCCTCCTCCGTCTGGTATTCCCCGGATGCGCCGCTGACATACGCGGGTTTGGTCTCTCCGGAAAGCGGAGACACCGCTTCGGATTTGCTCTCCGACGTGATGCCGTGTCCGGGATCCAGGCAGACAACCTTCCCCTCAAGCGGGAGCGGTTCCGGTTCGGGTTCCGGCTGTTCCGGCTGCTGTGTTTCCGGCTCCGCTGCAGACTGCTCCGCCGAGCCGGCCGGCACTGTGGTCTCTTCGGCCGCACTGCCGGATGGGGTGGTCTCCACACCCTCCAATAAAAACGGGTTGCCGCATCCGCACAGCAGCAGAACTGCGAGGATGGTCCCGGCTGTCATCTGTTTTATCGCCATCCCATTGACTCTTCGTACTTGACAATCGTGTCGATATTGGTTTTTTCTACCGAACTGAGGCGCGACGATACCGTGGATTCGGTACAGCTCTCATCCCGGTAGTACCAGCTCTTCGCAGCGAAATACTGCTGCCATCGTCTCTGCTGGAACGCATAGCCGTGGCGGGCGTAAATCTCGTTTCGGATGGCGGCGACCGTATCGCGGCTCAGTCCGCTCAAATCGGAAGCCGTGATGTACTGTGTGTCGGTCGGCCAAAGGTATCCCGAGCTGGTGACCGCCGTATAGTAGTCGTCCGACGGATTGCCGGTGTTGTAGTAATAGTAGTTGTTGACTGTTGTTGAGGAAATCTGCTGTTCTTCCTCTTTCTCAGCCTTCTTTTCGGCTTCTTCCTTTTTCTTTTCCTCTTCTGCCTTCGCCTCGGCTTCTTCGGCCGCCTTCTTTTCTTCTTCCTTGGCCGCCTTTTCTTCCGCGGCCTTCTTTTCCTCCGCCTCTCGCTGTGCCTGCTGCTCCTCCGCCTGAATCTGCGCCAGCTGTGCCTGCTGTTTTCCGTGGGTCAGCACGGTAAAGCACACAATAGCGGCAATCAGAACAACGGCAACCGCCGCAATCGCACCGATGATCACCGTGTTGTTCCGCCTCGGCGGCTGATAGGACTGCCGCGGCGGCATAGACGGCTGGGACTGCTGAATCGGTAGACCGGACTGGGGTGTATTGGAAGACAGCTTCATATGCGAGCCGCATGCCGCGCAGAATTCCGCACCATCCGGCATCTGCGCGCCGCAGTTTTTACAATACATACTCGGATCCTCCCTCTTATCTGATCATGTGACAGTGGCTTGGAATCCGGCACGCCGCCGCTCTTGCCGGGAGCCGCGGTGCCTGCCGCTCTGTATCATATAGAAAAATACAGAACGAATTCGCCATATTACTGGTATTATAGCATACTTCCGTATGTCTTGTCACGTTTTTGCGCCAATACTTGACAAATTTCACAAAAGTCTGCAGACATCCACCTCGAAACTGATCCAAAAAAGGAGCTGATGCCATCAGCATCAGCTCCATACTTGTTTGGACAGGATTCCGTTTTGTGTTTAGTTTTCGTTCGCCGTCTGTCTGCGCTTCAGTCCAAACATCAGCACCGCTGCTCCCGCAAGCGCGATAACAGCCACAGCAGCCCAGTCCTGACCGGTCTGCGGCAGACCGCTGTCGGTCGGCTCGGATTCCGTCTCGGCAGCCGTCTCAGTAACTTCCGGCTCAACGACTTCTGGCTCTACCGGTACGATCGGCTCTGCCGGTACGATCGGTTCAGCCGGCGTGGTCGGCTCGGTCGGCGTGGTCGGTTCGGTCGGCGTGGTCGGCTCGGTCGGCGTGGTCGGCTCAGTCGGTTCGACCGGCGGCTTCGGCTCCGGCTCAGTCGGTTCGACCGGCGGTTCTGGCTCCGGCTCTTCATCCGGATCGGTTACCCAGTAGATTCCGTCCTTGAACCAGGTAAAGGTCTTGATCAGATTGTTCTCATCAATACCGGTGATGACCAGCTTCTTGTCCTTCGAAGCGTTTGCGCGGTCAACGATATCCTGGATATACGCAGTGGAACCATTCGGGTTCTTGCCCCAGTCAACATCGAAGTCATCCTTACCGGTCAGCTCCCAGTGTCCATTGCCCTGCTCCGGTGCAAAGTAGGTCGTGTAGAACTCAATGGTTCCCGGCTCAATCGCCTCGACATAGAATGTGCCCTTGCCCATGGTGTTGTACTTCAGGACATCGAACAGATTCTCACCGTCCTCGCGCAGGTTGACCAGACCGACAAGTGCATTCTCCAGATCATTTCCGGCAACGATAACCTTAATTGCGCCGCTATTGATCTGATCCTGAATGACAATCTTCTGGCGGAGCGTATCGCTTCCCCTTACCTTGTTGTTCATAAACTTCAGTTCGCCTGCTCCCTCAGACGATCCGCCATAGTAGCCGTGAAGTGCAAACGAGTTGTTCTCGAACGTGTTGCCGTCTACCAGTGCGCCCTCCATCGTCGTACCGTCGCCGTACATGCTGATGGCTTCCTTCAAACCGGAGAAGGTGCTGTTCTTGACCGTAAACTTGGTGGTTCCGCTATTGACAAACACGCCGAAGCCATCCGGATTCTCACTGTCCGCACCGAGGAAGGTGCATCCGTCAATCGTGAAGTTGTCACCTCTGTTTGTGGACCCCGAGTAGTTGGAAACCGCAGCACTGTACCACGGATTGTTCTGAACGCCCAGCTGGAACTTCAGATTCTGCAGTGTAACATTGCTGGCATACCGGATCGAAACGCCGGCGGTATCCGGATAAGCGCCGGATGTCGCTGCCGGCGCGTCTGAGTTATCCACAACATTGATGATAACCTCTGCGCCCTCTTCACCCTTGACTGTCAGACCGTTCATGCCGTCCAGAATCGTGAAACGACCGTATGTACCGGATGGAACAACGATGGTATAGCCTTCCTTGTCCTCCAGCGTGTTGATGTGGTCGATGATATCCTGGATTGACTGGCTCTTTCCGACGGTATAGGTCTTGCCGTCGTCGGAAACAATGAATACCGGCACATCAAGCTCATCCGCGAGTGTGACAGCAGCCGAAGCTGCAGCAGCAGTCTCCTGTTCCGCAGCTTCTGCATCATAGGTCACTGCACTGCCGACCGACTTGACCGGCACTTCGGTCTCTTCGGGAGCAGCCGGCTCTGCGGATTCCGTCTCGATCGTCTCTGCCGCTTCTTCCTCAGCAGGTTCCGCTGCCTCTTCCGCTTCCGGTGTCTCTTCCACCTGTTCCGGTTCTTCCGTTTCGGCTGTCACATCGGTTTCAGCCGGAGCTTCGGTCGGCTCTTCCTCCGCCTTTTCCGGTGCCTCTGCCGGTGTCTCTTCCGGTTCTGCCGGTGCTGCTTCCGGTTCTGCCGGAGCCGGTTCCGCCGGAACGACTGCGGCAGCCTCAACAGCCGCCGGTGACTCCAGTTCAGCAGTCTCGTCCTCAGCCGCCAGTGCGCTGACCGGCAGCATGGAGCATACCAACATCATCGCAGTGACAGACGCCAGAAGCCGTTTGCGTATGTGTTTCATACCATTCCTCCTCTAGGAATTTTGGGAATGCAAAGCGAGAAAGCCAATACCGCTGTGATGCGGCATCGGCCGGTGTGTTTTCACCTCGTTCGTCATAGTCTGAATACCTCCGATCCTGTCCAATTATCAGACACTCTGCCGAAAAAAGCGAAACCTGTCCCTCTTCACATTTCAATTCCAACTGTATCAAATTCATTCCAAAATATCAACGGGCAAGCGAAGGCAAAGCGAACATTTTACGCAATTTTTACACGCATAAATTGTGAGTATTGCACGAACCGAAGAATAAAGCCGGCCGACCATACTGGCCGACCGGCTGATTGTGTTTGATTGACTGTCCGTTACTCCGACCATCCGAAGGTGGACGCAACAATACGGACCTCGTTGTTCTGGACAGACAGCATACCGCCGCTGCACTCCGCAGAACGGACGGAACCCTCTCCGTCGGTGACACGGCAGGTGCCCTTGCCGAGCGCCGTCACATAGTTCATGTGATTGGCCATGATGCAGACATCGCCGCCGATCGAGCGGAGCAGAATTCTCTCCGCGTCGCCGTCGTAAAACAGACCATCCGCTGTGACAATCTGAAGGTGGAATAAACTCATGGCTTACGCCTCCTTCTTTGCCTTCTCAACAGCCTCCTCAATGGTACCAACGAACAGGAAAGCAGACTCCGGCAGGTCGTCGTGCTTGCCCTCGATGATTTCCTTGAATCCGCGGATCGTTTCCTTCAGCGGAACGTACTTGCCCGGGATGCCGGTAAACTGTTCTGCTACCGAGAACGACTGGGACAGGAAGCGCTGAATCTTACGCGCGCGCGCTACGGTCAGCTTATCCTCGTCAGACAGCTCGTCCATACCCATGATGGCGATGATGTCCTGCAGCTCCTTATAGCGCTGGAGGATCTTCTGTACCGCACGGGCAACCTCGTAATGCTCCTTGCCGACAATTTCCGGAGAGAGGATACGGCTGGTGGATTCCAGCGGATCAACCGCCGGATAAATACCCTGAGATGCGATGCCGCGGTCAAGTACCGTGGTAGCATCCAGATGGGTAAAGGTCGTAGCCGGAGCCGGGTCGGTCAGGTCGTCGGCCGGGACGTAAACCGCCTGTACCGAGGTGATCGAACCGCGCTTGGTCGAGGTAATACGCTCCTGCAGGGCGCCCATCTCGGTCGCCAGCGTCGGCTGGTAGCCTACTGCGGACGGCATACGTCCGAGCAGTGCGGATACCTCCGAGCCTGCCTGCGTGAAGCGGAAGATGTTGTCGATAAACAGAAGTACGTCCTGTCCCTCGCGGTCACGGAAGTACTCTGCCATAGTCAGACCGGACAGAGCGACACGCATACGTGCTCCGGGCGGCTCGTTCATCTGACCGTAAACCAGAGCCGTCTTGTTGAGTACGCCGGACTCCGTCATTTCGCCGTACAGGTCGTTGCCCTCACGGGTACGCTCGCCGACGCCTGCGAATACGGAAATGCCGCCGTGCTGCTTTGCGACGTTGTTGATCAGCTCCATAATCAGGACGGTCTTGCCTACGCCGGCGCCGCCGAACAGACCAATCTTACCGCCCTTTGCGTACGGGCAGATCAGGTCGACGACCTTGATGCCGGTCTCCAGAATGGTGGTGGAACCTTCCTGCTCCTCATAGGACGGAGCCGGACGATGGATTTCCCACTTCTCTTCGGCCTTAATTTCTCCACCCTGGTCAATCGGCTGACCGAGGAGGTTGAACATACGACCCAACGTCTCGTTGCCGACCGGAACACGGATGGATCCGCCGGTGTCAACAGCCTTTGCACCGCGGACCAGACCATCGGTCGAGCTCATGGCGATGCAGCGCGCGGTGTTGTCGCCGATATGCTGCGCAACCTCCGCAACAACCGTCACGCCGTTGTTGTCGACTTCCAGAGCATTGAGAAGATTGGGAAGATGTCCGTCTGCAAATTTTACATCAAGTACCGGGCCGATGACCTGTGCCACGGTACCAACGTTTTGCTCGTTCATGCACATAATCTCCTTCTTGTTTCAGTAAAGCAGCCGGATCTTAATGTTCCGCACCGGCTACAATTTCGGTAATTTCCTGCGTAATCGCACCCTGACGAGCACGGTTGTACTTCAGGCTCAGATCATCAATCATGTCGCCCGCGTTCTTGGTCGCGGAGTCCATCGCATTGCGGCGCGCCGCAAGCTCGGATGTCCAGGACTGGCTGATCGCACCATAGACTGTGCCGGAAATATACTCCGGAACAATCGCCTCGAAAACCTCTTCCGGGCTCGGCTCATACAGCGTCACAGCGCTCGGTCCTTCCTTCTTCTCGGCCGGCTCTTCGGTCGGAATCGGCAATACCTGAATTACCGTAGGGGTCTGGCTCAGCATGGACTTGAACTGCGTATAAACCAGCTGGAGCTGGTCGAACGTGCCATCCATGAATTCCTTCGCCAGGAACTGAGCTGCATCCGCACAGTCCGCCGGGGTGATTGCCTCGACGATGGCGTACTTCTCAGTCAAAATTTCCATGCCGCGCTTTTTGCAGAATTCCACTGCGCGCTTGCCCACCGGGATAACGCATGCGGGTACGCCATCCTGCTTCATTTTTGCCTCGAGCAGCTTGAACACGTTCGAGTTGTAGCCGCCCGCGAGACCTCTGTCGCCCGCAATCACGAGATAGCAGATCTTGTTGATCTCCGTGCGCGGAACCATAAAGTCCGACCGGATGCCCTTCTCGTTGGAGGCGATGTCCGACAGCGTCTCATGAATCAGCCGGAAGTATGCGCTCGTGCGCTCGATGCGCTCGCGTGCGCGTCTGAGCTTGGATGCCGCAACCAGCTGCATTGCCTTGGTGGTCTGCATGGTGTTCTGCACACTTTTGATGCGCAGCTTGATATCCTTCATTGAGGCTCCCATGTCAAAGCC
>JALFIV010000139.1 GCA_022775385.1 Clostridiales bacterium
TCTTCTTCGAGCGGATTGTTTGTGTTGTTAGACATGTGTTATGGTTCCTCCTACTGGGGCGCATCAAAGTTTTTTGCTTGCGCCTGATTCGCCGGAGACCGGCGGATAGTTATTCCTGATCATCTTCGATCTCGTCGAAGAACGTTGCCGCAATCAGCTTGTTGAGTCCCTTGGAGAACAGGCTGAGGCGGGCGGACAGCCGTCCGTAGTCCATGCGGGTCGGACCGACGATGCCGATCAGACCGCGTCCGACGGTGCCGATGTTGTAGGTCGCGTAGACCATGCTGGCGTTTTCCAGCGGCTCGGCGCCGTTTTCCGGGCCGATTGTGATGCGCACGCCGTCGATCTCACGCGTGAAGCGGCGGAGCGCCGGAACATGGGATGCATCGCCGATGTAATCCAGCAGTGCCTGCGCCTTGGCGACATCGCGGTACTCCGGCTGCGAGAGCAGCTTGGAGGCGCCCTGCAGATACAGCTTCTGGGTGCTCAGCTCCTCGAGCAGATCCTCGAGGAACTCGCCGATCGGCTTGAGCAGGGCGGTCATGCCGGCGGCGCGCCGGACAATGTCGAACCGCTCCTTGGTGATCTCCTCGATCGGGATGCCGGTGAGCGTCTGGTTGAGCACGTAGGTGAGCAGCTCCGCCTCCTCCTTGGCGACCGGACAGACCGTCCGGATCATCTTGTTCTTGACCACACCGGAATCGGTGACCGCGACGATGACGAAGTTGACACTGTCCACCGCGATGATCTCGAACCTGCGAAGTGTGATGCGCTGCATGACCGGTGTGACGGCCAGCGTCGTATAGTTGGTCAGGTCGGAGATCAGGCGTCCCGCTTCGGAGATCAGCCGGTCGAGCTCCTTGACCTTAAGTTTGGTTACCGTGTTGATGCTGTTGATGTCCGCGCTGGTCAGATCGGGGAGACCCATCAGCTCGTCGACATACAGCCGATAGCCTTTCGCCGAAGGGATTCGTCCGGATGAGGTGTGCGTCTTCTGCAGATAGCCCATCTCCTCCAGCTCGCTCATCTCGTTGCGGATGGTCGCGGACGAAAAGCCGAGCTCCGGACGGGAGGCCACCGACTTGGAACCGACAGGCTCCGCCGTGCGGATGTATTCGCTGATGATCGCCTTGAGGATCAGCTTTTTTCGTGCAGACAGATCCACGACCATCACCTCCTGAATTTGTCGGATTGTGTCGTTAGCACTTTGTATTTTTGAGTGTTAGCACTCAACCTCTCTGAGTGCTAAATACAAGATACCACCCGTCCCATCGGTTGTCAAGAGAAAGCGGGAGAAAAAACCATGAATTATTTGTTAAAGAATTCAAAACGCTTTGTGACAAATCACAATGACCGGATTTTGGGGAGAAAACAGCAGGATTTCGAACAAAACGCGCGGGGGTTCGCCTTGCCCTCGCGCGTGCGCATATGATATACTGTATCATGAGATCGAATCGAACGGATTCGAAATAAGGAGAACGTATGAAAGAACAAGCATTGATTCGCAACTTTTCTATCATCGCGCACATCGACCATGGCAAATCCACACTGGCGGACCGGCTGCTCGAGCAGTGCAAGGCGGTCACCGAGCGTGAGATGTCCAGCCAGCTGCTGGACAACATGGATCTGGAGAAGGAGCGCGGCATCACGATCAAGGCGCGCGCCGTCCGTATGGAATACGAGGCGGATGACGGACAGACCTACGAGCTCAACCTGATCGACACGCCGGGTCACGTCGACTTTAACTACGAGGTTTCACGTTCCCTCGCCGCCTGCGAAGGTGCGGTGCTCGTGGTGGACTCCACGCAGGGCATCGAGGCACAGACACTGGCGAACACCTATCTGGCGCTGGACAACGATCTGGAGATCCTGCCGGTGGTCAACAAAATCGACCTGCCCGCCGCCGACCCGCAGAAGGTCAAGCAGGAGGTCGAGGACATCATCGGTCTGCCGGCGATGGACGCGCCGGAGATCTCCGCCAAGATGGGTATCAACATTGAAGCAGTATTAAAGGATATCGTCGACAATGTCCCGCCCCCGACGGGCGATCCGGATGCGCCGCTCAAGGCGCTGATCTTTGACAGTCAGTACGACCCGTATGTCGGCGTCATCGTCTACATGCGTCTGATCGACGGCTCGATCCGTCCGGGACAGCGCGTGCGCATGATGGCGACCGGCGCGGAGTTCCAGGTGCTCGAGTGCGGCTATCTGCGCGCGATCGGCATGGAGCCGACGAACGAGCTGTGCGCGGGCGAGGTCGGATACTTCACCGCATCCATCAAGGAAGTCAAGGATACGCGCGTGGGCGACACGGTCACCGACGCGGCAAACCCGACGGCGCAGGCGCTCCCGGGCTACCGTCCGGCACAGCCGATGGTCTACTGCGGCATCTACACCGAGGACGGATCCAAGTATCCGGATCTGCGCGACGCATTGGAGAAACTCCAGCTGAATGACGCCTCGCTGTCGTTCGAGCCGGAGAGCTCGGTCGCGCTCGGATTCGGCTTCCGCTGCGGCTTCCTCGGCATGCTGCACATGGAGATCATTCAGGAGCGTCTGGAGCGCGAGTTCAACCTTGATCTGGTCACGACGCTGCCGTCTGTCATCTATCAGATCATCAAGACGGACGGCACGGAGCTGTCGGTGGACAACCCGCACGACTATCCCGATCCGGCGGAGATCGCGGAGGCGAAGGAGCCGTTTGTCAAGGCGTCCATCATCACGCCGCCGGAGTTCGTCGGCAATATCATGCCGATGTGTCAGGACCGCCGCGGCATCTATGTCGATATGCAGTATCTGGACACCAATCTCGTGGAGCTGCATTATGAGATGCCGCTCGGCGAGATCATCTACGATTTCTTCGACGCGCTCAAGGCGCGCACCAAGGGCTATGCATCCTTAGACTACACGATCTGCGACTACCGTCCGAGCGATTTAATTAAGGTTGATCTGCTGCTCAACGGCGACGCTGTGGACGCGCTGTCGTTCATCGCGCACCGCGAGAAGGCATACGGACGCGCCCGCCGCATCTGCGAGAAGCTCAAGGAGAACATTCCGCGTCAGCTGTTTGAGGTTCCGATTCAGGCGGCGATCGGCGGAAAGGTCATCGCGCGTGAGACCGTCAAGGCGGTGCGCAAGGATGTCCTCGCCAAGTGCTACGGCGGCGACATCACCCGAAAGAAAAAGCTGCTCGAAAAGCAGAAGGAAGGCAAGAAAAAGATGCGCAGCCTCGGCTCGGTACAGCTGCCGACCGAAGCGTTTATGGCGGTGCTCAAGCTGGATGAAGAATAATCTCGGACTGTATGTCCACATCCCGTTCTGCGCAGCGAAATGCGCGTACTGCGATTTTTACTCGCTTGCCGGCGCGCAGGGTCAGTGGGACGCCTACACGGCGGCGCTGTGTGCGCGCATCGGGCAGTGGTCCGCGCGGTGCTCAGCGTACACCGTGGACACGGTGTATCTGGGCGGCGGCACACCGAGCGTGCTCGGCGCATCCCGTCTGACGGATATTCTGTACGCAATCCGACAGAATTATGTCCTCGCGGACGATGCAGAAATTACCTGCGAGGCGAATCCGGATTCCATGACGCAGGAGTTCCTGACCGGCATCCGCGCGGCGGGTGTCAACCGGCTGTCCATGGGCATTCAGTCGGCCGACGACACGGAGCTGAAAATGCTCGGACGCATCCACACGTTTGCCCAAGCGCAGGAGGCATTTGCGCGTGCACGCGCGGCGGGATTTGACAATCTCAGTGTCGATCTGATGTATGCGCTGCCGGGACAGACGATGGACGGGCTGGATCGGTCCATCCGGTCGCTGCTCGCCTTGCAGCCCGAACATCTCTCGTGCTACGGCCTGACGGTCGAGCCGGACACACCGCTCGGACGCGCCAATCCGGTTCTGCCGGATGAGGACACACAGGCGGATATGTATCTGATGCTGTGTGACCGCATGCGCGAGGCGGGCTATGAACACTACGAAATATCCAATTTTGCCCGGCCGGGATTCCGCAGCCGGCACAACAGCCGCTACTGGAAACAGGAGCCGTATCTCGGTTTCGGACCGGGTGCGCACTCGGATTTCGACGGACGGCGGCTGGAAACTCCACGCAGTCTCGACCGGTGGTTGACCGGCGAGCTGACCGAGGAGGACACCGATATCGACCGCGCGTCGGAATATCTGATGCTCGCACTGCGGACATCGGACGGCGTGGATGCCGTCTGGTATGAGACCGCGTTCGAACGGGATTTCACCCCGGTGGCGCGCGTGCTGCAGCCGCTTGTCCGGGCAGGATATGTCAAACATACGGACAGCCGATGGTCCCTCACAGAGACCGGATTTCTGCTGTCCAACCGCATTCTGGTCTCCGTGCTGGAAGCGGTCGAATCATCAACTTAGAAGAACGAACATTCAGGAGGAATTTACTATGCGTGCAGTTGTTACCGTAGCCGGAAAGGATCACACCGGCGTCATTGCAAAGATTGCCACGACGCTCAGCGAAAATAATGTCAACATCGTCGACGTTCATCAGAACATCCTCGGCGGCGAC
>JALFIV010000015.1 GCA_022775385.1 Clostridiales bacterium
CAGTGTACGGTCGCTCCCGCTGCGCGCAGGTGGCCGCCGCCGCCCATCTGACTGCAGATCGCCGCCGCATCCACTTCCTTTGTCGTCCGCGCGGAGATCTTGGTCGAGCCGTCCTTCAGCTCGGTCAGGGTCAATCCGACCTCGACTCCCTCAATCTGACGCGGAATGCCGGCAATGGCGTCCAGATCGTCCCAATCCGCGCCGGTCTGTTCCTTTGCCTCGCGGGTGATCAGTGCGACCGCAATCCTGCCGTCTTTGTAGAACTTCATATCGCGGAACAGCATACGCTCGATCTCATAGCGCGCACGCGATTTGGTCTCAAACAGCGCGCGGTTGATCTCTCCGCCGTCCAGTCCGGTGTCCAGACACTTGGCGGCCACCCGATGGGTGTTTGCCGTCGTATTGGAGAATTTAAAACAGCCCGTGTCTGTCGACGCGCCGATATAGATGCCGCGCGCCATTTCCTCGGTCAGCGTGAGACCAAGCTCTTCGATGACCTCGCAGACAACCTCCGCGCAGGCCGCATAGGAGCCGAACACGAGGTTTTCCACACCGAATCCGGTATTCGAACCGTGGTGGTCGATGACCAGATCAATGCGGTTATCATACTGCTGTACCGCCGGATACAGCATATCCGGCGCGGCACAGTCCACCGTGATCACCTTCTCCGGCTCCCATCCCGCCGGCGGATAGAATCCGTCGATGAGATCGGCATACCGCCGTGTGATCTCCGGATTTTCTGCGACATATGCCGTCTTTCCCAGCGTACGCAGGGCGTAGCACAGCGCGCTCGCCGAGCCGGTGGTGTCTCCGTCCGGACGGCGGTGGGTCAGGATCAGGATATTGTCCATCTTCCGCAGGGTCTCTGCGGTATGTGCCGCACTGCCAATCACAGCTTTCCCTCCCGTTCCAGATCGTTGAGCAGCTGGTTGATATGTGCGCCGTGACCGATGGAATCGTCCTCGATCAGAACAATCTCCGGCGCATAGCGCAGGCGGATCTTCGCCGCAACCTCGCGGCGCAGGTAGCCGGATGCCGACTTGAGTCCGCGCATCGCGTCCTTCTTCTGCTGCTCGGAGCCGAAAACGCTGATATATGCCTTGGCATAGCGCAGATCGCCGGTGACCTCACAGCGGGTGACCGAGATCATCAGATCGCGCACGCGCGGATCCTTCAGCGTCCGGATGCACTCCGCCAGTGCCTTCTGGAATTCCTCACTGATGCGTTCAGTTCTCTGAGACATAGCTTTTTCCCTTCCTTCCGCAGGAAACAGGGCGGGCGCTGTGACACAACACCCGCCCCGGTTCTCTTTGTTTACGGCTTGACTTCTTCCATGATAAACGACTCGATGATGTCGCCTTCCTTGATGTCATTGTAGTTCTCAATGCCCATGCCGCACTCGTAGCCCGATGCCACTTCCTTGACATCGTCTTTGAAGCGCTTGAGGGAGTTCAGATGACCCTCGTGGATGACGATGCCGTCGCGGACAATGCGGACCTCGCAGGAGCGGACAATCTTGCCGTCCTGAACATAGGCGCCCGCAATCGTGCCGACACCGGAGACACGGAAGGTCTGGCGGATCTCTGCGTGACCCAGAACAACTTCCTTGAACTTCGGCGCGAGCATGCCCTTCATCGCCTGCTCGATCTCCTCGATGCAGTCGTAAATGACGCGGTACAGACGGATCTCGACATCCTGCTGGTTGGCGGAATCCGCCGCCGCACGCTCCGGACGGACATTGAAGCCGACGATGATCGCATTGGATGCCGCAGCCAGCATGACATCCGACTCGTTGACCGCACCGACCGCACCGTGGATGACGTTGATGCGGACCTCTTCGTTGGACAGCTTGACCAGCGATGCGCGCAGCGCCTCGACAGAGCCCTGAACATCCGCCTTGATGATGATGTTCAGATCCTTGACGCTCTCCTGCTGGATGGTATCGAACAGATTCTCCAGCGTAACCTTGTGCATCGCCTTGTTGCGCTCTTCCTTCTCCTTCTCCTTGCGCTGCTCGACCAGCTCGCGCGCCATGCGCTCGTTGTCGACCGCGTAGAAGACATCGCCTGCGTCCGGAACATCGCCCAGACCGATAATCTCGACCGGAACAGACGGTCCGGCATCCTTCAGGCGGTTGCCGCGCTCGTCCGTCATGACACGGACATGGCCGACTGCCTTGCCGGCGATGACGACATCACCCGCATGCAGCGTACCATTCTGAACCAGGACGCTGGCAACCGGGCCGCGGCCGCGGTCCAGCTTGGCCTCGATGACCGTACCGGTCGCCTGATGGTTCGGGTTTGCGCGCAGCTCCTGCATCTCGGCGGTCAGCAGAACCATCTCGAGCAGGTTGCTGATGCCCTCGCCCTTCTTCGCGGAGATCTTGCAGACGAGGGTCTCGCCGCCCCACTCCTCCGGAACGAGGTCGTACTCGGTCAGCTGCTGCAGAACGCGGTCCGGATCTGCGTTTTCCTTATCGATCTTATTGACAGCGACGATAATCGGAATGTTCGCCGCCTTGGCATGGTTGATTGCCTCGACGGTCTGCGGCATGATGCCGTCGTCCGCTGCGACAACCAGAATCGCAATATCGGTAACCTGCGCGCCGCGGGCACGCATGGAGGTAAATGCCGCATGTCCCGGAGTATCCAGGAAAGTGACCGACTGGCCGTTTACCTTGACGCGGTATGCACCGATATGCTGCGTGATGCCGCCCGCCTCACCGGAGGCAACGTCCGTCTTGCGGATGCAGTCCAGCAGCGAGGTCTTGCCGTGGTCGACGTGTCCCATGACAACGATGACCGGGCTTCTCGGCTCAAGGTTTTCTTCCTTGTCCTCGCTCTCGTCGAACAGCTTTTCCTCGATGGAGACAAAGACTTCCTTCTCGACCTTCGCGCCCATCTCCTCGGCAACCAGTGCCGCGGTATCAAAGTCGATGGTCTGGGAGATGTTCGCCATGACACCCAGCTTGAGCAGTTCCTTGATGACGTCTGCCGCGGTGCGCTTGAGGCGGGATGCCAGCTCGCCGACGTTGATCTCGTCCGGAATCATGACCTTGAGCTGAACCTTCTTGACCTGCTGGCGCTGGCGCTGCAGTCTCTTGAACTTCTCCTGCTCCTCCTGACGACGCTTGCTGGAGAACGGACGGCGTGCGTCCGCCTTGCTCTTGATCTTCTGCTTGCCCTGCTTCATGCGATCCGCCTTCTCCGGAACGAGAGCGTCGATGCGCTCGTCGTACCGTGCGAGGTTGACGTTTCCGCCTCCGCGCGTGTCGACGCGGTGAATCTGCTTGGTCTTGCTCTGCTGCTGATTTTTATTCTCATCGGTGGTAACCGTCGAGGTCGGCTGCTCCGTCTTGCCCTGCGGATGCAGAATCTGATGCGGCTCGTGCGGCTTTGCCGGCTGGCGCTTCTTCTTCTGATTCGGATTCTGCTGCGGACGCTGCTTCTCTGCCGGCTTCTCCTCCGCCTTCTTGCTCTCTGTCTTCGGCTTCGGCTCAGCCTTGGCGGCCTTCTTCGGCGCCTCCTTGCGGATAACCTGTGTCGTCGGTGCCTTGCGCTCCGACGCCTGACGGGTCAGGACCTCTTCCATATTCTCAACCGGATATTTCTTGGTGATATAATCAAAAACAATATTTAACTCCAGCGGTTCCAGAACCTGCATATGATTTTTCGGAGTCTTGGAGTATTCGGTCAGTACGTCGGTGATCTCCTTCGTACTCTTGCCAAAATCCTTGGCGACTTCATGTACACGGTATTTATTCTCAATACTCATGCGCGTTCACCTCCACGTTTCTTGCGAGTTGATTGGTTGGCTTTGCGGGAGGTCTTGTCTCCCGTCGTATGGTTCCGCGGCTTTTTCTTTCCGCGCCGCGATGCAATGCGGGTATTCTTTTGCTCAAGCTGCTGTGCCGCCGTCTCCAGCTCCGGATTCTCCGCCGCTGCCTTGCGCACAATTGCGGCGGCAAAGCCGATCTCATGAATACAGCAGACCGCGCAGGCTCCGCGGCCGAGCGCGGCGCCAATGTCCTCCGCATTTGCGCCGAGACGGACAATCGGCATCGACTTTCCCTCTGCCGCACGCCGGACACGGCGCACCGTCGACTCTCCCGCATCCGCGGAGAGCAGAACCAGACGGACGTCGCCCGACTGCGAGACACAGTCACACACTGCCTCCAAACCGGCGGTCAACTTTCCCGCACGCAGGCACAGTCCGAGCGTGCTCAGATACTCATTCATCAGCCGGATGCGCCTCCATTTCCCTGCACAGGGCGTCATAGACGTCGTCCGGAACGGGGCAGCGGAAGGCCCTCTCCAGTGCACGGGATTTCTTCGCCCGCGCCAGACAGTCGGTCTTAGCACAGACATATGCGCCGCGTCCCGGATTCTTTCCGCGGAAGTCCAGCGCGATCTCGCCTTCCGGAGAACGTACCACGCGGATGAGTTCCCGCTTGGGCCGCATCTCCCGGCATCCCACACACTGACGCATCGGAATCTTCTTTTTCTGCACCCGAATGCCTCCTTACTCTGCGATCAGATCGTCGTCATCCTGTGCCAGATTTGCCTGGCTCTCCGGACCGATGTCGATCTTGCAGCCGGTCAGCTTGGCAGCCAGACGAGCGTTCTGACCTTCCTTGCCGATTGCCAGCGACAGCTGATCGTCCGGAACGATGACACGGCAGCTCTTGCCGTCCGGCAGCATGATTGCGCCGACGACATCCGCCGGGGACAGCGCCTCGGAGACAAACGTCGCCATATCCTCGGAATACTTGATAATATCAATTTTCTCACCCGACAGCTCGCTGACGATCGCACCGACACGGCTTCCGCGCGGGCCTACACATGCGCCAATCGGATCGACGTTCTCGTCGTTGCTTGCAACCGCAATTTTGGTGCGGCTGCCTGCCTCGCGGGCGATCGACTTGACCTCAACAATACCGTCGTGGATCTCCGGAACCTCCAGCTCAAACAGACGCTTGACCAGACCCGGATGGGTGCGGGAGATCATGACCTGCGGGCCGCGGCTTCCCTTGCGGACCTCAACGACATAAACCTTGATACGCTGGCCCTCGCGCAGATCCTCACCGGCAACCTGCTCGCTCGTGGACAGAACCGCCTCGGTCTTCTCACCGTCGCTGACCATATCCAGAATGATATTGCCGTTGCGCGGGTCGATGCGGTTGACAACTGCGGACAGGATCTCATGCTCCTTGGAGCTGTACTCGTTGAATACCATGCCGCGCTCGGACTCACGGATGCCCTGAATGATGACCTGCTTGGCAGCCTGCGCCGCGATGCGGCCGAACTTCTTGGTCTCCACGCTCACGCGCACCATGTCTCCCATGGATGCGGTTCTGTTAATTTCACGCGCATCCTCCAGCGAGATCTCGGTCAGCGGGTCCTCTGCCTCGTCGACAACTTCCTTCAGTACATACATGTTGATCGCGCGCTTTTCCATATCCGGCTCAACATAGACATTTTCACAGACGAGTCCGTCGTTGTCCTTCTTATATGCGGTCAGCAGTGCCTGACAGACACGATCCAGCATATACTCTACCGGGATTCCCTTTTCTTTTTCCAGCTGCTCAAGCGCTGCAAAAAACTCTGCGTTCATGATTTTTCTGCTCACTCCTTATTGTATACGAAACCTCCGCGGGTCATCCGCGGGTTTATTGCTTCTCTTTCTTAAATCTCCGGCCACAGGTGTACCGCCGCGATATCCTTCGGCTCAAATACGGTCACCGTGCCGTCCTGCTCGAGCGTCACGCGGCCCTCATCGTAGTCCCGAAGAACGCCGACTGCCATCTTGCTTCCGGCAATCGGACGGTAAAAGCGGACCTCGACCTCGCTGCCGAGAAACGCCGCAAAGTGCTCCGGACGCTTGAGCCTCCGCGCGATGCCCGCCGAGGAAACACACAGCGTGTATGGCGGCAGGGATGCAAACTCCTTGGCATCCAGCAGCGGATCAATCGAACGGGACAGCTTTTCGCAGTCATCGATGTCCGTGTGACCGTCGCGGTCAATCGTTACAGTCAGCATATACTGACCGCCTTCTTTTTCAAACTCGACGTCCCACAACGTGACGCCCAATTCTTCTACAAAGGGCTCGCACAGTTCGCGAACCCGTTTGCACAGCTCTTTTGCGTTCATATCTTCCTCCGCAGCCTCATGCAATAAGAAAGAGTGGGTTTCCCCACTCTCCTACGTTAACGATCTTACATCTTGTTTAGTATACCACCGATTTCCCATCTGTGCAAGGAAATTTTGCCCTAAAATCGCACAAAATCTTGCCTTTTTCAGACGAAAAAACTGGTATTCTCCGTACCGTCTTATTCGCGGCGAAGCAGCTTGCGGACGGAGAGCAGAATCTCGCGTACATTGATGATGAACAGAAGGGCAAACAAACCAACCTGCCAGACCGGCCACAGCGGAACTTCATTGACCATTGTCAGCATCTGTACAACCAGAATCGCAAGGCTTATCGCCGTTTTCGGGATGTTCCAGCCGATCTTGAGATAGCGCTGCGTGTCAATCGCACGGATCATGAACAGGACGAAATAGCTCAGCATTGTCGCAATGCCGGCGCCCATCGCACCCATAAAGTCGCTCTGCTGTGCGAGCACATTGATCAGAATGAAATTCAGCGTCGTATTGGCGATCGCACAGATCACGGTTGTCACCATCGAGTTTTTGCTGCGCAGCTTGAGCATGTAGACGCTGCCGAGGAAGGTGGACAAAAGACCGAATGTCGTCGCCAGCGTCATCACCGGGATAAAATGCCACGCGACAAAATAGTCGTCGGCAACCATGAAGGTCATCACCCATCTGGACAGCATAATAATGCCCGAACTGATAATAAACGCAATCGACGAATAGGCCGCCAGCACCTTGGTATAGAAGGTAATCTGCTCTTTTTCATCGCTTTCCTTGACCGCGGAAATCTGCCATGCATCGGCAAACAGATTGGCAACGATCAGCAGAACATTCGGAATCTTATTCGCCGCCGCAAACAGTCCATTGGTTGCTGTGTTGATGAAAATGACGATCATATAACGGTCGAGCATGTTGATAATCCACTGACAGATCGTCTGCGGGATAATCGGCAGTGCATACTTGCGCATCGCGCGGGACAGCGCACTGTCCATGCGCTTGCTGCGCGGCGGCAGCAGGTACCGGTTCATATGCAGCGGGATAAACATCACAAATCCCATGACAATGTCCGAAACAATGTTTGCGAGCAGATAGCCCGTGATTCCCCAGCGGAATCCCGCAAGGAACAGGATATTCAGCAGGATATTCAGGAACGTGTTGCCGATGCCGTTTGCCGCGTACATCTTGCTGTATCCCATGCTCAGACCGAACTGGATGCACAGCGAGCGGAAGTTGGACGCGAGAACAAATGCCAGAACAAGAAGAACATAGCCGTTCAGGAAGTCGATGTAATTTGCCAGCGGCGAAACAATTGCAACCGCCAGGAAACAGACCGCAATCGTATAAAAGCCGGTGGAGAACACCGTACTCCGGTCGTTTTTGTCCTCCAGACCAAAGCGGATGACCGCATTGTTGATGCCTGCCGATGCAATTGGTATAATCAGCTGACCGGCGTTGATCAGCGCATCGACGGTGCCGTATTCCGCCGTGGAGAGGATGTTTGTATAGAACGGCAGCATGAGGAACACAAGTACTTTGGAGGAAAACGTTCCGATCGCAAAAATAATTGTGTTGGACAACAGCCGTTTATATCTGTTTTGTGCCATACTTGCTCCTATTCTCA
>JALFIV010000020.1 GCA_022775385.1 Clostridiales bacterium
GGAAGCGATGCGGAACCGCTGTGCGAGCGCCGGTTCCTCATCGATATTCACCTTCGCCACCGCGATCTCCGGATGCTTGTCCGCGATGTCCTCGATCATCGGGGAAATCTGACGGCACGGTCCGCACCACGACGACCAGAAGTCCACCAGCACCGGTTTGTCCGACGCGAGTACCTTTTCGTCAAACTGTGCTTCTCCGACGGAGAATACTGCCATTCCTACCAACTCCTTTTGTAAGCTACTCAAAGCTAGTATGTCCGGACGGGTGGGATTCTATTTTTCACCGCTGTTTTTTCTCTTTCTGATAAAAACCCCTATTTCGCAGCAGCGCCTCCCGCAGGATTATCCCACGGGAGGCGTTTTCTGACTTCATTTTACATTCTCACACCGGTCGACGAATATTGGATGGACGTAATCACATAGCCGTAGTAAGAAGACGATGATTTCTTCATACGCATGGTGGTCACACCGGTCTTTTTCTTGGCATTGGTGTCATAGGAATACAGGTAGTTGGTAATCTTGACGTCATAGACGCCGGTCTTTACCTTCGTAATCTTGGTAATGCTGTATTTGGGTGCGTAATTTCCCCAGTCTCCGCCCGTGTAAATATAGGAAGAGGCGGTCTTTCTCCGCATATTCCAGCCGGATTTGATGGTTTTCGGCACAGCAGACAGGTCGACAGAGGTACCGAAAAAGTTCTTGCTGCGCGTCTTTACCTTGCTCGACGAATAAGACGACGAACCCAGCCAGTCATAGCTGGTCTTCGCGATGTAATTGATCTTCGTCTTATTGCTCAGTGTCATCGTCTTGGTACTGTGAGATTTCTCCGATGTCTGTTTTATGACCATATAGGAATTGGTGTACTTGGCAAGCTTCACGACGCCGGATTTCTTTTTCATGGATGCCGTGACATCCGTGGCCGCGAACGCGTTGCCTACCAGCATCGGAATCGCAAGTGCGACCAATAACAGGAGCGAAATTACTCGTTTTTTACTCGATTTCATACGATCACCTCAAGAAGAAACGGTAGTGTTAAAATCTGTTATATTCATAATAACAATGCCCACGTGTTTTGTCAAGCGAGGAGAATTCGATCAATCATGCACGGCATGGAGCAAAAAGAAGAACCGGCAGATGCCGATTCTTCTACGTCATTCCGGGGTCAGTCCTTTCCGATTGATTTCACCTGTATTGTATCACCTGCATTTTGAAAATTTCCAATGTTATTTTTTAATTTCTCGATTTTTCGTCATTTTTACGCACGATAAACGAATATATCATGCGTATTTTGCACAAAACTAAACTTTCTCAAAGAAAGCGCTTTCTTCAAAAAAAGACATGCACGGATGCTCCATGCATGTCTTTCGGATTATCTGTATTCTGATTAGTCAGCGAACAGTGCGGTGGACAGATAGCGGTCGCCGGTATCCGGCAGCAGTGCTACGATGGTCTTGCCCTTGTTCTCCGGACGCTTTGCCAGCTCGATGGCCGCCCACAGCGCCGCACCGGAGGAGATACCAACCAGCACACCCTCGCTGCGTCCGATCGTCTTTCCGGTGGCAAATGCATCCTCGTTCTTGACCGGAATGATCTCGTCATACACACTGGTGTCCAGAACATCCGGCACAAAGCCTGCGCCGATACCCTGAATCTTGTGCGAACCTGCCTTGCCCTCGGACAGGACCGGAGAGGATGCCGGCTCAACTGCGACGACCTTGACCGACGGATTCTTCGACTTCAGATACTCACCGACGCCGGTGACCGTACCGCCCGTGCCGACACCTGCGACAAAGATATCGACCTGGCCGTCCGTATCCTCCCAGATCTCCGGACCGGTGGTCTCACGGTGTGCCTGCGGGTTTGCTGGGTTGACAAACTGACCCGGGATAAAGCTGTTCGGGATCTCCTTCGCCAGCTCATCCGCCTTGGCGATAGCACCCTTCATGCCCTTGGCGCCTTCCGTCAGCACCAGCTCCGCGCCATATGCCTTCATCAGCTGACGGCGCTCGACGCTCATCGTCTCCGGCATGACGATGATGATGCGGTATCCGCGCGCGGCGGCGACGGATGCCAGACCGATACCGGTGTTGCCCGAGGTCGGCTCGATGATGACCGAACCCGGCTTCAGCAGGCCTTTTTCCTCGGCATCGTCGATCATCTTCTTGGCGATGCGGTCCTTGACCGATCCCGCCGGATTGAAGTATTCCAGCTTCGCCAGAATGCGGGCATCCAGGTTCTCAGTCTTCTCTACGTGGGTCAGTTCCAGCAGCGGGGTCTTGCCGATCAGCTGGTCTGCGGATGTATAAATCTTGCTCATAGCATGTTCCTCCTAAACGGGCGTGTCGTCCGGTTTATTTTCCTATTTGTTTAGTGGGTATGTTGGTATTATAGACCTGTTTTCCCAGTATGTCAATAGGAAATAAAAAATTTTCTACGGTCAGATCACAAAGTCGTTGCCGGGGATATCCGGATGGATCAAGTCGGACAGATAGATATTGTCGAGATAATCCGTAATCCGGTCGTACAGTCCCTTCCACATGGACAGTGTCCGGCAATCCGCCGCTTGCTCGCACTCCATCGTCGGCTTGCTCAGACAGGATACCGGCGCAAGGCTTCCCTCGGTCAGACGAAGGATATCGCCGATGCGGTACTGATCCGGCGAACGGGTCAGCTTGTATCCGCCGCCCTTGCCGCGCAGTCCGCTCAAATATCCCTCCTGCGTCAGGATCTTGATAATGCTCTCCAGATATTTGACAGAGATACCCTGCCTCTCCGCAATCGCCTTGAGCGGAATAAAGCCTTCGCTCGGGTGTTCTGCAAGGTCGATCATCACGCGCAGCGCGTACCGGCCTTTGGTTGAAATCATCATGCAGTTCCCTCCCTATCTCACGATAATTGTCATACTCTATTCCCTATTATACCGGAAGGTTATCGGGATTTCAAGCGCGTCCGAAAACAAAATTGTCCTGTTTTTCATTCCGTACAGTTCTCCCGCGGCAGAAACAAAAAAACACCGCCCTGCGTTTCCACAGAGCGGCGTTCCAGCTCACTTATTCTATGTGTTCTGCCGCGCGGTTGATGATGCGCGCGACCTGTTCCGGACAGTTCTTGAGGAAGAAATGATTGTCTCCCAGCTCGACAAACTCGCTCCCGGCATGGCAGAATGATTCCCATCCGTGTACCAGCTCCGCAGGGATATCCTGCGGAGAATACAAGACGGTGACATCCATATCAAATCGTCCGCGATGATTGGCGGGATAGGTACCGAGCAGGCGGTAGTCCGCACGCAGCGGCTCAAAGTACAGACGGCGGAAAAACCGGTTGTGCATGAGCTTGTCGTTCGAATCGTCAAAGCCGCCGAACTGCTTCATGGTCTCCCACATCTCTTCGTCCGACATGTCCTGATAGCGCTTGCTGTCCCAGTGTCCGTCCGGCGCCTCATGCGACGCCAGAAACACATGGCAGGGTGTACGATCCAGCATGCCGCGCGCGATCATCTCATATACGCCGATCGTGCCCATGCTGTATCCGAACAGCATCAGCTCGTGATCCGGCAGAAGACGGGCGTTGATGTACGCCTGCGCGTCGTCCGCCAGCGCGGCAAAGTCGGGATAACACGGCTCCTTGATGCGCTTTCCGTGTCCGGCGTACTCAAACGCATCCAGCGTGATGCGCGCATCCAGATGATCACGCAGTACCTGAAAGAAATCCGGTCCGCCGCCGGCGTACGGCAGACAGAACAGCTGTATCGGTTTCATATGTCGTCCTCCCTCACAGTCGGTATGGGTTGGGTCTGCTCAAATACCTCCTCCGGCAGATCCGGAATCGGTTCGGTCGTCTGACGGAGCGGCTCCGACGGCTCTCCCGCCGGCTGTTTCGCAAGCGGTGGAACCGTAATCCGGCGCACCAGCCAGTCAAACGGACGCAAGCCGAGCACAATCGTAATCAGCAGCGCAATCAGCAGCATCCATCGCAGTGCAGAATCCTCCGGAAGTTCGTTCAGCAGATAGAACTTCACATGGTGCTTGCCGATCTTGATGCCGCTGCACACAATCATGATAATACAGTAATGCAGTGCGTAGATCGACATGGTTCGGCTGCCGAGCTTGGACCAGAAGCCGCGCAGAGACGGGACAAGCACAATAACCGCAAAGGTCATGAGCAGAGCGACGACATACACAGCAAGGCGGTACAGGCCGCCGTATACAAACAGATCTTCATCGAGATTGCGGTAGGAAAATCCCTTGAGAACCGGGACAATCCATTCCAGATCATCATAATACAGCGCGCTCACAACGCCCGCCGCGATCAAAACCGCCGCGCCGAGCAGCTTGACCCAGATCTTCCGGCTCATTTTGAGCAGGGTATCCTGCTCCATCCAGAATCCCAGCAGGAAAAACGGATAGAACGAACACGCGCGCGCCAGCACCATCTGTCCGCCGAGCGTCAGGTCATAGCCCGCCATACAGCCGAAGAATACCGAGATCAGCAGAACATAGCGCCTGTCAAACTTCTGCAGGAACATGGTCACGAGATAGAACAAAAAGATGACAAAGGCATACCAGTCGACACCGATGGTGGAGAACAGCTTGAATGCCGCCTCGCGGGACAGCGCGACGCGGGTCAGAAACAGGGCAAACTTGATGAGAAAATACAGCGCCAGAAAGGTGAACGCTTTATCATACCGGTGACCTCGCACCGCGCGCTTGGAAAACAGGCCGGACAGAAAGACGAACGCCGGCATGTGAAAGGCATAGATGAACAGATAGATTCGATTGAGCAAATCCGCATCCCGCTCCACATAGTTGATGATATGGCCGAGTACCACGCAAAAAATCAACAGCAGACGGATATTGTCCCATTTTGCAATTCGTTTGGTTTCTGTCACGGATGTTCCCCCATTCTGTCTCTCATCGGTCCGGAACGAA
Organism: Clostridiales bacterium; assembly: GCA_022775385.1. GTDB lineage: Bacteria > Bacillota > Clostridia > Oscillospirales > Butyricicoccaceae > Butyricicoccus_A. The sequence goes on from JALFIV010000020.1 coordinate 4,929, forward strand.
ATTGGCGCGGAGGACACCGTCCGGACAGCGGGCAATCGTACACTCCTCGGCAATGACATTCTGTGTGTTGTCATACAGCAGCAGGTTCAGACCGAACCCGGTATAGTTTCCGCTCGTTCCTCCCGCTTTGATCTCCGCATCCTTCTGCCGGTTCTCCTTCGGCGCGGAGACCGCCTCCAGTGTGCCGCCGTTGGTCATCGTTCCGGTCAGCACCAGCTCACGCGATGTGCCGGTCTTTTCCTCTGTCGTTCCATTGGCGATATAAGCAGCGTAGGTCTTTCCCTCGAGCGAGGCAATGTCGGTCTCAAATCCGCAGGACTCGAATGCCTCCTGCATCTCCTCTGTCCAGAGCGAGCAGACCGTATCGTCGGTCAGCTGCAGGATCACATCGTAGTCTCCGGTAGACAGATAATCCTCACTCAGCTGCGTGAGATAGGAGACGACGTCGCTCTCGGTCTTGAAATATGCCTCGCGCTTGACCGCATGGTATTTCTCCAGCACAGCATCGTCCATCGGACTTGCCTCGCGGAAATCCGTCAGGTCATAGTGCTCGGTCAAATAGGCGCCCAGCGCATCCGACAGCTTGTCCGCGCCCCGCAGATTGAGATGCTGCGGGTCTTTGAAATCTGTGTAGAAATCCAGTCCCAGCTCGCGGCAGCCCTCCGCCGCGGCATAGTCCAGCAGCGGGAGGTTCATCTCCTCCGCCAGCTCCTTCATCTGCGACTGATAGGATTCCGTCCAGTCCTCCTTCGGGGTTTTAAACAGCACGAGTGCGATGCCATTCTCGTCGCAGTATGCTTGAATCAGCCGGAGCGCCTCGACAGACTGCTCCTCCAGCAGGGTTTCGTCCGTCTCTCCCGGCTCGGTTTTCATCAGCGCGTTATAATCGGTAAAGGAATAGTTGTAATCGGTCGGGAAATTGCCGCGGTACAGCGGACTGTCCTCCACCGTGTAGCGGAAATCCGTGCGCGTCAGCTCCTCCCACCGCGCGTGGTATTTGACCAGCGGACAGAGATAGCTGAACAGAGAATCCGCATCCTCGTTCTCGGCGAGATGCCGGCGGACGATGTCGATTTTGTTCCACGACAGACGCATCGGGTCGATTGCCTGCCGGTAAAAGCTCTCTCGGTTGATCTCGGTCATCTGGCTGACATCCAGCAGACAGACCTTGATATTCTGCCGCTTGTCCAGCTCACGCAGCCAGCCGAGGGAGCACAGGATGGACTGATTGGGCGATCCGGTCGAATAGGCGGAGATGCCGTATTTCTCATACAGCTCCATGCCGCTGATGCCAAATGCAATCTGACTGCTGCCGCAGACCGCAACCTCCACACTGTTCTCCGGCAGTTCATACAGCGTATCCGCCATATAGGTCTGCCGGTTGTCTGTGACGAACTTCTCCTTGAAGATGCGGTTCGCCGTGAGAAAAACAACAACGCAGAGAAGGATGAACAGTGCAACTTTTGAGAGTTTCTTCATTCTCATCCTCCTCTGCGGTGTTAAAAATTGTCTGTGATTGTTTACTGATGGCGGTTCTCAAACGGACGGAACAGCTTGAGCGTGCCGTCGGCGTCCAGCGCAACCGTTGCGAGATCGAGAACCCGGTCGGTCGTGCTCTCATAGAACACGATGTTGACGCCGCGTCCGGTGAACTTCTTGCGCACGCCGTTGAGAATCAGCGCCGGCGTTGCGGCATCCTCAGACAGCGGAGTCGCCTCAAACGAATACGGAATGCCGTCTGCGAACTTGCCCTTGACCTCCGCGCTGTCGCCGCTGACCTTTTCCTTGACCTTGCTGTTTGCGATATTCGAGCCGGCATAAGCCTTGCCCTTCAGGTCGCGCAGGTCGGTCTCAAAGCCGCAGGACGCGAGCGCCTCCTGCATCTCGTCCGTCCAGTACGGCAGAATGCTGTCGTCGGTCAGACCGACAAGGATGTCGTAGTCCCCGGTCGAGAGATAGGCCTCGCTCATGTTGCTCAGATAGGAAGCAACGTCGCCGTCGGTCAGCTGATATGCCATGTCGCGCGCGGTGTGGTACTTGCTCATGTACGCCTCGTCGTGCAGACCGCTCTCGCGGAAATCGGTCAGGTCATAATTCTCATGCAGATACTTGCCGAGTTCGTCGGCGACCTTGTCCATGCCGCGGACGTTCATGTGCTCGGAGTCCTTGAAATCCGAGTGGAAATCAATTCCCAGCTTCTCACACTGCTCCTCATTGGAGTAGTTGATGTAGGTGATTCCCAGCTCGTCCGCCAGTTCCTGCGTCTTGCGGTCCTTGGTCGCGGTCCAGTCGGACTTCGGCGTCTTGATGAGCAGCATCTCGATGCCGTTTTCGTCGCAGTACTCCTTGTACTTGATCAGACTGTCGCGCTGATAGCCGACGATCGTGAGATCCTCCTCGGTCAAGTCATTCTCGTCCACAACGAGATTATCATAGCCGGTAAACGAGCTGACATAGTCCGCCATGCGCGTACCCATGAACATCGGACTGTTCTCGGTGGAGAACGTAAAGTCGTCCTTGGTCAGCTCCTCCCAACGCGTGTGGTACTTCATGATCGGGAAGATATAGGTCAGCATCGGATCTGCCTCTTCCACCGTGGTCTTTCTGCCTTCCTCGGCGCGCAGACGCTCGGTCTCGTCGATGTGCTGCTGTACAATGTCCAGCTTGTTCGCCGACAGCTTCATGGTGTCCAGTGTCTGGCGGTAATCCGCCTCGCCGATGCGCTCAAACAGCTGGCTGGCGTCCAGCACTGCGACCTTGATGTCCTGCGTCTTGTCGATCTCACGCAGCCAGCCCAGCGAACACAGGATGCCCTGATTCGGGGAGCCGGTGCCGTAGGCCGAGATGCCGTAGTCCTCATACAGCTTCATGCTGGAGATGCCGAATACCATCTGGCTGCTTCCGTTGAACACAACCTCGATGCTGTTGTCCGGCTGTTCATACAGCTGCGCCGCCGTGTAGGACTGGCAGTTATTGTCGATGAACTTTGCCGTAAAGACTTTGGTCATTCCGGTCAGAATTACCGCAAACAAAACGACAAAGGCGATAATTTTACAGATTGTTTTCTTCATAATGCCCATACCCAATTCTTAGAACGCCATGTATACGAACGATGCCGCATCATAGCCCGGACCGTAGATGCCGAATACCGCGATGACGATCATCGCCGCAAAGTAGATCATCCAGCGGACGACCAGATTCTGACGGCTGATCCTATCGCGGACCGAACCGCGCACCTGCAGCTGGCTGACCACAAAGAATACCAGAATTGCGGCGATTGCCACACAGATATTCAGCAGATCGAGTCCATGGCTCGTCAGCGTGCCGTCAAAGAACACCCACGGGTTAAAGGTAATCAGAATATTTTTGCAGATATACCATGTGTTAGCCAGCGATCCCGGGCTGGTGAGCAGGCGTCCGCCGGCAAAGATCAGCGTCGTGCGCGCCGCCTGAATGAACCGCCAGGAGGTCGTGTCATAGTTGATGTGCAGCTTGGTGCCGAGGCGGGTCAGATCCTCGCCGAACGATACCGACATCAGGATCATAAACGCATAGTAGAAGCCCCAGCAGACATAGCCCAGACCATTGCCGTGCCAGGTGCCCGTCAGAACCCAAGTGATCGTAACCGGAATCGCCGTGATCAGGACACGGGAGACACGCGGCGGAATCTTGCTCGTGCGCGCCTTTTTGTTCAGGTTTTTGACCAGCTTGGAGGTGCTGACCGGATAGTATACGTAGTCCTTGAACCAGGAACCCAGAGACATGTGCCACCGTCTCCAGAACTCAACCACGCTCTTGGAGCCGAACGGATGATTGAAGTTCAGGTCCAGCTCGACGCCAAACAGGTCGGAAGCGCCGCGCGCGATATCCATACAGCCGGAGAAGTCCGAATAGATGTAAACGACATCCAGCAGCGCCGCAATGATGTAGACAAAGCCGCCGTTCATTCCCTGCTCGATGCTGTAAACCGACTGGATGAAAATATTCAGGCGGTCTGCGATAACGAGCTTCTTGAAATAGCCCCACAGCATGAGCTGAAGGCCGTACGAGCAGCGGTGCGCATCAAAGCGCAGCTCCTGCTTGAGGCGCTGACCCAGACGGCCGTAGCGCTCAATCGGTCCCTGCAGGATGTGTGGGAAGTAAATCGCATACAGCAGGAAACGTCCGTAGTTGGTCTCATAGTCGACCTTCTTCCAGAATACGTCCAGCAGATAGCTGAGGGTGGAGAAGGTGTAGTACGAAATACCCAGCGGGACGATGATCATCGCCGCACTGAAGGTCGCACCGCTTCCGATCATCGCAAGGAAATCGTTGATCGGATTGACCAGAAATCGGGTGTACTTGCTGATGCACAGAATCGCAAGGTTGAATACCAGACAGGCGATCAGATACTTCTTCGCATCCTTCTTCGCCTGCTCGCGCAGTGCCTTTTTCGCCTTCCGATCGATTGTCTTATCCGTGCTGATGGTCTCATCCAGCTGTGCATAGATCCGGCCGATTTTACGCCCGGCCAAAAAGACGCTGAACGAGGTAATCAAGATAAACGGAAGGTACTTCACACCGGCGATCATATAAAAGACAATGCTGATCGCGAGCAGCATCTTCCAGCGATGCTTTACCGGGCAGATGTAGAACAGTGCAACACTGATCGCAAGAAATGCCACAAAGTCAAGTTGAATAAAAGTCATATTTTTCCCCTAAACTGGGCGGCACAATGTCTGCGCCGCCCAGTCCTCTCGTGAATCTGAATTGTTTCCGATTAGTCCATCAGTTCCTGAACCATCGCCCACATTGCCTCGACAGAATCGAAATTCTCCGGAATGATGTATTCCATGCTGATTTCGATATCAAAGGTATCCTCCAGCTCTGCGAGGATCGAGGTCATATCGATCGAATCAATGATCTTGTTGGTGTAAAGACCGGTCTGTCCAGCGTAGTCAATATTCGGGTTGACGCGCTTCAGTGCTTCTAACAGTTCATCCATTGTGGTAACCTCCTAAAAATCAATGTATATACTTTCATCGCCTGTGCTCCGGCGATAACGATATCGGTTTACTGCGGAAGATCCTTGTAGAGGACCTTGCCGGCCTCGTTCTTCGGGATTTCATCCACGATGCGGACGGTGTATGCGCGCGGATTCAAATGGGTGCGCTCGTGAATCAGCTCCATAACCTCATCCTTGTGTGCCTCGTTGGTGATGAAAATCTGCATCAGATCATCGTTGCCGGTGCTTGCGCAGTCGAGGTCCTCGAACTCCGCCTTGACCATGCGGTCGATCTCATCCAGATTGACACGGTTGCCGAACAGCTTGAGGAAGCGCTTCTTGCGTCCGACAATGTAGTAGTAGCCGTCCGCGTCCATCTTCGCCATGTCGCCGGTCTCCAGACGGCCGCCGCGCTCGTCGCCCTTGATCAGGTCGGCACCGCACTCCGCATAGCCCAGTGTGACGTTGTCGCCCTCGTAGACCAGCTCGCCGACGACGTCCGGCTCGGTGATCGGGTTGTCGTTGATGTCGCGCAGGATGAACTTGCCGCCCGGGATGACCTTGCCCATGCTGCCGAACTTCTCGAGCGCCTTGTCATACGGCAGATAGCCCATACGCGCGGTCGCTTCGGTCTGTCCGTACATGACGACAAAGTGCTTGCCGGTCTTTTCGGCATACTCGGCGAATTCCTTGTGCAGCTGCGGTGCAAGCTTGCCGCCCGCCTGCGTAAACGTGCGCAGATCCGGCAGGTCCATGCGGAAGAAACGGATGCGCTTGAGCATCTCATAGGTGAATGGCACACCGCCGAACGAGGTCGCCCTGTTGTCCTTCATGAAGCTCCAGAACTCCTTGGAGACAATCGGCTGGGTGGTCAGCAGCATGGTCGCGCCGACCAGCGCATGGCTGTTGATGATGGACAGGCCGTATGTATAGTTCATCGGCAGCGTCGTCACCGGACGCTCGGTCTCATCCAGCTCGAGGTATTCGACAATCGCCTCGGCGTTGGACTGGATGTTGGTGTAGCTCTGACGAACCAGCTTCGGACTTCCGGTCGAACCGGAGGTGGTCAGCAGCAGCGCCAGCTGATCGTTCAGCGGGTAAACCGTCTCATAATTCGTCCTGACCAGCGAATAGCCGAAGCGGGAGAGGACGACCGGATACGGATACTGCTCAAGCAGTTCGTCCGGCAGGTACAGATACGACGGGCTGTAGACATCCAGCAGATGCTGTGCAAGCACGTCGTTGATCTTGGCGTCCACCATCAGCGGTACAATCTTGTTGTACAGGAAGCTGAGATAGCCCGCCGCAGAGCCGATTGCGTTCTTGCAGAAGCTGAACACCAGGCACCGCTCCGGAACCGCTTCCCCCAGCTCCTTTGCAAACGCCTCGAGCTGTGCATAGCTCAGTGTTTCGCCGTCCTCCTGGAGAAATGCGGTTTTATCCCCAAATTTTCCAAAACTATCGTAGTAACTCATACGTCATTCACTTTCTTTCTGTATTTGATCGTTAAATGAACCGGTTTTTCGGGTAAAAGTATTCGGCGCGGCTGTGGGTATATTTCAACATTTCAGCCGTTTTTTCGCCCGAATTATAATCGTTTTTTATTATATCACAGCACATTTTTTCCGTCAACCGGACGCTTTCACAAATTCGGTACCGAAGCACCGGATAAATTATGCAAAAAGAGTGCGCGTCATCGCCGGTTGGAGCGGCGCCAGATATGCTGTTCCTGTGCCGCGGCAATCAGCTCCTCGCGGAAGTCCGGATGGGCGATGGAAATCAGCAGTTCCGCACGCTCCCACGTCGAGCGTCCCTCCATGTTGACCACGCCGTATTCGGTCGCGAGGAAATACACCTGACTGCGCGGCGAGGTGATGATATCCCCCTCAAAATGCGGAAGAATGCGCGAACGGCGCACGCCGTTTTTGTCCCGGTGTGTGGACGGCATACAGATAAATGCCTGTCCGCCCTTGGATGCCGACGCACCGACCAGAAAATCCAGCTGTCCGCCGGTTCCGCTGATCTGCCGCATGCCCGCGCTCTCGGACGAGACCTGTCCGAACAGGTCAATCGCCACACAGCCGTTGATGGAGACCATGTTGTCAATCTGACCGATGACATTCGGGCTGTTGACATACTCGAGCGGATAGGACGCCACGCTCGGATTGTTGTCCAGCCAGTCGTACAGCTCGTGCGAGCCGATCGCCACACCGAGCACGCCCTTGCCGCGGTTGACGTTTTTGCACTTGTTGGTCAGTTTTCCCGCTTTGAACAGTTCGTAATAGGCATCCGAACACAGCTCGGTGTGCATGCCGAGATCCTTGAGATCCGAGTCCGCCAGCAGATGTCCCACCGCGTTGGGCAGGCTGCCGATGCCGAGCTGCAGGGTCATGCCGTCGCGCATATACGGGAGCAGATGTCCCGCAATCTGAATATCCGTCTCGGTCGGCGGTGCAATCGGCACCTCCGGCGGCGGTGTGTGCTCCCCCTCGACGATATAATCCACTTCGGAGATGTGGATGCACTCGTCATAGCCGCCCAGCATGTGCGGCAGATGCTCGTTGATCTCGACAATCACGATATCCGCCTTGCGCAGAATCGGCGCGGCAACGCCGGTCGATGTCGAGAAATTGAAATAGCCGTGGCGGTCCATCGGCGTCACGCTGATCATCGCCACATTGACCGACAGGAAATAATGGTAGTACGCCGAATTGTTGTGAAAAACCATCGGGATATAGTAACACAGTCCGCGGTCGCACAGTTTGCGCTCGTAGGCAGAGCAGTGCCAGGTGTGGTAGGTAAAGTGCTCCTGCGTCGGATCGCACTCCGCGGTCTGAATCGGACCGGGAATCAGGTTTCCCCGGATCTTGACATCCGTCAGCTCATCGCGCCGGGCTGCCAGTGCACGGTCGAGCAGCGGCGGAAATCCCAGAGAAGTCGTGTAGTCAATCCAGTCCCCGTCCTTGACCACGCGGACCGCTTCCTCCGGTGTGCGCAGCTTGCTTCGGTACTCGGTTAATACATCCATGTCGCCACCTCACTTTGTGTCGCATTCTTACCTCTAGTATACACGATTTTGCCGAAAAACCAAATGACAATATCGGGTAGAAATTGTGTTTTTTACCGTGTGGAGCTGTGAGTTGTTTTTATGCATTTTTTCCAAAAAATCCATCGACATCTGCCCCTTTCCCGTGATATGATAAAAGTAACCGGAATTTTGGAAACCGGAATTGAGAAAGAGATAGAGAATAAAGGAGGATTATCCTATGATTCGTATTGGACTGATCGGATGCGGCGCCATCGGCCGCCAGCATGCCCACCGTCTGCACTGCGAGACCGCCGGCGTCACGCTGACCGGTGTCGCAGACTTCCTGCCGGAGGCCGCACAGAAAGTTGCCGCTGACCTCGGTGTCCGCGCGTTCGCCTCGGGTGAGGAGCTGATCGCCTCTCCGGACGTCGACGCCGTTTTCGTCACGACGCCGGACGCCTTCCACGCACAGTATGTCCTTGCCTCCATCGAGGCCGGCAAGTACTGCTTCTGTGAGAAGCCGCTCGCACCGACGGTTGAGGAGTGCCTCAAGATCATGGACGCCGAAGTCCGCCACGGCAAGCGTCTGGTTCAGGTCGGCTACATGCGCCGCTATGACAAGGATTACATGGAGATGAAGCGTCTGCTCGACGAGGGTTCGGTCGGCCGTCCGCTCATCCTGCACATGGCACACCGCAACGTCAGCCAGCCGGATTGGTTCCGCACCGAGATGGCAGTCAGCAACAGTGCTATCCACGAGATTGACATCTGCCGCTATCTGACCGGCGAGGAGTTCGTCAGCGGTCAGGTGCTCAAGGTTCGTCAGAGCACCGAGAGTGCGGACAAGCCGTATGAAAACCCGCAGATCATGCTGCTCGAGACCGAGAGCGGCGCCCGTCTGGACATCGAGTACCAGTGCGGCGAGTGCTATGGCTACGAGGTTGAGTGCCGCATCGTGTGCGACAGAGGCATGCTCGAGCTGCCGCAGCCGTCCACGGTCATCAAGCGCAGCAAAGACACCCACAGCTGCAGTACGGACATCATGCAGGACTGGTCGGTCCGTTTCATCGACGCCTATCCGGTGGAGTTCGCCGCATGGGTGCGTGATCTGGAGAACGGCAAGCTCACCGGTCCGTCCGTCTGGGACGGCTACGCAGCCTGCCAGGTTGCCGACTCGCTCAACGCGTCTCGCGGTACCGGCAAGTTCATGCCGATCAAGATGGTCGAAAAGCCGGATCTGTATCGCTGATCCCCATTTTCCCAAACAACAGCAAAAGCGGTCGGACACCTGTCCGGCCGCTTCTTTTTTCTAGATTTGACTTTTCCGCCGCATCGTGCTTTGATAGAATCATTCTGAAACACAATCGAGGTGTGTTATGTCCCCATCTGTCTCCCATCACAGCCGCGACCTGACCCGCGGTCCGCTGCTCTCGTCCCTGCTGTGGTTTTCTCTGCCGATTCTGATCGGCAATCTCTTTCAGCAGCTGTACAACATTGTCGACACCGCCGCCGTCAGCCATCTGCTCGGCGAGGATGCGCTCGCGGCGCTCGGCTGTACCGGATCGCTGTACAGCGTCGTGCTGTGCATCGCCACCGGCATGACCGCCGGATTCTCCATCGTCGTCGCGCAGACCTTCGGCGCCGGTCAAACCGACCGTCTGCGCCGCACCGTCGCGAGCGTCGTTCGTCTGACGATTGTCATTTCGATCGTTCTCACTGCGGTCAGTCTGCTGTTCAGCCGGACGTTCCTCACCGCCCTGCACACACCGGCGGAGATTCTCGGCCCGTCGCTCGTCTACATCCGAACGTTCTTCGCCGGCATCTTCTTTACGATGGCATACAATGCGATGGCAGGCATCCTGCGCGGCATCGGCAACAGCCTGTATCCGCTCCTGTTTCTCATTCTCTCGTCCGTTCTAAACGTCGGACTGGATCTGCTGTTCCTCGCGGTCTTTCACTGGGGTATCTTCGGCGCGGCGGTGGCTACCGTCCTCTCACAGATGGTCTCCGCTTCCGCCTGTCTGATCTATATCCTGCGCTGCTGTCCGCTTCTGCATGTCCGCCGCCGCGATTTCCGTCTGGATTCCGCTCTGACCGCAGAGCTTCTGCTCACCGGTCTTGCCATGGGGCTCATGCAGTCCACCGTCTGCTTCGGCACGATGATCATGCAGTCCGCCGTCAACCATCTCGGTACCGCCACCATCGCGGGATACACCGCCGCACGGAAAATTCACTGCATGCTGCTCGCCGTGCTGTTTGCGTTCGGCAACACCGCCTCCACCTTTGCCGGACAGAATCTCGGCGCGGGAAATATCCGGCGCATCTTCTCCGGCATCCGCGTCCTCGTCCTGCTCGGACTGGGCTGGGTCGTGCTGGTCAATCTGCTGATCGCCTTCCGCTGTGAGGGACTCGCCGTTCTGGTCACCGGCAGCAGAGACGCCGCCGTCCTGTCCGCCGTCACCCGCTACCTCCGCATGGATGTCCCGTTTTACTTCGGGATCTCCGTCCTCATCATCCTGCGCTATGCCCTGCAGGGTCTGGGCGGCAAGCTCGCCGCCGTCGCGGAGGGTATAATGGAAATGGGCGGAAATATTCTTTCCGCCCTGATTCTCGTACCGCGGCTGGGGTACCTCGGTGTCTGCCTGTGTGAGCCGATCACCTGTACCGCCTGCGCCGTGATGATAGTATTCGCTTTTCTTGTCACCGGTCGCCGTCTGCGGCGCTCCGCATCAGGTGCGCTTGACTAAGTAATAGTAGTTGCACGCCGCACCGACTGCCGATCTGTCCACAATGATCTTGCCCCTGACGTTGGTCTGGGTGACGCATGCTCTGCGCACGCTGTTGCCAGTCCACTTGCCGGCGTAGTAATACGGATCCGCAACGACCAGTCTGCTGCCGCTTGTTCCCATGATACCGACGAAATGACCGCCGTTCGAGAACAGAGAGAGCGGGCCGCTGTAGCCGCCGGTGGTATGTGCAACCGCCATGCCGCCCGATTTGATATGCTTGAGCATCTCGCTGTCGGATGTCGTATACGAATAAGTAAATCCGCCCCACTTGGACTTTGCCGCCTTGAGCAGCGGTGCAACCGAGGTGCCGCCATCATAGCGGGCGCCGCACTGAGTTGCGAGGGTGCAGACGTTTCTCGTCGTTGCCTGACTGATACCGCACAGATTGCGCAGAATATTGCCGACCGTGGTCGGGCAGCAGCCGCCGGAATAAATGGTCGCTCCCGCCGGACGTCCGTTCTTGTCACGATACGGAACACCCGCATAGTTGGTCTGCAGGTCGATGTTCATGTCGCTGACGCTGACCGCCGGCTTTTTGTTCGAAGAGCTGGACGCCGTCTTGACATACTCCTTGGTGACATAGCCGGACTTGCCGTTTACCTTGACCTTGACCCATTTTCCGTTCTTGGAGGTCTTGATCACCGTGCGCGTCCAACCCTTTTTCATGACTGTGAGAACGCGGCTGGAGGTATTTGCCTTCTTTCTGACGTTGATGTTTGCTGTCGCGGTGACCTTTGCGGCAAATGCGCTGGTCGCCAGAAGTGTGCACAGCAGCGCCGCAGTCAGTGCCAGACGGATCCATTTCTTGTGATTGTGCATGTGAATTCTTCTCCCACTTTTCTCTGTCCGCTGTTTTCCCCCGCAGACAGGCTCATGCTTGTTTTGTTACCGATCTGTAATCTATTGTATTACAAATTTGTAACTTTGTCAATAGCAATTTAAAAAGCAGGGAACACCGATGATTTTGTCGATGCTCCCTGCTTTTTTTACGCAGAAAGTGGGGTTATACGGTTTTTTCGTCGAGCAGGCGGCGGTAGTAGAATCGGGACTGATACAGCGCGCCCACCGGATTGTGCGCCATCACGCGGTCCTTGGTAACCAGCGTCGTGGTGGTCGCCTCGGCATACTTGTAAAACAGGCTGTCGTGTCCGACACACAGACCGACAACGACGTTGAGATCGGTTTTTGCCTTGTTCAGCAGTTTTGCCTGCAGAATCGGGTTGCACATGACACAGCCGGTGTTTTCGGTGACCTCCTCCGGAATGCCGACCGAGACCTTGTCCATCGAGCCGACCTTACAGCCGACACCATAGACATCAAAGCCGTTTTTTCGCAGGATGCGGGCGAAAATGCGGCTCTCCTCCAGCAGACCGACGCATGTCGCAATGCCGATGCGGTGATAGCCCATGCGCTTGGCAAACTGCATGATCTCCTCAACGCGCGTCCAATGGCCGTAGCCCGCGCTCTCGACGGTCGCGGAGGCAACCGTGATGCGCTGATTTTCCTCGTTGTCGGTGTACAGCTTGGCAATCTCGTCCAGCTCCGCCTCGGTCAGCTTGGTTGTGACGCAGAATGCCGGTGCGTTTCCGTTCCGCTCCTGACAGTCCACGACGCCGCAGTCGATACAGCTGTGCGGGTATCCGTTGTTCTCTGTCTTATTCATCATTTGATATCCTCTTTCCCAGATTATTTCAGCGATGCCGGACAGATCGCTCCCTCTCCGGCGACCTCCAGTTCGACGGCGTCTCCGACATTCAGCAGGACGGCCGCCTCGTCGTCCGAGGCGCTCAGAGAATAATAGACCTCGCTGTCCTCCAGACGGAGATAATAGTAGGTCGTGCCGTCACGCACGGCCTCACGCAGGTCGATAATCTTGCCGCGCACCGTCCGCTCCGCTTCCTTGGGCGCTTCCTCCTCGGTCAGAATGCCGTCGTCAATCAGCATCTGCCGGTAGTTCGCCTGACACTCCTTGATGGTCTTTCCGGTCGCAACATTCTGATACTGCGACATATTGACCATGCCGTACATCTTGACCAGACCGGCGTTGTCCTTGAGCGCGACCGTGTAGGTCGGCTGTCCCTCGATTTCAAGCAGCAGCGGGAAGGTCGCACGATAGTTCAGGTGCTGTACCACGCCCTCGGCGCTCTCCATCGCGGAATACTCCTCCGCGCCGGCGATCTCATAGTAATCTGTCTCGCGCGTGCGCATGTCCGAGAAGATAAATGCGATGTTGCTCTCGTCACTGATGACGCTCGTCACACCGGTGTAGCAGTAGACGTCGTTGTCCTTCGGGATGTAGTTATATCCCTCGGTTGTCTTGACAACACCCTTCTGTCCGATGATGGAGTTCCAGAATCCGTTGTGGTATCTGCCATACCAGTCGTACTGCTGCATGATCAGCCCTGCGCTGTATACGTTGTCGATCCAGTCCGGAATCTCGCCGAGCGCATAGTACTGTGTCTCACCGGTGACAGGATCACAGGTCACAACGCCCTTGACATCCGTACCCGCCAGCATCATGATGCGGTGTCTGAGCACCGGAACAACCCAGTACGGATTGCCTTCCTCATCCAGCTCAAAGCACGCCTCGTCAAACATTGCCGTCGGATAGGCAAAGCGCAGATGGCGGCTCAGGTTCTCGTTGAAGTACGCACTCGGCGAATAGCGCATGCCCTGCTTGAGGCGGACAATCTTCGTGTTCTGCGTCTTCATATCCACCGTGATATACGCCGGAATGCCGGTATCACGGTTCAAAAACCACTTGATAAAGCCGACATAGCCCAGCGGCTGTACGCGCACCGGTGCACGGTTGATCGTGACCTGCGTGCTCTCACCCAGCTCAAACTGGGACACCTCGTCGACCAGATTGCCGAGTGCACGGTTAGACAGGCGCATCGCGCTGTCCTTGTCGAGAAGCGGAACATTGTCAATCGTCGGGGTGTATTCCGAAATATCCTTGACTGTGACGGAGTCCTGAATAATGGACGAATACGCCTTTGCCTGAAAAATCGGGCTGGACAGCAGCGAGCACAGCAGATAGACCACAATACCGACCGCCAGCACAATCGACAGCAGCTTGCGCAGTGTGAACGTTTTCTTTTTCTGTACCGGTTTGCCGTCCGGTCCGAAGACATTATCCTCCCTGCCGTTCGAGACAGTCGTCAGCATCGCAAACGCAAAGACGACTGCGATGAGCGCAAAACTCCAGAACTGGCGCGACTGCGGATTGATCGGCGGCAGTGTGACATAATACACCAGACCCATCACCGCGAGATAAATCAGCAGACGGATCAGCTTTCCTTTTCTGCTTGTCTTTTTCCGCGGCGGCGGAGGCGGCGGCGCCGGACGCTCGCCCGTCTCCCCGTTCTCTCCCGCTCCGCCGAACATCGACGCAAACGGATTGAACGGATTATGATTCCCCGGTCCGAACGAACCGAATTGATAAAACTTCATGGTTGCTCCTTCCCCCAAAATTGTGTGGATTTGTTACTTTCCATGATACCCCATTGCACGCCGGACTGTCAATCTCACCCCAGAATACCGCTGATAAAAATCTCCAGACCGATGGCGATCAGGATGACGCCGCCCAGCGCTGACGCCTTGCCGGACAGCCAGGTGCCGAACCGCTTACCGATCACGAGTCCCGCCATACAGATGACAAACGTGACCACACCGATAATCGCCGCGCAGGCGGCCGCCATCAGGACACCGTATCCCGAAATCGTAAAGCCGACCGAGAGTGCATCAATCGAGGTGGCGATGCCCTGCACGAGCAGTGCCGCCGCGCCGACCGCCGCACCTTCTCCATCCTGATCTTCTCCCCCGCGCAGTCCCTCGATCAGCATCTTGCCGCCGATATATCCCAGCAGTGCGAGCGCAATCCACGGGATAAACCGCTCAAACGCCTGAAATGCCTGCACAATCGTGTGGACGCAGATCCAGCCGATCATCGGCATCGCAAACTGAAAGCCGCAGAATACCCCCGCGATGACGCACATGCGTCCGCTCTTCATCGCCGGCTCATTCAGTCCGTTCGCCATGGACACCGAAAACGCATCCATCGCCAGACCGACGCCGAGCAGAATGCTGTTGATGACAAAAACCAAATTCCACTCCATTGTTTCTTCTCCTCCGTCTGTTCCCGGAAATAGAAAAACTCAGGCACAGCGTCTGCCGTGCCTGAGTATGCAGTCAAAGATCAAACCCGCTCAAGGGCGCACTCATGCACAGAAGCTCTGTGTTTCCCATGAGTCTCGCATATTAAAGCAAGCCAGACCGGCGGTCAGTATGTTGACTTGCTGCATGCCGGACCGGCATGCTTGCTACTCCCTCAAACGATATGTTATGTTTTGCTTAGTATATCCTTTTCGCTTGCGATTAGTCAAGAACAACTCTCATTCATTTGATTTCTACTCGATTTTCCTCAAAAACCAAGCTGAATATTGCGGAACTGTTTGGAAAACATGCCGCGGTTTTCAATCTCATAACCGCGGGTCGCCGCCTTGACCCAGCCATAACGGCCGTTGTACTTCACACGGAACCGCATGTAGTATTTGTTCCAATAGCACTTGTCGATCCGAACAGATTTCCCCGCAGGGATGGTGAACGCCTTCCGGTCAGAAGTCTGGCTCTTATACGCTGTCAGCTTGATACGGGTTGTCAGCGACCGCGGCGCCGTCTTGAAGCCGATTTCCCAGAAGCTTCCGATGCTGGAGGTTCTCTTGAGTGTTCCGTTTGTATACTTATAGTAGTAGCGTACCCGCGCCTGCGAGAACGAATAGGTCTCCAGACCGTAGTCTGCAATGAACGTATTTCCCTTGACCTTCACATCGGCGCCCTGTCCTTCTCCGCACTTCAAAGCGACCTTATGGAAATCCACAACCTGTTTCAGCGCGCCGCTTTGATACCGGAACAGTCCGCACGCTGTGACGCCGTAGTCATCCGACGTTGCATCGATATAAAGGAACGTTTTTCCGTTGTCCAGCGTATACAGCTTCGTCTGCAGATAGAAGTAGAAATCATTCAGCGCGTACACCTGTTTTCCGTTCACCAAAACACGCATTTCTTTATAAACACCGGTGTCCTCTCCCTCATACAGATGTTTCTTCTGAGAGATCACAATCGTATCCGGCTTTTTGTCTCCGGTGATGTCGTAGGATTTATAGGTTTTCCCCGGCTTGAGCGTCACGGATGTCGGATTCGCCGCGAATGCACTCGCCCCGATTCCCACCGCGCAGATCAGCGTCAGAATCATCGCTGCAAACAGTTTGCTTGTCTTTTTCATACAGAATTCCCCCTTATCCGTCTTTTTACAGTCTGCGGATTGCCTCCGCAAGCAGGTTTTCCCGCTGATTCGGATCAATGTCCATTCCTTCGATGATGTACGGCACACAGGTCGGAATGCCGAGCATTGCCGCCAGCGCCTTCACATAGTGGAATCCGAGATGATTCCCGCCGACAAAGCCGCCGCAGGTCGAGAAAAACAGCACGCGGTCCGCCTTGCAATAGCCGACGCAGTCGCTTCCCTCATAGCCGAATGTCAGACCGGCGACACACACCTGCTCGAGATACACCTTGAGCAGCGACGGAAAGGACAGATCCCACAGCGGGGCGGCAATCAGAATCTCGTCCGCCTCCTTGAACTGTCTGGCATAGCGGAACAGCTCATCGTCGAACGGCACTGCATCCCGCCGTGCGAGATCCGCAGCGGTGAGCGGCGCGATATCCTGTTCCATCAAATTGAGTATGGTCACCGGTGTGGAGGCAGGAAGCGTATTCAAATATGCCTGATAGTATCGTCTTGTTGCAGACTCCTCTCCTCGGATGCAGCAGTCAATTACCAGCATGGTCTTTTCCTCCCTGTTCATTCCGCCTGTCCGAACAGTACGGGATCAATTTCTCCGTTTGTCACCGCCTGCTTGATCCAAAGCTGCAGAGAATCGATAATCAGCGACATCTGCTCCAGCTGTTTCTGGATGGCCAGAAAATCCGGCACTTCATCCTCGGTGATTCTGCCGTCCACCGTGATCTCAATCAGACGGTCCTTTTCCTTTGCCAGCGCATTGAGCGACGCGAGCATCTCCAGTGTAATCTGTGACAGTTCCTTCATCTCGACCTTCGGCACATATTTCTGACCGATTTCACAGAGATGACAGCAGTAGTCGTTACAAAGCGCCGGGTTTCGATAGCACTCCGCCATCTTGAGCACCTCATCCGGATGCGGACGGCTTCCGTTCTCGATTTTCTCAATCCGCGATGCCGACATGTACAGCTGCTCGGATGCGGCCGCGCGCGTCAGCCCCGCCTGTTCGCGGCTGCGCTGATAGATATTTTTGTTTTCCTTCGTCGACAGTTTTCCCACGCAGTCACACTCCTCTTATGATCGTCCGGAATTCTCCCGTCCAGCGGAATTACGCACCGCTATTTCCCTCCGCCGGCGGTTTATTTTATGTTACTCCTATTATATACTAGAGGCAACACAAAGGAAAGCTTCAGCTAAAAACAAAAACGGGGGTGACTGATTTGCTGACGCTGATTTTTATGATCCTCATGATCTCGGTATTTGGAAAACTGCTCTGGTTCGCGGTAAAAGCCGCCTGGAGCGTGACAAAAATTCTGGTAACCATCGTATTTCTTCCGCTTGTGCTCATCGGCATCGCGGCATCCGGGCTGCTGTCCGTCGCCTTTTTCGGCGTGCTCGCCGTGGGCGCGGTATCGCTGTTTCTGCCCGCCCGATAAATGGGAAGCGGGGTGGTTCCTGTGACCGTACAAACCAGAATTGCACTGTGCCGGCTGATTGAAAAGATGGACCGGCAGAAGGCGTACTGTGAACAGCTCGGACTGGTCAATCGGTCGGCGTGGAATCCGGCAGAAAAGCCGGACATCCCGGCCGTCAATCCAAGTGGCATTTCACAGCATTCCGGAAAAACCATTTAAGGTTTTCCATTTCATTTATTTGAAACGGTATACAAATACCGACACCATATACAACCAATGATCAATGATATCTTCCGACAGCATCGAAAGGAGCCCTGGCAACTATGAGTGACGTTTTATATTATCTGTTTGTGTGGCCGATTAAGATTATGCTTTTGGCTTGTCTGTTTATTGTGGTTCTGCCCGTTGCAGTTATCCTGCACGTCGCGGGATGCATCTGATATCAGAAAACCACCCTGTTCACTCTCTTGTCAGGGTGGTTTTTTGATGCGGTTTTCTGCTGTTTGACACAATCTGCGCGGGAAAGAAAAAGACCTGATTTCAAAACGAAATCAGGTCTTGTCTTTGGCGGAGAAGGAGGGATTTGAACCCTCGCGACACTTTCGCGCCCTACTCCCTTAGCAGGGGAGCCCCTTCACCACTTGGGTACTTCTCCATTTCAAGCTGTGTGCAGACAATGTGGATGCACACGGCGTTCCAAGGTATTATGCGTGACGGCAGGACGGACAGAGACCGGTGATGGTTCATCCGTTTCTCTGCCGCTCGCGTTGTTGTGGCGGAGAGGGTGGGATTCGAACCCACGCGCCCTTTCGGACAAACGGTTTTCAAGACCGCCTCGTTATGACCACTTCGATACCTCTCCGTATCGAATCCGTGTTACGCAAGTGGTATTATATCATGTGCATTTCGCTTCTGTCAACCCTTTTTCCCAAATCTCTTATCCGTTATCTCTCATCGTCCGAGTTGCCAGAACGCCACCGCGCTTGCCGCCGCAACATTCAATGAGTCCACGCCGTGCGACATTGGGATGCATACGGTATAGTCGCTGTCCGCAATTGTTGATGCCGCCAAGCCGTCTCCCTCCGTTCCGAGGATAATGGCAAGCTTGTCCTCCGCCATCAGCTGCGGGTTGTCTATGCTGACAGACTCATCGCTCAGTGCCATCGCGGCAGTGCGGAATCCGAGCGAGCGGAGCATCGCAATGCCGCCGTCCGGCCAGGAATCCACAAACGTCCACGGAACCTGAAACACCGTGCCCATGCTGACACGGATGGCACGGCGGTACAGCGGATTGCTGCAGGCGGGCGTAAGCAGGACGGCATCCATATTCAGCGCCGCAGCAGAGCGGAAGATCGCACCGATGTTGGTCGGATTCATCACATTTTCCAGAACCGCAACCCGGCGTGCACCGCAGCAGATCTTCTCCGCAGACGGAAGCGGCGGACGGCGCATCGCGCACAAAACTCCGCGGGTCAGCTGAAATCCGGTCAGCTGTGTCAGAACATCGAACTCCGCCGTGTAGACCGGAATATCGCCGCAGCGGGCAATTACGTTCTTTGCCTCTCCCTCGATGTGCTTGCGCTCCAGCAACAGAGAGACCGGCTGATATCCTGCATCCAGTGCACGTTCGACAACCTTCGGGCTCTCTGCAATAAACAGTCCCTTCTCCGGCTCCTGCCGGTTGATCAGCTGATTTTCTGTGAGACGGGCGTAGACATCCAGTTCCGGCGCATCAAAGTCGGTGATGGGTATGATGTTTGGCATAACGGTATGATATCCTTTTCTTTTGCATCTGATTCGTAAGATACCGCACAGTGCGGCTTCTGTTTTCCTCCTGATTGTATCAGAAACCGCGGCAAAAATCCACTCTGTCGGACAGCGTCCGTCCACAGTTACCATACGCCCTGTCCAATTTTGAATATACGGTAAACTTTTGAGAAATCCCGTGCACCTTTTTGGATAGTATGTTATACTGAATCCAGAAAGACCAACTTGTCTTTGTGCAATTTATGGGTTTCTGATTCGCATGACCGACCGGTTTCTCTATTACTATTATATTGATCAGGAGGTCTACCCCTATGATTTACACTGTTACATTGAACCCCTGTCTGGACTACATTGTCTCGGTGCCGGATTTTCGAGCCGGCCGCGTCAATCGTGCAAAATTCGACCGCATTATTCCGGGCGGCAAGGGAATCAATGTTTCCTATGTACTGAATATTCTCCACGAGGAAAACCTTGCACTCGGCTTTGTCGCCGGCTTTACCGGTGACGAAATCCGCCGCATTATGGATCGCGACGGCGTGAACAACAACTTTGTCGAACTCAAAAGCGGATACAGCCGCATTGATGTCCAGATGATTCTCGGACTCGAAAGCTCGATCAACGGCGTTGGACCGAAAATTACGCAGGAGGATCTGGATCAGCTGATTGAACAGCTGCAGGTCCTTCAGGACGGCGACACGCTCGTGCTCTCCGGAACCACCCCGCGCGGCGCACGCGATACGGTCTATGCCGATCTGCTCGCCACGATTGCGGACAAGGATATCGACATCGTCGTGGATGCCAAGGGTCCGCTTCTTCTCAATACGCTCAAATACCGTCCGTTCCTCATCAAGCCGAACCGGCAGGAGATTATCGACATCTTCTATGCCAAGCCGGACAGCATTGAGGATATCATCAAATACGCCAAAAATCTGCAGTCGATGGGTGCGCGCAATGTGCTCGTATCGCTCAGCTCGGAGGGCGCGATCCTGATCACCGAGGACGGCGAGGTCTACCGCCACAGCGCAATGCAGGGCGAGGTCCGCAACACCGTCGGCTGCGGCGATTCGATGATTGCCGGATTCCTCAGCGGTTATGCCAAAAACCAGGACATGATTGAAGCCTTTCAGTATTCTCTGGCGGCGGCATCGGCCAACGCGTTTCAGGATGGACGCGGAAGCTACGAAGACATTCAAAAACTGCTCCGCATTCTGCAGAATGAAATATCCGACTGGCACTGATTCATCAGCACAATCCAATGAAAACGCGCAGGTCATTTGGGCTTTGCGCGTTTTTTGTTTGACCCAAAAAGGAGGACTTCTATGTATCCCATCATCACCATCAGCCGCGAATTCGGCAGCGGCGGTCATTCCATCGGACAGAGCGTTGCGGAGGCGCTTGATATCCCGTTCTATGACAGCGCTATCGTCGAACAGGTCGCGCAGGAGAGCGGCATCGACAAGGACATCATCGCCGAGCAGGGCGAACAAGCCACCCGCACCAGCCGTCTGTTCATCGGCTTTACGCTGGGTGCCGGACAGTATTATGAAAATCCGCAGGACCAGATTTACCGACTGCAGGCGGGCGTCATCCGGCGGGTGGCGGAGGACGGTCCCTGCGTCATTGTCGGCCGCTGTGCGGATTACATCCTGCAGAACGCCGGTCATGTCACACTGAATGTATTCATCCACGCTCCTCTCAACTGGCGCGCGGATTACATCCTCAACCGCTACGGCGCGACTGAGGTCAGCATTCAGAAGCGTCTGGAGAAAAAGGATCGCAGCCGCCGGCTGTACTATAACTACTACACCGACCGCGAATGGGGCGACTACCGCAACTATCATCTCGCCCTCGACAGCGCCATGCTCGGACGGGAGACCTGTGTCCAGCTCATCCTGCAGGCGGCTGAACGGCTCAACCAACGGGTGTTCTGATTTTCCTCCCGCCGGTTCACCTCTTTTTTCGACATCGCATAAGATAAGAGCAGAGCCAACCGGCTCTATGCAAGGAGGGAATACCATGGCGGAACACGCAACCACTTCCACACCGCCGGCTTCCGGTGAGGACGGCTTTCGCGAGATCCCGCAGCAGCTGCTTGCGCTCGCGATGGGATTCGTCCCGAGCCAGATCTGGCAGAACATCTACGAACCCAATGTCGCGCTCGCACGCGGAACCATCTTCGCCGATCTCGACAAACCGTTTATCGGAGAGGAGGCCGTCTGCAATGACAGAACGTGAACACGCCGCGCACAAGGTGCAGAAGCTGTCCTTTTCCATGCTGGACGCCGCGATGTTCCTGAACAGTCATCCGTCGGACAGCGCCGCGCTGAACTTCTTCCGCAAGACACGGCAGGAGTATCAAAAGGCGGCCGCCTCGTATGAACAGCATTTCGGTCCGCTGTCCCTCATGTCCGCAGGAGGAAGCTCATGGGACTGGGTCTGCGGTCCGTGGCCGTGGGAAGGAGTGAAGTGAGATGTGGGAGTATCGGAAGATCCTGGAGTATCCGGTCAACATCAAGAATCCGGATCCGACCGCAGCCAAACTGATTATGAGCCAGCTGGGCGGTCCGGACGGAGAGCTCGGCGCGTCGATGCGCTACCTCAACCAGCGCTTTGCCCAGCCGTATGACATCGGAAAGGCGACGCTGACCAGCATCGGCACCGAGGAACTGGCACATCAGGAGATCATCGCCTCGATGATCCATCAGCTGACGCGGAATCTGACACCGGAGCAGATCCGCAGCGGCGGCTTTGACGCCTACTTTGTGGATCACACCACCGGTGTCTATCCGCAGTCCGCAGGCGGCACGCCGTTCTCGGCAGAGATGATTCAGAGCACTGGCGATCCGATCGCCGACCTGTTTGAGGATCTCGCGGCGGAGCAGAAGGCGCGGCTGAGCTATGACAACCTGCTCCGTCTGATCGACGACCCGGATGTGCGCGACCCGCTCAAGTTTCTGCGCGAACGCGAAATCGTCCATTTTCAGCGGTTCGGCGAGGCGCTCGAAAACGTACAGGAGAACCTCGACGCCAAAAACTACTATGCGTACAACCCCGCGTTCGACACCCGCTGTACTAAGTTCAAAAAGAACAATCGGGGCTGAACCGCCCAAACCAACCCACGCTCGGAACGTGTCCGGGCGTGGGTTTTCTGTTCTCTCACTCCCGCAGACATGCCGCCGTACTCGTGCGGAACAGCGGATTGCAGGCGGATGGATCCATCCCCATCTGTTTCGCTAGACTCCTCAGCGCCTCCGGCGTCAGTGTATCCGGCGTCAGTCCGCTCTGTCTGACACAACGGTACAGCCGGTCGAGCAGATTCAGCGCACTTTGCGCCGCGCGCTCGATTTCCGCGCCGGCATAGGCTCTGTCCCATGCGGGACAGCAAAGACGCAGATCATTCTCCTGAAGAATCCTATGGACAGACTGCCGGCTCTGCTTCCAGTCCACCAGAATCGGGAGGTCATCCGCCATCGGGATGGCATCCCCGCAGAATACCGCGTTTTGCTTCGTATAACCGTACGACACCGATCCGCACGAATGCCCCGGCGTCTCCAGCACGGAAAGGGTAATACCCGGCTCCGGCGCGATGATATCCCCCTGTTTGACCACTGTATCCACCGTGACGGATGCTCCGGCGAGCGCATGGAAATTCGGAATCGGACGCTCCCGGAACTGCCGGTCGATATCCTCAATCCACGGCCGCTCCGCCGCCGAGGCATAGACAGTACAGCCGGTCAGCCGCTTGAGCGCCGCCGCGCCGCCGATATGATCCGGATGGGAATGTGTCAGAAAGACCGCTCTGATGTCCGAAAGCGGCCGGCCGAGCCGATGCAGATACCGCTCGATCACGATTTCACTCCCCGCCGTTCCGGCGTCGATCAAATAGCAGTCCCGCCCTTCGATCAGATAGACATAGACATACCGCCGCACCTCCGGCGTGACGTAGAAGTCGATGCGGATCTGATGGATCGTATTGCAAAGTTTCATTGTACTCCCTCCACAATCATGGCGCGGCTGCGCACCGAATGTTCCCGTTTCTTTCGGATTCTCCGGTATTCATCCGAGGAAAAACACGCCTCCAACCGCTCCCGCGAGTCCCACTCGATGAGAATCATGCGGTCGGGACAGTCTCCCTCCTGCATCGGAATCACCTGATCCGTCCGCACCAGATACCGTCCGCCGTACCGTTCCACAATCGGCCTGACCTGCGCGATATATTCCGCGTATGCCGCCGGACGAACCGCCTGATCCTGCTCAATCAGCACAAGAAAATATACCATCGTATCCCTCCTTGATGCAAGTAACCGCTTGCATTCCAGTGATAAAATAAATGGTACGGTCGTACCACTTATTTTTTGATTCCGTTGACAAACACCCGAACCGACTGCCGGATATAGTCGTGTTTATCCAAATGTGTGAGTTTGTCTCCAAACGAGGCGTCCAGAAAGACAAAGCCGAAATTCATGGACAGCACCATCATCGCGAGACTCTCATAGTCCGTCGTGTTGAGCTGATCTTGCATCGCGGAAAAATACTTACGCAGGACGGTTTTAAAGGTCCGCGGCACGTTGAGAATCCCCTCCGCCGTATCCGGATACAGCTCCGGTGTGCGCAGTCCGATGGAGAGCTTGACCATTTTCGGGGTGATCCGCTCCATATAGGTCTCGGAAAACGCGCACAGATCGTGCTCCAGATCCCCTGTGAAGGGAAACAGATCCTCCGACAGAGACGGATTCCATTCCGGGTGCTTCATCGCTTCCAATACAATCTCTTTTTTCCCGTGGAATTTCCGAAAGATCGTGCATTCGTTCACACCCGCCCGCCGCGCAATATCCTTTGTCGTGGTCGAGGCATATCCCCGCTCCATAATCAGCTCCATTGCCGCTGTGATGATTTTTTCCTGTGTGCCGTCGAGCATAGAATCCTCCCCCCTATTGCAAGTGTTTACTTGCATTATATCCGGCTGTTCCACCCCTGTCAAGAAAAACCCGTACAGACACAAAAAAACCGGCGGAACTCTCCGCCGGCTGTTTTGTTCTTCTCACGCGTTCGGCATCTGAATATCCGAACGGTCTGCATCCCTGTTTTTTCTTGTTTTTGGCGCGGTCAGCGCATAGCTGTCCCCGATCAGCCGTCCGACCTCCTCATCCGTCATACTGCCGTCGAGAATGATGCTGATCCAGTGTTTCTTATTCATGTGATAGGCGGGAATCACGGACGGAAAGGTCTGTCTCCAAAAGTCGCCCCACTGCGGATCCGCCTTGACATTGATCCAGATTTTCCCCTCCCGCGCGAAAATCGCGGCGAAGATCTTCCGGTTTCCTCTGTGGCGCATGCAGACCCAGTTGTTATCATCAAACGGCGTGTCGGCATAGGTCAGCGGAAATGCAAGGCAGAACGCGGCCGCCTCCTCCCGCGTCAGCATTGCGGCGCTCCACGTCGGCGGAGTTCATCCAAAATGACCTCATCCGCCGGACAGAATGCGAGTTCGTCCATTTCTTGGATCGTGACCCAGCGCAGGTCGTTGTGCTCCAGCATCTGCGGTGTTCCGTCCGCAATCGCGGCGTGGAACAGGGTCAGGTGAACGGTCAGATCGGGGTATTCGTGCGTGACCTCCATGAAAATGTCACCCACCCGCACGGTGACCGCCAGTTCCTCCCGGCACTCGCGGATGAGCGCCTGCTCCCGGGTCTCTCCCGGTTCGACCTTGCCGCCGACAAACTCCCACAGTAGTCCCCGCGCCTTATTCGCCGGACGCTGACACGCCAAAAAGCGGTCTCCGTCCCAGATCAATGCCGCTGCTACCTCTGTCATATCCGCTGTGCCTCCTTACTATCCACGCCGTCGTCAGCCTCTGCCAAACAGGACAAGGGAAACTTCCATCTCATTGTCTTCCAAAAATGCCCGGATCGCGTCCTCCGCGACGCGCAGCGCCTCCTCCTTCGGATATCCGTAGATACCGGCGGAGATCAGCGGAAACGCAATCGAAGTGCATCCGTGTTCTTTGGCGACATTCAGCGCGCTCGTGTAACAGCTGCGCAGAAGTTCCTCCTCATTCTGCTGTCCGCCGTGCCAGATCGGACCGACCGCGTGAACGATGTATTTCGCCGGCATGCCGAAGCTCGGCGTGATGACCGCCTGTCCGACCGGACAATGTCCGATTTTGCGGCAGGCGAGATCGAGCTTGTGATAGTCCGAGGCGGAAAAAATCGCGCCGCAGACGCCGCCGCCCGGTGCAAGTCTGCTGTTCGCCGCGTTGACAATCGCGTCAGTCGCCATGGTGGTGATATCCCCATGAATTACGGTAAATGACATATTGTCTCCTCTCCTTCCAAAATGGTCTCCGTCTTTTCTTGTATCTGCGGTCCGCGGTTGATGATCGAAAGGATCAGCAGAAGAACCGCCGGAACAAACAGCGTAAACATACCCAGCCGGATGCCGGTCACCTCGGCGACGCTGCCGACAATGGTCGGCGTGATGATGGAGCCGAAGCCCGAGATTGTAATGAACACACTCATTGCAAACGGGAAACGGGTGAATACATCGCCGGCGTTGGCAATTGCCGTGCCGTACATGCCGGAGAGAGCGAATCCCAGACCGGCGGTCGCAATCAGCATGGGCACCAGATTGCGGCTGAGCAGCAGCATCGCAAGGAATGCCAGAATACCGATGCTCATCACGCGGATCATCGTCGTGGAGGACACCCGTCCGCCGATCACACTGCAGGCAAACCGTCCGATCAGAATGACACCCCACAGCAGGGAGGTGAGCAGCTGTGCCGCACTCTCCTGTACCACGCCGCTGTCGACAAAGTACGTGACCATCCATCCCATGAGCGTGCCCTCCACACAGAGGTAGAGGAACAGGATAAGGACGCTGATCCAGTACAGCTTCTCCCGCAGGAAACCGAGCGAATGCCCACTCTCCCTCGGCTGTTCCCATGAGATGCTGTCCATCTTCATAAACGCCGAGCTGACGGTAGAGAATGCGCCGAGAAGAATGACGATCAGCACCGCCGTGCGCCATCCGCTGTTCCCGTTTCGGGTGCACGCGAGCACAAGCACCGGCGAGATCACTGCACCGACCGCAAAAAAGCCCTGCAGGGCATTCAGCGGTGCGGGAGAACCCTCCGACAGCACACTCGCCGCCTGATTGCTGTAATTGGTCACGGCGCCGCATCCGATGCCGGTGAGCAGCATGCCGAAGATCAGCAGGTAGGGGTTGCCCGTGACCAGCGCGATGGCAAAGCCGATGAACGGTGTCGCATTCAGCCACAGCACCGACCGTTTGAGTCCGATCACCATCGGAATCAATCCTGCGAGCAGTCCCGCCGCCATGTTGCCGATCGAATGCGCCGAGATCATCAGGCCGCCGACCTGATAGCTCAGTCCGTACTCCTCCTTCATCATCGGAAGCACCGATCCGATGAGCAGGACGAAAATACCCTGTATCAAAAACAGAAAAAACAAATTGCCGACCATGTAGCGGTCTCTGCCGCTCAGTCTCTGAAAAAACTCCCTCATCCCAATAATCTTCTCTCTTTTCGTTTCTCTGTGTTATTCGCTCTCCGTCACCGGTTCGTCGCTCTCGATGTCCGCAAACTTGCCGCGGATCAGATCTACCAGTGTCTGCGGTGCGAGTTCGACCTGTGTGCCGATCCGTCCGCCGGACACGATGATCGCATCGAGTCCCTGTGCACTGCTGCTGACCACCGTCGGGAACTGCTTTTTCATGCCGATCGGGCTGCATCCGCCGCGGATATAGCCCGTGATTTGATTGATCTCCTTGACATGGATCATCTGCACGGACTTCTCTCCGACTGACTTTGCCGCCCGCTTGAGATCCAGTTCTGCCGCGACCGGAATGACAAAGACAAAATAGCCGCCGCTCTTTCCGCGTGCGACCAGCGTCTTGTAGACGCGCTCCAGCGGCTGTCCCATCTTGTTCGCCACTGTGATGCCGTCGACCTTATCCCCCGGCTCATAGGTGTAAAACCGGTACGGCACCTTCGCGCGGTCCAGAATCCGCATTGCATTTGTCTTGACTTCCTTGCCCATTGTGACAACGCCTCCACAGTCCATGAATTTATCTCTCAGTATACACAATTTCTCCGCACTTTTCCACACCCAAAAGCAGAAAATCCCCGTGCTCCGCGCAATGCAGAACACAGGGATTGTTTTTTCTATTGTTATCAGTCGGCCGCAGGAACCGCTTCGCGGCACGCCACATCCCGCGGTCCTTTGTTCAGCAGTGCGAGCACGAGCAGAACCACCGCCGGAATCAGCAGGACTCCCATGCCGAACCGGATGCCGGTGCTCTCCGCAACGGCGCCGACAATCGACGGCGTGATGATCGAGCCGGGGTTGGTCAGCGTGATAAAGATGCTCATCGCAAGCGGATACCGTCCGAACACATCGCCGGCGTTGGATACCGTCGTACCGTACATGCCCGAGAGCGACAGTCCCAGACCGATCGTGCCGATCAGCATAGGAACAAGACTGCGGCTCATAACCAGAACCACAAGGAACACCACAATGCCGGTGCTCAGCATGCGGATCAGCTTCGCCGACGACATACGTCCGCCGAGCGCGCTGCATCCAAACCGTCCGAGCAGAATGACAATCCACAGCAGGGATGTCAGCAGCTGTGCGGAGCTCTCCTGTACGACACCGCTGTCGGTATAGTAGGTGACCATCCATCCCATGATAGATGCCTCGACACAAAGATAAAAGAACATGATGAAAATCGTGTGCCAGAACAGCTTCTCCTTCAAAAATCCGAAGGAATTGCCAGAGCGCTCGGATTTCTCATACGAAATGCTGTCCATCTTCATAAAGCCCGACGTGATGATCGAGACAACGCCGAGCGCGATGACAACATAGAGTGCAGCGCGCCATCCGCTGTTTCCAAACAGCCGGCTGCAGATCAGCGCGAGGAACGGTGCGGTAACCGCACCGATGGCGAAAAATCCGTGCAGTGCGTTGAGCGGGGCGGACGAGCCGCCGGACAGTGCGCTCACCGCGTGGTTGTTGTAGTTGCTGACCGAGCCGCGTCCCAGTCCGGTGAGCAGGAGGGCAACGATCAGTACATACGGATTGCCGGTCACGAGGGTAAGAGCAAATCCAATGAACGTCAGCGGATTGAGCACCATCAGTGAGCGCTTGAGTCCGATGGTCAGCGGAATCAGTCCCGCAAACAGTCCCGCCGCCATGTTGCCGACGGAGTGCGCCGAGATCAGAAAGCCGCTGATCTGATAGCTGAATCCGTATTCCTCCTTCATCATCGGAAGAATTGAGCCGATCAGAATGACAAAGATGCCCTGAATCAGATACAGGAAAAACAGGTTGCCGATCATATACTGATCGTTCCTGTTCAGGCTTTTGAAGAATTGTTTCACCGAATTCATTCCCTTCTGGTTTTCTGTCCCTATTATCGCGCAGAATGATGGTTTTTTCTTTCACAATCCAGCTGAAATCTTCTTCGGATTTATTTTCTTTTCATCAAATTTTCATGCGCTTTTAACGCGACTCTTGTTTTGAAATTCGGTTATTTCAGCAAATTTCCCCGTGTTCCCTTCACAGTTTCTTTTATCGTTCCCCTTTTCTGTTTCCCTTGGCTTGTGAAAAATTTTTTAATATTTTTGCACACATCTGCTGTATCCCACTCATTCTTCTCCGTCCGGCTTTCTTTCCTCCTCCGGATTCGGGATACCGCCGCGCTGGTAGTTTTTGCGGAATCGGCTGGGTGAGATGCCGACATACCGGCTGAACCGCTGGTTGAAATGGCTCTGCGAGTCGTATCCCACCATCTGCGCGATGCGCGTGATGGAGTAGTCGGTCGAAATCAGCAGTGTCTGTGCCTCTCCGATCCGCCGGCGCAGGACATACTGCATCGGCGAGTAGCCCAGCATCCTTTTAAATTCGTGCGAGACATACGATTCGCTCAGATGGAGTGCCGCACTGATGCGTTTCAGCGTGAGCGGCTCGCGGAAATGCCCGTCGATATAGGACTTGATCACCTGTCCCATCAGATATTCGTTTTGTGTCTGCCCGTTCGGCTGTTCCGCATGGATGACCCGCCAGATGATCTCGAGCAGCGCCTGTGTATCGTACTGCATCACACACGAGCTCCAGACGCCGCCGTGCTCCATCTCACGCAGCATATCCTGACACAGCTGCAGAATCCGGTCAAATCCGTCCGTGACATGCAGCACGGGACTGGCATCATCCGGAATCAACGCATTCGGACGCAGCCCCGGAACGCGAATATCCCCAATGGCAAAGAAATAGCTGCCAATCTGATTGTGCAGGCCGGACAGCTCATCATGCACCGCATGGCTGTTGTAAATCAGGATATCTCCCGGCTGAATGAGCTGTTTTTTGTTCTGAATCAGATATTCGCTTGTGCCGCTGTAAATAATGCTGATTTCCACATGATCCTCATGGGCATGGAGGATGCGGGGATAGCTGCTGATCTGCGGCGTGATGTTTCCCAGATAATACAGCTTCGGGCTGGTCTCGGAGCGAAATGCCGGAACATATTGATCTTTGATAAAATACTGAACCATCCGCCACTCCCCTTTCTGCCGTATGATTTTGATTTCAGTATACACAATTCTGTTCCCGTTTTCCAGCGCGCAAAACAGAGAAATATCCCCGCGTTCCGCAAGACACAGAACACGGGGATGGTATCCGATTACAGGGGTCAATGGCAATGACTGCAGTGCGAGCAGTTTCCGTCACAGCCGTCGATGCTCTTGCCCTGCTTGACATTGCGCACCATACGCCGGATGTTGAGGATCAGCGCCACTGCAATGATTGCTCCGACAACGACTGTTGCAACCATACCAAAATCCCTCCTTTATTTCACGAAACAGGTCAGTCTTTTTTGAAAAATCCGAAGATCGTGCGCACCGCCAGAATCATCAGCACCAGCAGGATGAGCAGAATGACCACATCCACGGTGTTGACCGTCAGATTCACTGTCATCGATTATACTCCCGCGCCGACCGGAACAGCATCCGCCGACCGCTTCTTGTTCGGGTCCGGACGAAGCAGCAGGAACAGGAATACGATCAGGACGATGATTGCCGCGACGGTGCCGATGCCGAAGCTCAGCTCTCCGGTGAACAGTCCGCCGAACTGATAGACCATCAGGGTCAGGCAGTACGCGAATACATTCTGAAAAATCAATGCGAATGCGACGCCCTTCTTGGACTTCATCTCACGCGCCAGCGTCGAAATTGCCGCGAGGCACGGGGAGTCAAACAGGTTGAAGAACAGGAAGGAGATTGCCGCGATCGAGGTCGGGAAGAATGCTGCAAACGCGTCGTGCATACTCATCGCATACTCCTCTACCTCGCCGAGACCGGCAAGCACACCCATGGTGGAGACGATACCCTCCTTGGCGACGAAGCCGGACAGGGAGGATGCAACCGCCTGCCAGGTGCCGAAGCCGAGCGGTGCGAAAATCCACGCGACCAGTCCGCCGATGTCGGACAGGAAGCAGTTCTCCGTGTCAACCATACCGAACGCACCGTCCTGAATGCCGAACGAGCCGAGGAACCACATAACCGCACAGCAGACGAACAGAACGGTTCCTGCCTTCTTGAGGAATGCCCAGACACGCTCCCACACGTGCAGGAGAACGGTCTTGACACCCGGGACGTGGTACTGCGGCAGCTCCATGACAAACGGAGCCGGATCTCCGGCAAACAGCTTCATCTTCTTGAGCATGATGCAGGAAACAATGACGGATGCAATGCCGGCGAAGTACATCACCGGAGCAACCCACCATGCGCCGCCGATCAGGAAACCGGCGATCAGCGCGATAACCGGCAGCTTTGCGCCGCACGGGATAAAGGTCGTGGTAATCATGGTCATCCGGCGGTCCTTCTCGTTCTCAATCGTGCGGGTACCCATGATGCCCGGTACGCCGCAGCCCGAGGAGATCAGGAACGGGATAAACGATTTGCCGGACAGGCCGAACCGGCGGAAAATCCGGTCCATAATGAAGGCGACACGCGCCATGTATCCGCAGTCCTCCAGAATGGTGAGGAACAGGAATACGATTGCCATCTGCGGGGCAAATCCGATCGGTGCTGCGACACCACCAATGATACCATCAACAACCAGAGAAATCAACCAATCCGCCGCGCCGACGCCGACCAGCAGGCTCTCCACACCCGGCTGAATCCACTCGCCGAACAGCGTGTCATTCGTCCAGTCGGTGACTACGGTTCCCAATGTGGACACCGAGATGTAATAAACCAAAAACATGACTGCGGCGAAAATCGGCAGTGCAAGCACACGGTTGGTCACAATGCGGTCGATCTTGTCCGAGGTGCTCAGACCGGTCGCCTTCTTCCTGACGCATTTTGCAATCAGCTTGCCGATATAGTCATATCGTCCGTTGGTGATCAGGGACTCCGAATCGTCGTCCAGTGCGGTCTCCGCCGCCGCGATGATCGGCTCGAGCTTGTCGCTGTCCAGATTGTACTGGGAGAGAATCTCCTCGTCGCGCTCAAACACCTTGACCGCGAACCAGCGCAGACTGCGAACCGGAACCGCGCCGCGGATCTCCTCCGTGATGGCATCCAGCGCCTGCTCAACCGGCTTTGCAAACCGGTACGACAGCGCTGCCGCCTTGCCGCTCTCCGCCGCCGAAACCGCCTGACGGGTCAGCTCCTTCAGATTCTCCCCCTTGAGTGCCGAGATTTCCACCACCGGACAGCCCAGCTCCGCGGACAGCTTTTTGGTGTCAATCCGGTCTCCCCGCTTGCGGACGATGTCCATCATATTGAGTGCGACGACCACCGGCAGTCCCATCTCGACGACCTGCGTGGTCAGATAGAGATTTCGCTCGATATTGGAGGCGTCTACGATGTTGATAACCGCATCCGGATTCTCCTCCGTGATGTATTTGCGGGTGACTACTTCTTCCAGTGTGTACGGCGAGAGCGAGTAGATACCCGGAAGATCGGTAAGGATCACCTCCTTATCGTCCTTGAGCCGTCCCTCTTTCTTCTCCACGGTGACACCCGGCCAGTTTCCGACGTATTGGTTGGAACCGGTCAGCGCATTAAACAGTGTCGTCTTGCCGCAGTTTGGATTTCCGGCAAGGGCAATTTTGTATTCTGCCATTCGTTGTCCCTCTTTCTTGTTGGATTGGAATTGTATGTTTGTTTCCGCTAACTTAAATACAGCATTTCCTCTGTCACCGAACTTCAATCCGCTCCGCTTCGCTGCGGCGGATGGACAGCTCATAGCCGCGGACAGTCACTTCAATCGGATCTCCGAGCGGCGCAACTTTGCGTATGGTAACTTCCGTCCCTTTGGTGATGCCCATGTCCATCATTCTGCGGCGCAGTGCGCCCGCACCGGTGATCTTTGCCACAACCACCGTCTCACCGACGGCGCATTCACGCAGTGTTTTCATACTTTTTTCTCCTCTCCGCGGCGCTCTTTCCAAACGTCAGAGTCCGCTGTGATGTATTATCTTATCCCTCTCAGGAAAATGATCGATGCTGCAGTGCCGTTCACCGCACAAGAATTCTGGATGCCATCGCGCGGCTGACCGCAACTCTGGCGCCCTTGACCGCGACTATCAGATTTCCGCCGAATTCACTGATAATCTGCACGGATTCCTGCTCGATAAATCCCATATTGTTCAGAAAGCGGCGGATTTCATCCTTTCCGCGGATACAGCAGATTGTCCGCGTCTCCCCCTGTCCCGCCATTGTCAGCGGCATTGTGCCGGATACCGGCATAGGGGTTTTCGCGCTGTAATTTCGTGTCATAGTTTGTGCTCCTACCATACGAGATCCCTCCTTAGTTAGACTTACCTAACTCGCTGTGGTGAAAAAAGCGGGTCGGAATCCGTTCCGCACCGCATAATTAGTTTTCGCTAATCTTTTCTCTGCTCCTAGTATATCCGCTGTTCCCCGTTTGTGTCAATGCTTTTTTCAAGTTAACTTTTGCTAATATTTTTATCTCGACTTGGTTCAGTTTTATGAAAGATGTCCTACAGTGTGTCGGACAGAGGCAGACGCACCAGCACACATCCCCGGATACTCCTCTTGGATATCAGAGACCAAAATCGTATGAACCTGCTTAAACATCCACCCCAGTTCCCGCTCCGACCTCTTCCAAAAACGTCATTTTTTACTCAAATTTTACCTGTATCAGTGAGTTTTCTTGCGATTTTTTCATTTTTTCTCTGTTTTTTGGACAAAACAGCTATGACAATCGTTCGACAAACATGATATACTATATGTAACAGTTGCAGTGTCCTCCACTCAGCTGATTCTCATATTGTAAGGAGTTGATTCCGTGTTTCATGTCAATGACTGGGTTGTCTACGGCACGTCCGGTGTCTATTGTGTCGTCGACACCGACCTTCCGGATCCCACCGGCAGCGACAGCGAACGCCGCTACTATGAGCTGCAGTCTGCCAAGCAGAAATGCCGCACCTATGTCCCCATGGATTCTGCGGTGCGTATGCGTCCGATCCTCTCCAAAGAGGAGGCGGAAGATCTGATTCGCCGGATTCCCGAGCTGGATACCCCGCTCTGTGCGGAACACGGCAAGAATGCGGCGGAAAAATATTACCGCGACCTGCTGCAGCACGGCGACTGTGCAGCCATCATCGGTGCGGTACACAAGCTGTCCGAACGCCGGCGCAGTCTGATTCAATCCGGACGACATATGAGCTTTACCGAGGAAAAATTTCTGCGCCGCGGACGCGAGCTCCTCGACAGCGAGTTTTCCATCTCCCTCGGGATTCCCCCGGAGAAGGTCGCTTCGTTTATTCGTCAGACACTGACAAAGCATCCGAATTGTTGAGTATTTCCGATAAAATCCGGTAAGCCGCTTTTATCTTTTGGCAGTTTGCCCATTGTTCAACCGCATTTTAATCAATGTAATGAGATTGTATTTCATATCCAAGACTCCAAAGGCGGACGCTTTTGGGGTCTTTTTGTTTTGTCTGGAAAAATCCCCTTTTTTTCAGACAACCGCCATCTCACGAAAGGATGATTGTATGAACAAACTTCTCAAAAACAGCACCTTCCAGATCTTCCTCGTGATGATTCTGGGTATGGTCGCAGGCGCCATCGTCCCGAACATCATGGTTTCGACCAAGTTCGTCGGCGAAATCTTCCTCCGTCTCATCCAGATGTCCGTCGTCGTACTGGTCATGGGTTCGGTCATCGAGGCGGTCGGTTCGCTCAGGCGCAAGGAAATCGGCGCACTGGGCGGAAAGGCATTTATCGGCTTCGCCTGCACGACGCTGGTTGCCGGCACAGTCGGCATCATCGGCGCGAATCTGGTCAAGCCGGGCTCCGGCATCGACTGGTTCTCCGGTATGTTCCGCACCACGCTGAACGTCATCGACGATGTTCTGGTCGCTCTGGTTGTCGTCAAGCAGGAGGGCGAATTTGATCGTCAGATCTTTGACCGCGACTGATTAAAACCGGCAATTCTCCATAAAACGGTTCGGAATCGAAGGAATCCCCTCGGTTCCGGACCGTTTTTCCTCGTTTCAGACAGCAGTTACATCCCGTTGTCATCGCCACTTTTGCTTGACCACTTTGCACAATTGTAAATAATCTATAAATATATTTTGAAATTTCATGTTGCATTCTATAAACTGGTTTGTTATTATATGTTAGGACTCTGTCCGTCCATCTATGCCGTGATCCGGAACATGGTACAGATGGGGAGAAAAGAAATAAAGGAGAATATTGAGATGGATCTTACTATCACTGTTGTTGAGTTCCTGTTGTTCACGATCTTCGTAGCAGTTCTGTCCTGGTACAAGACGCGTGACGAGAGACTGGACACCGAGGAAGGTTACTTCGTCGCAGGTCACAGCCTCCCGGGTATTGTCATCGCAGGCTCGCTGATGATGACAAACCTTTCCGCA